>JBDTWH010000233.1:0-57749 GCA_040006795.1 Actinomycetota bacterium | reverse complement strand
CCGTGAAGCCCGCCTGAGAGAGGTGAATTCGGCCATGCCCAGGAAAGCCACCGTGCCCAAGACGACGAGCAAGCCCAAGACGACGAGCAAGCAAAAGACGACGAGCAAGCAAAAGACCGCGACCACGAACGCGGCGGCGATTGAGGCGACCACGAACCCGACGGCCAGCACGGCGACCACGAACGTGACCATGCAAGATCGGATCGATGAGCTGCGCACCCGTCGCGAAGAAGTCATCGCAGGGGGTGGAGAGAAGCGCCACGCCAAGCAGCACGACGCCGGCAAGCTGACCGCTCGCGAACGGATCGCTGAGCTGGTCGACCCGATCAGCTTTGAGGAGAGCGGGATGCTCGCCACCCATCGGACCACGTTGTTCGGCATGGACACCGCGGTCATGCCGGCTGACGGGGTGGTCACCGGCGCCGCATCCGTGCTGGGTCGCCCGGTGCATGTTGCCAGCCAGGACTTCAGCGTCGCCGGGGGATCTGCCGGTGAGATGCACTCGGTCAAGGTGGCGGCGGTGATGCGCTCCGCGCTGGACAACGGCACCCCGTTCGTCTTCTTCAACGACTCCGGCGGCGCCAGGGTCCAGGAGGGCATCGACTCGCTGTCGGGCTACGGCAAGGTGTTCTTCGAGAACGTCGCGCTCTCTGGTGCGGTGCCGCAGATCTCGATCATCGCCGGCCCGTGCGCCGGTGGCGCGGCCTACTCGCCGGCGTTGACCGACTTCATCATCCAGACCACGGCCTCCCGGATGTTCATCACGGGCCCGGATGTGATCAAGCAGATCACCGGCGAGAGTGTCACCGCAGAGGAGCTGGGCGGTCCTGCCGCCCACGCGGTGCGCTCCGGGGTGACGCATTTCGTGGCAGAGGACGACCATCAGGCGATCCTGATCGCCAAGAAGCTGCTCAGCTTCCTGCCGAGCAACAACACCGAGGAGCCCCCGTTCATCCCGGGCCACGACGATGTCGAGCGAGACGAGAGCCTCAACGAGATCATCCCCGACGACCCGAAGAAGGGGTACGACGTCCGCGACATCATCGCCAGGCTCGTCGACCTTGGCGACTTCCTGGAGGTCCACGCAGCGTTTGCGCCCAACCTCGTCGTGGGATTCGGCCGGATCACCGGCCGTACGGTCGGGTTCGTCGCCAACCAGTCGATCGCCTTGTCCGGGGTTCTCGACATCGACGCGTCCGACAAGGGAGCCCGGTTCGTGCGGTTCTGCAACGCTTTCAACATCCCGCTGGTCACCCTGGTTGACGTTCCCGGCTTCCTCCCCGGGATCACCCAGGAGTATGGCGGGATCATCCGGCACGGGGCCAAGCTGCTCTACGCCTACTCCGCGACGACCGTCCCGAAGATCACCGTGGTGTTGCGCAAGGCCTACGGCGGCGCCTACCTGGCCATGTGCGGCAAGGACCTGGGCGCCGACCGGGTGTTCGCCTGGCCGACCGCCGAGATCGCGGTGATGGGCGCCCAGGGTGCGGCCGGCGTGGTGTTCCGCAGGGAGATCGCCGCAGCGGACGACCCTGTGGCCAAGAAGGCAGAGCTCGTGCAGCTGTATCGCGAGACCTTCTCGACGCCGTACGTCTCGGCCGCCCGTGGTCTGGTCGACGACGTCATCGAGCCCTCCGACACGCGCCGCAAGCTGGCTCGGGCGTTGGAGAACCTCTCCGCCAAGCGGGAACCGCGTCCGCCGAAGAAGCACGGCCTGATCCCGCTCTGACCGCAAGAGCCACACTCCGCGTTCTACTCCGACCCGAAGACCCTGTTCGAAATCTTCCCGAGACTCTGTTCGACTTCTTCCCGAGACTCTGTTCGACTTCTTCCCGAGGAAGGGAGGCACCATGAGCCAGATCGACGAGGCCAACGACACTGTTGCCGAGCTGAAAGCCCTGGTGGCCGAGCTGTCGGCCCGCCTCAAGACGCTGGAGGACCAGGCTGCGCTGTGGCATCCCGAGGTCAGCGAGGAAGTTCTGCTCGCTATCTCCGCGGCGTGTGCGGCCTACCTCGGCGAGCGCGCCACGGTCAAGCAGGTTCACCTGCGCCGTGGTGGCGGGTGGGCTGCCCAGGGACGTGCGGCCGCGCAGCAGTCCCACGCTGACCTGCACGCCCGCGGTGACCGGCAGGCTCCGCTGACGGTGATTCCACGACGAGGGACGACATGAAGCTACAGATAACCGTGAACGGTTCCGTCTACGACGTCGAGGTCGAGGTGGAGGAGGAGCCTCTGCCCACCCTTGGCGCAGTTCTGGTGGGCAGCCGGTCCTCCTACGCCATGACCCCGACCGCCGCCAAGGCCGAGGCGACCTCTGCCAACGCGTTGACCGCTCCGATGGCCGGCACCGTGGTCAAGGTGCTCATCGAGGCGGGTGTCGACGTCAGGTCGGGCGACACGTTGCTGGTTCTGGAGGCGATGAAGATGGAGACCGAGGTGACCGCGCCGAAGGATGGCAAGGTCAAGTCGCTCGACGTGGGCGTTGGCGACGCGGTCCAGGGCGGCCAGGTCCTGATCGAGTGGGACGACTGACCCCTCAGGCGCGGCCCCTGGCGAGCCCACGACAAAGCCCCGGCTTCGTCGTCTCAGGCGGGGCCGGGGCCTTGTGATCAGTAGGGCGTCCAGTCAGGTCACCCACATTGAAAGTATGTCTCGGGCGCGGGAGGCAGCAAGACACATTTTGATGAATTCACCCGGCCGGCTAGAGACGGCTGCCCGACAGGGCGAAGAAGACAAGATCCATCGCGGCGATCAGGATGGTGGCCCGGAAGAACAGCTGTGAAGACGGATCGCGGTACGCGCCGGCTGCGGCAGTCCCGGCCACCAGCAGCGCAGCGCCGAAGCCGGTCCAGCGCCATGGGCCGCTCGCGGCGCCCGCACCGAAAAGGATCACCGCCGAGGCGGCCAGCAGCAGGCCGGCGCCGGTGAGGGCGGTGGTCTTCGCGCCCAGCCGGTGCGGGAGTCCCCGGATCCCGGTGACGTCGTCATCGCGAAGGTCCGGCAGCGCGTTGGCGAGATGTGCCGCCACCCCGAGCAGGGCGCCCGCGGTCAGCGCCCAGGCCGGTGGCCACCGCGGAGGCGAGTCCGAGAGCGTCACCACTGCGGGGAGCAGGCCGAAAGCGATCGCGTAGGGCAGCCAGGACAGGGGAGTTGCTTTCAGGCCCAGGTTGTAAGCCCAGCCGCAGGTCGCAGTGCCCAGCACCGCCGCACCCCCGGGCCAGCCGAGCGCCGCCGACAGCACAACAGTCAGGATGAGCGCGACCACGGCGGCGATACCCGCGGTTCGGATTGCCAGGGTGCCGACCGCGAGCGGTTTGTCGGACCGCTCGACGGCCTGGTCCCGCTCCGCGTCGATGTAGTCGTTGGACCAGCCGATCGACAGCTGGCCTGTGAATACCGCCACCGTCACCAGGACCCCGCGGCCTGCCGGAAGTCCGGCCAGAGCGGAAAGCCCGGCCGTCAGCGCTGTGACAGCCAGTGACGGGATCGGGTGGCAGGACAGCGCCAGCGCCCGCACGAGCGTGGTCGTGGTCGTTGTCGTGGACATGACGCGATGCTAGAGCGGTTGGGCGCTCGATGCCTGACGTCGGGCAGTGGCAGCCTGGAAATAATTGCGCGTCTGCATCCGGCCGGACCGGCATCTGTCACCCTAAGGTTGAGCGGGTGACCACCCTGGCTGGCGTCCACGCCGTTCTGCCGCCGCACCGCTACAAGCAGGCGGAGCTGACCTCGGCCTTCTCCGAGCTGTGCCTGGGACCGGATGGCAACCCTGCCCTGCTGACGCGGCTGCACGCCAGCGCACAGGTGAGCAGCCGACATCTCGTGCTGCCGCTGGAGCAGTACGCCACGATCGGGGGATTCAGAGAGTCCAACGACCTGTTCATCGCCCATGCGGTCCGGCTCGGCGCGGGTGCGCTGACCGGCGCGCTGCAACGCGCCGGCATTGCTGCCGGCGAGGTCGACGTGGTCATCTCCACCACCGTCACCGGCATCGCGGTGCCCTCGATAGAGGCCCTCATCGCCCAGGTCGTGGGGCTGCGGCCCGATGTGAAGAGGGTGCCGCTCTTCGGGCTCGGGTGCGTCGCCGGCGCGGCCGGGATCGCCCGCTTGCACGACTACCTGATCGGTCACCCGAACGAGGTGGGCGCGTTGCTGTCCGTCGAGCTGTGCTCCCTGACCGTGCAGCGTGACGACCGCTCGGTGGCCAACCTGGTGGCCAGCGGCCTCTTCGGCGACGGCGCTGCTGCCGTGGTGGCAGTTGGCGAGAACCGTCCGGAGCCGGGCCCACGGGTGGTCGACTCCCGCAGCCGCCTCTACCCGGGCACCGAGCGCGCCTTGGGAATGGATGCCGGCGGTGGCGGGCTGAGGATCGTGCTCGACGCGCAGGTGCCCGGTCTCGTGAGGCAGTACCTCGGCGGCGACATCCGGTCGTTCGTGGCCGCGCACTCGCTGCAGGTCGAGGACATCGGTGCCTGGGTGTCCCACCCCGGCGGACCGAAGGTGATCGAGGCGATCGAGGCCGAGCTGGGACTGGCAGGTGACCCGCTGGAGCTCACCTGGCGCTCCCTGGACCAGGTCGGAAACCTTTCGTCCTCCTCGGTGCTGCATGTGCTGCGCGACACCCTCGACAAGCGTTCCCTCACGCCGGGGACTCCGGGGATGCTGATGGCGATGGGCCCCGGCTTCTGCTCCGAGCTCGTTCTGCTCGAGTGGTGAGCAGCCGATGACGCCCTATGTCGGGCTGATACTCGCGGTCGCGGCGGAGCGGCTGGCCGAGCTGGTCGTGGCCAGGCGCAACCTGGCGTGGGCCAGGAGGCACGGTGGGCGCGAGCACGGCTTCGGCCACTACCCGTTCATGGTCGTCCTGCACATAGGGCTGCTCGTCGGCTGCCTGTTCGAGGCCACACACCGGCCGTTCAGCCCGGCGCTGGGATGGCCGATGCTCGCGGTGGTCCTTCTGGCCCAGGCCCTGCGCTGGTGGTGCATCATCACCCTCGGCCCACGATGGAACACCAGGATCATCGTGATTCCAGGGCTGCCGCTGGTCGACGGCGGGCCGTACCGCTGGCTGCGTCATCCGAACTATGTGGCAGTGGTGCTGGAAGGCATCGCCCTGCCGCTGGTGCACACCGCGTGGATCACTGCGCTCGTGTTCACCGTCCTGGACGCCGGCCTTCTGCGGGTGCGTATCTCGTCCGAGAACGCTGCCATGGCGCAGGCGCTGGCCCAGTCCCCCCGGTCGAATCCGTCGCCGAGCCCGCCGGCAAAGGCACCGGCACCGTGATCGACGCCGACCTCATCGTCGTCGGAGCAGGACCGGCCGGACTGGCCACCGCGCTGAATGCGGCGCGGGCCGGGTTGCGCACGGTGGTCCTCGAGCCCCGCCCCAGCCCTATCGACAAGGCCTGCGGCGAGGGCCTGATGCCTGGAGCCGTTCTTGCTCTGGCCGAGCTCGGGGTCCACCCGCAGGGCCAGGCGATTCGTGGCATCCGTTACACCGACAGCCGGCGCTTCGTCGATGCCGCCTTCCGGAGTGGTCCGGGCCTGGGGGTACGCCGCACGAGCCTGCAGGGTTCCCTCCTTGACGCCGCCCGGGTCGCCGGGGTGAAGGTGGTGGACTCCCGGGCCAAGGAGGTTCGGCAGGACTCAACCGGCGTGAGCGTCGACGGGCGGCGGGCGCGCTACCTGGCCGTGGCCGACGGGTTGCACTCTCCGATCCGCCGCCGGCTCGGCCTGGAACGCCCTGCTGGCGCCAGCCCGCCGCGGTGGGGCACCCGTCAGCATTTCGCCGTGGCCCCGTGGACGGATCTGGTCGAGGTGCACTGGGGGCCAAGGGCTGAGGCGTACGTGACACCGGTCGGTCCGGAGCTGGTCGGGGTTGCCGTCCTCTCGGGCGAGCAGGCGTCGTTCGCCGAGCAGCTGGAAGCCTTCCCTGCCCTGCGCGACCGGCTGCCCGAGGTGGGTGCCACGTCCGTGCGGGGAGCCGGGCCACTGTTGCAGAGGACGTCGGCCCGGGTGTCCGGACGGGTGCTGCTGGTCGGGGACGCCGCGGGATATGTCGATGCGCTGACCGGCGAGGGCATTGCCGTAGCGCTGGCGTGTGCCCGGGCACTCGTGGACTGCATCGTGGCCGACGACCCCGGCGCCTACGAACACCGATGGCTGGTCGCTTCGAGGCGATACCGGACCATCACGTCGTCGTTGCTCTGGGCCCGGCGTCAGCCGCTGCTGGCCTCGCGGATCGTCCCCCTGGCCTTTCGTCTCCCGTGGGTGTTCGGCGCGGCTGTTCAGCAGCTGGCGTACTGAGATCATGGAGTCGCAGAGATCATGGAGTCGCAGAGATTATGAAGTCGCAGAGATTATGAAGTCGCAGAGAACATGGAACCGCCGAGATCATGGAGTTACCGAGATGACGCAGTCCCCGAGATGACGGAAGCACGGAGATGACTGACCTGGAATGTGTGGTGCTCTGCGCCCCGGACGGCTCCGACGTCGGGACCGCACCGAAGTCGACGGTGCACCACCGGGACACCCCACTGCATCTTGCCTTCTCCTGCTATGTCTTCGACGCAGCCGGCCGCGTCCTGGTGACCCGGCGGGCTTATGACAAGAGAACGTTCCCCGGCATTCGCACCAATAGCTGCTGCGGTCATCCAGCACCCGGTGAGGGGATGGCGACTGCGGTGCTCCGCCGTCTGAGACATGAGCTGGGGATCGTACCGATCGAGCTGGACCTGATCCTGCCCACTTTCCGGTACCGGGCGACAGCCGCCGACGGGACTGTCGAGAACGAGCTGTGCCCGGTGTACCGGGCGTTGACCACCACCGGCGTGCCCGTGACGGTGCACCCGCCAGAGGTTCACGGCGCCTGGTGGGTGCCATGGCCCGAGTTTGCCGCCCAGGCCGACGGGACGGACCCGCTCTCCTCCTGGGGAGCCAAACAGGTGGCGCAGCTGTGTGCCCTGGGCCCCGACCCGCTCGCCTGGCCGGTCGGCGAGCAGGCTCTGCTGCCGGGGGCTGCGTCGCCGTGACGTCCGGGCCTGGCCGCGGTGGCGCTCGGGTCCGAACCGTGGACGCGAGTCCTCCGGTGCGGTTGCCGACCTGCTGGCTCGTCTGGGTCGCGCCATGACTGTTCACCGGCCAGGTCGGCGAGGACGCGGCCTGAGTGTCTGACCTAGGAGTCCCGCTCCGGGCTGGCGTGTGAGCCATTTCCGGCTGGTAGCGAGATGTCGAACTCGGTGCCGTCCCCGTTGCTCTTCACCGTCAGTGAACCGCTGTGTGCCTTCAGCACGGCGTGCGCGATGGCCAGGCCCAGGCCGGTGCTGCCCTTGACCCTCGAACGCGAGGTGTCGGCGCGGACGAAGCGCTCGAATACGTGTGACTGAAGCTCTGGGGGGATTCCCGGGCCGTCGTCGATGACCGACAGCAGGACCTGGCGATCCCTTTGCTGATCTGTGCTCAGCCTGACGACGACGGACGTCCCGGCCGGGGTGTGGATCCGCGCGTTGGAGAGAAGGTTGGCCATCACCTGGTGGAGGCGGTGTTCGTCGCCCCGTACGACGATGGGCTCGTCCGGAAGGTCGAGAGACCACCGGTGGTCCGGGCCCGCTACCCGCGCATCGTTGGTGACCTCGATGACGAGCCGGGACAGGTCGACGTCCTGCTGCTCCAGCGGGCGACCGGCGTCAAGCCGGGCCAGCAGCAGCAGGTCGTCCACGAGCAGGCCCATCCGTGCGGCTTCGGACTCGACCCGGCCCAGGGCGTGGCTCACCTCGTCGGGGACGGCCTTGGTGCTGCGCCGGGCCAGCTCTGCATAGCTGCGTATGCCGGCCAGTGGCGTCCGCAGCTCGTGGCTCGCATCCGCCACGAAGCGGCGCAGCCTGGCCTCGCTGCCTTCGCGTTGTTCCAGGGCAGTCTCCACGTGCCCGAGCAGCTGGTTGAAGGCCGCGCTGAGCTGACCCACCTCGGTTCGAGGATAGGTTTCGGGAACTCGGTGGGGGAGGTCGACCGCACCGCTCCCAAGGGGTAGCGCGGTGACCTGTCGTGCCGTCATCGTGACCCGTTGCAGCGGGCGCATCGACAGTGTCACCCAGCCGGCCCCCGCCAGCCCGGTGACCAGCAGCGCCACGGCGAAGACCACGAGCTCGGTGGCCTGGAGGCGGTGCACGGTCGACTCGATGTCCTGCAGAGGCAGGCCGGCGATGTGGATGTCGCCGTCCGGCCCCCGGGATGCGAGCAGCCGATATTCGCCCAGCGAGGACAGTCGGATGGTGGTCGGCGGCGAGTCGGGGGTCACCCGCATCAGCGCCGAGCGGTCAGCCTGCGTCAGGGCCACGTCGGGGAGGCTGACCTCGCCGGCGTTGTCGCGCACGACGACGGCCTGCTCGATCGATCCCTCGCTGATCCGGGCGGCGAGCGTTCCCACCGCCTGTCCCTGGACGCCGGGCTCGCCGGAGGGCACCGGGTCCCCACCGGAGCCTTCGGGAATCTCGGGGTGTTCCAGGCTGACGTCGAGGCGGCTGCCTGCCTGTGCCAGCTGCTGGTCGAGGCGGTCGACCAGAAAGCCCTGCACCATGATGCTGGTGGCGATCCCGATGCCCGCACAGGACACGACAAGCAGAACCAGGACCCCGGCGGTGAGCCGGGTCCGCAGGGTCCTGGCGGCCAGCCATCCGCGCACTGTCACCTCGAGGTCTTGAGGACGTACCCGACGCCGCGGACCGTATGGATGAGCGGCTCACGACCGGCGTCGACCTTCTTGCGCAGGTAGCTGATGTAGAGCTCGACGACGTGCGCCTGGCCGCCGAAGTCGTAGTTCCACACCCGGTCCAGGATCTGCGCCTTGCTGAGCACCCGCCTCGGGTTGCGCATCAGGAAACGCAGCAGCTCGAACTCGGTGGCGGTCAGCTCGACCAGCTGACCGTCCCGGCGAACCTCGCGGGCTTCCTCGTCCATCGTCAGGTCGGCGATGGCCAGCCGGTCGTGCGCGTCGTTCTGGCTCATGCCGGCGCGGCGCAGCATGCCACGCAGGCGTGCCAGCACCTCCTCGAGACTGAAGGGTTTGGTCACGTAGTCGTCGCCTCCGGCGGTGATCCCGGCTATCCGGTCCTCGACCGAGTCGCGGGCGGTCAGGAAGAGCACGGCGACGCGGGGACTGTCCTCGCGCAGCCGTCGCATCACCTCCAGTCCGTCGAAGTCCGGCAGCATCATGTCGAGCACGACTGCGTCCGGCCGGAACTCACGGCCGGTCCGGACCGCGGCCATTCCCGTTCCTGCGCTCTGCACCTCCCAGCCCTCGTGGCGCAGCACGCTCGAGAGGACCTCGGCCAGGTTGGGCTCGTCGTCCACGACGAGAACCCGGACCGGCGTACCGTCCGGGCGGGTCAGGGCGCCTGCCTGGGGCACGGGCAGGGTAGCGTTTCCCACCCCGCTCATCTCGGCGCCCGTTCAAGCTTGAGGGCAAGCGCGGGGCAGTCGTTCACGGCGCGCCCGGCCAGCCTGCGAAGCTCCCTGGGGACCGGGCCGGCGGAGATCAGGGGGTAACCCCACTCGTCCAGGTCGATCAGCTCCGGGACCAGCTCGGCACACAGGCCGTGGCCGGTGCAGAGGATCGGGTTGACGCGAAGTCGCTCGTCCACGGTCAGCTCCAATCGTCTTTGTGGTCCGGTGAACCGGCCGGGATCGGCAGGAACGGCTGGTAGGTGGTGGCGCTGCACCGTCCGGCTTCGTGCAACGCGACCTCCGCGGCGAAGACGGTCAACGCGCTCCGCAGGAAACGCACGGTGCCGTCGGGGTGATGACAGGCGCCGCGGCGCTCGACCAGCGTGGACCAGCGTGCCAGGTCTGCGCGGGCCGACGGGCCGGACCTGTGGTCGGCGAGCTGAGCGAGGGTGTCCGCGATCAGGGGCAGGCCGTTCAGACAAGGTCCGCACTGCCCGGCTGACTCCAGCGCCAGGTATCGGACGACCCGGGCCGACTCGACGACGCCGCAGCGGTCGGCCGGCAGCGCCGCCAGCACCCCCGCGCCGACGGAAGCGCCGAGCGGTCGCAGGTCGGAGTTGCTGAGGGTGAGCCTGCCGGCCTGCTCGGCGGTGAGCCAGGCGCCGTGGTACCCGCCGACAAGAACGGCCTGTGCGGGGTACTCCGTGAGTCTGAGCAGAGTGCTGATCGGCGTGCCGATCGCCGCTTCCGCAACCCCGCCTTCGCCGTTGGCCAGCCGCACGGTGGTGAGCATGCTCCCGGGCTCCTTCTTGGTCCCCAGGGCTCGGAACCAGGCAGAGCCGTATCGCGAGATCAGTGCCAGCTGGGCGAGGGTCTCGACGTTCTGGACCAGGGTTGGCGCCCCGTTGACCCCACGCTCGAAGATCCGCGGCGGGGTGAACCGGGGTAGCGCAGCGCCGCCCTCCACACGGTTGGCCAGTGCCGACTCCTCACCGGCCAGGAAGCGGTATGGCGCGGTGACCAGGTTGACGGCGATGCGATCCAGGCCGGCTGCCGCGCGCTCGGCCAGCGCCGAGTCCAGGCGCTGCACCAGTCTTGGTTCTCGGTGGATGTAGAGGTTGGTCTTGCGGGCGCCGACCGCCTCGGCCGCGAGCTGGAGCCCGTCCAGGACCAGATGCGGGCACGACCACAGGAGCGTCTTGTCCTTGTCGCTGGCGGGTTCGCCCTCCGCCCCGTTGCCGACGACGACCGGGACGCCCTTCTGGTCGGTCACGGCGGTGAGCTTTCTGTGGGTTGGGAAAGCTGCTCCACCCCGACCGGTGAGGCCGGCTGACTCGATGGTGTGGATGAGCAACCTCGGGCCGCCCCGGTAGTGCATCTGCCCGTGCGCCCGCACGTGGGCTGCCAGGTTCATCGGCTGACCGTCGAGGGCCAGCAGCCGGGGCAGTCCGGTGGGCGGCGCAGACCGGTCAGCGCCGGCGGCGTCTCGGGTAGCGGCGTCACGCATGGCTGCGGTCATCTCGGGGTTCCCTGTCTTGTCCGGCCGGACATGTCTGCCCGATTCTTGCCTGCTTGTTCGAGCTGCTCGGGCACCCGACCTGGCCGCGGAACGGCTGAGAGGGCGTCAAGGAGGCGGTAGCCCATGGCTGTGACCACCGCGAAGATGGTCGCCAGGGTGAGTGCCAGAAGCCAGCCGGACCGAAGGTCCTTGTAGGCACCCATGCTGTGCGCCACGATCACGGGGTAGCAGAGGTAGGCGAGCCAGTGGACCGCCCGCCAGATGGACGGCCTGATCCGGTCCCGGAGCAGGCTGGTGACGATCAGGGCTATGAACAGGTCGACTGCCACGGTGCCGAGCCCGATCCAGAAGCGCTCGTAACCGGAGCTGAACGGCACCACGGTCGACAGCCATGGGATATGGGCGTACCCGTCGACGATCGCCGTGACGATGTGGGTGCCGAGGAAGGCAACCGTGAGCAGTGAGAGGTTGCGGTGCAACCCGGTCACCGCGAACCGGGGGAGTCCCGGCAGACGTCCCTGCCGGTTGACCAGGATGCCGAGCACTGCCACAAGCGAGAACAGGATCAGGCTGATCACGCCGGTGGCGCGGCTGGCGTACCAGAATGCGGTCCCCGTGATCATGACGACTCCGGCCAGCCGGCGATCCTGGTCACGGACCCGTCGACGGCCACCAGGCGGGCAGGCAACCCCAGCGTGGCCAGCCAGCCGGCGGCGCTCTTGCCCCGGATGATCGAGGCGGTGCTCGCGATATTGGCGTCCAGAGCCGAGCCGGCCGCGACCGAGACCGTGCGCCAGTCGCTGTCGGCAGGCCGCCCGGTGCGCGGGTCGAGGATGTGATGCATCAGGTCGCCGCCGCGCTGCCACCTGCGGGCACTCGTGCTGGACGTGGCCAGCCCGCCGTCGCGGATGGTGATGACGTCAGCAGGACCCCCAGCCGGCGTCAACGGGTCGCCGGTGATGTCCTGGACCCGGATCGACCAGCCGCCGGGTGGCACCTCGCCGGCAACGGCGATGTCGCCACCGAGGCTCACCAGGGTGCCGCAGCCCAGTACCCGCGCGATCCCCTCCGCCGACCGGTCGGCAGCCCAGGCCTTGGCCGTCGCCCCCAGATCGACTCTCACACCGTCCGGCACCGTGAGCAGGTTGGTCGCGGCGTCGAGATGGATCTGCCGCCATCGCGGGACGTGGCTCACGCTGACCCGCACCGCCCCGTTCTGGGCCGGCACCGAGGCGAAGTCGCGGTCATACCCGATCGCCTCCATTGTCCGCCCGACCGTGGGGTCGACCAGGCCGTCGGTGAGCAGGGCCCCACGCATCGCGGCGCGAACGGCGCCGGCGAGCAGGGCGCTGACCGTGGTCGGCCGGCCGGCTCTGGCCTCGAGCCGTATCAGCTCGGAGTCGTCACGGAAGCGGCTGCAGGCAGCGTCGAGAGCGGCCAGGTCATCGGCGAGCATCGCCCTGGCGGACTCGAGCTGAGCCGGGTCGGTGACAACGAGCCTGACCGTGGTGCCGATGGCAGCCCATTCGGCCCAGCGGAGGTCTGACAACGTTGGTCCCCCGATCGAGGTGGTGGGCGAGGTGCTCGTCGCAGAGGTGCTGGTCGCGGTGGTGCTCATCACGAGGCTCCGGAGGTGGCGACAGGAGGAACGTTCGAGGTTGCCGGGGCCGGAGCGGCCTGAAGGCTCGTGCCGGAGTCGTCGCCCTCGTCGTCGTCGCCGGAGGTCCTCTGCGCGCTCGCTTCGGTGGTCCCCGAGCTGGCGCTGATCCCGGAGACGGCGCTCGCTGTGCTGGTCGGGTTGGTCAGGCTGACCGCTATCGCCACGGCGCCGAGAGCGCTGGCGGCGCCGGCACCAAGGGTGATGGCCGACACCCACGCCAGCCCCTTGTTCCGGGCCGCCACCCGGGCCGGGCCCGAGCTGGGTGAGCTGCTCATGGTGCTCCAATCCCGGGTTGGCGGGCGCTGGTTGTTGCGCTGTTCCTGGTCCATGCCTCTACGTTCAGACACTGGCCTGTGCGGTCTTTCGGTGCTTCCTCTGAATTTCCTATGAGACCTCCCTTTCTTCTACCGCAGAGTGAGTAGCCACACAATCCAGAAAAGATTCACAGTTTCGGCCCAGAAGATCGGGGCGCACCGGGTGCATGCCGGCCCAAGGCGGCATACGCACCCGGTGACGCGCGGGCTCGGTCGTGGCGTCAGGAGGGCGGCGTTGTCCGGGGCGGGTGCCGGCAGACGCGCTGGTGATGTGCGATACGGGGACGCCCTACTGTCACGAGCCGGCAGACGCACCCGGCCGGACGTGGTTTGCTGGAGCTCGCACCGGCATCACACGGCTGGTAGGTCTGGACACGACGGTTAGGTCTTGGGCATGAGCAGAGTCACGGTTCGCCGGAAGGTCATCCGCCTGACGGCGGGGGTTGCCCCGGTGACGCAGGAAGATCTGCTGGCGGTTGAAGAGCCGCTCGAGATTCGCGTGGGTGGCCGCTCGCTCGCGGTGACGATGCGCACACCGGGCCACGACTTCGACCTCGCCGCGGGCTTCCTCGTGTCCGAGGGCGTCATCACGCGAGGCGAGCACCTCAGCTCGGCGCGATACTGCGCCGGCGTCAATGACGGCGGGCAGAACACCTACAACCTGCTCGATGTCACGCTGGCGCCCGGAGTGGCGCCGCCTGACCCCAGCCTCGAGCGATCCTTCTACACGACCAGCTCATGCGGGCTGTGCGGTAAGGCCAGCATCGATGCGGTGCGCACCCAGTCTGCCTACGAGGTACGAGATGACGCGTTACGAGTCGAGGCCGGGCTCCTCAGCACTTTTGCTGAGAGGCTGCGTTCCGGGCAGCACGTCTTCGAGAAGACCGGCGGGCTGCATGCGGCAGCGTTGTTCGACGGCGTCAGCGGAGAGCTGCTCGTGCTCCGCGAGGACGTCGGGCGTCACAACGCGGTGGACAAGGTCGTGGGCTGGGCGCTCAAGGAGGACCTGCTGCCGCTGCGGGGCACCGTGCTCATGGTGTCGGGGCGGGCGAGCTTCGAGCTGACCCAGAAGGCCATGATGGCCGGCATCCCTGTGCTGGCAGCCGTTTCGGCGCCCTCATCCCTGGCCGCTGAGCTGGCGACAGAGCTGGGGATGACCCTGGTGGGCTTCCTGAGGGGGTCCGCGATGGTGATCTATACCGGTGACGAGCGCGTTCGCCTCTCATCGATCTGAAGATTTGCTAACTTCGAGTCATGAGTGATGGCTCGAGGGACCAGACGGCTTGGCATTCGGAGGCAGTCGAGGAATTGCTGGAGGCGGTGCCTGACGCCCTGGTGGGGGTGGACGGGTCAGGCATGATCCGGTTTGTCAGCCGCCAGACCGAGTCGTTGTTCGGCTATGAGCGCGACGACCTCGTCGGCTTACCCGTCGAGGTGTTGGTGCCCGAGTTTCTCCGGTCCAATCACAGGATGCACCGGGAGAGCTACATCTCAGACCCCAGGCCCCGGGGCATGGGAGCCCGCCTGAAGCTGAGGGGACAGCGACGGGATGGCACCCAGTTCCCGGCAGACATCGCCTTGTCCCCGATGCACACGCGGGCCGGCATGCTGGTGATTGCCGCTGTGCGCGACATGACGCACTACTGGGCCGCAGAGGCGGCTCACCGCAGGCAGGCCCTGTTGGCGGCTGTGGTCGAGCACAGCGCTGAGGTGATCATCAGCAGCACGCCCGACGGCATCATCACGAGCTGGAACCCGGCCGCCGAGAAGCTGCTCGGCTACTCGAGCAGAGAGATCCTCGACAAGTCTGTCGAGCTCCTGAGTCCTGAGGACCGCCCCGGCGAGATGACCGACATCCTGGCCAGGATCTTGCACGGCGAGCAGGTCGTGCACTGTGAGACCGTCCGGGTCCGAAGAGATGGAACGGTGTTCCCCGCCTCCCTCACCGTCTCACCGATTCGCGACGTTGACGGCAAAGTGATCGGCGCATCCACGATCGCCCACGACCTGACCAAGCAGTAACAGGCGGCGCGCTAAGAACTTGGCGGCATGGACTCGATGGTGACCGCTGCCGGTGATCGTCGCGTCGTCACGGCTCGCAGCTCCTCGGCTGCCGCGGCCGCGAGCGGCGTCAGGTCAGACCCGCCGCGCTCACAGTGGGCGAGCAGGTCGGCGCGCATGGCTGGTGCCCAGGACTTCCGCAGATGCGTGGCGATCTCGGCAACCGCCTGATCGTGCGGGTGATGTGCCGTGTTGGCCGCGATCTGGTTGACCATGCTCACCAGACGTGCGGTATCGCTCATCGCGGCACCAGTCCCAGCTGCACCGGGGCCGGCTCGTGGAGCGACTCGTCGCTGGCTGGTGTCTGAGAGGTCGGCATCACCTGGACCGCGGTGACCTTGTACTCGGGGCAGTTGGTGGCCCAGTCCGAGTTCTCCGTGGTCACGATGTTCGCACCGCTGCCGGGGTAGTGGAAGGTCGTGTAGACGACCCCCTGCGGCATCCGGTCGGCGATCCTGGCACGCAGCACTGTCTGGCCCACCCGGCTCGTGATCGCCACCGCGGCTCCGTCGAGGATGCCGCGTTCCTCTGCGTCGTGCGGGTGGATCTCCAGGACGTCCTCGCCGTGCCACTGGACGTTGGCCGTCCGCCGGGTCTGCGCGCCGACGTTGTACTGGCTGAGGATGCGCCCGGTGGTCAGGATCAGCGGGAACGTCCGGCTGGTCCGCTCGTCCGTCGGCACGAAGGGCGTCTCGACGAAGTGCCCCTTGCCCCGGACGAAGCCGTCCACGTGCATGGTCGTCGTGCCATCGGGAGCCGCGTCGTTGCATGGCCACTGCAGGCTGCCCATCTCGTCCAGCCGTGCGAACGAGACCCCGGCGAAGGTGGGGGTCGTGGCCGCGATCTCGTCCATGATCTGGCTGCCGTGCTCGTAGTGCATCGGGTAGCCCATGGCGGTCGCCAGGTCGCAGGCAACCTGCCATTCCTGTTTGCCGCATCTCGGCTCCATCACCGGACGGACGCGGTTGATCCGGCGTTCGGCGTTGGTGAACGTTCCATCCTTTTCCAGAAATGACGTCCCGGGCAGGAAGACGTGGGCGAACGCCGCCGTCTCGTTGAGGAACAGGTCCTGGACGATGAGAAGGTCCAAAGATGCCAGTGCGGCTTTGACGTGCTTGACGTTCGGGTCGGACTGGGCAATGTCCTCGCCCTGGATGAACATGCCCCGGTAGGTGCCGGCGACGGCGGCGTCGAGCATGTTCGGGATGCGCAGTCCGGGCTCCGGGTCCAGGGTGCGGGCCCACTTCTGCTCGAAGATCTGGCGGACGGCGTCGTTGCTCACGTGGCGGTACCCGGGCAGCTCATGGGGGAACGAGCCGAGGTCGCAGGAACCCTGGACGTTGTTCTGACCGCGCAGCGGGTTGATGCCCACGCCTTCGCGGCCGATGTTGCCCGTGGCCATCGCCAGGTTCGCCATGGCCATCACGGTGGTCGAGCCCTGGCTGTGCTCGGTCACCCCGAGGCCGTAGTAGATGGCTCCGTTGGGCGCCGTGGCGTACATTCGTGCCGCGGTCCGCACCTGCTCGGCGGGCACGCCGGTGATCTGCTCGGTCGCCTCGGGGCTGTTCTCCGGACGGGCGATGAACGCCTCCCACAGGGCGAACGAGTCATCCTCGCACCGTTGTTCGACGAAGGCCCGGTCCACCAGCCCCTGCGTGACCACCACGTGGCCGAGGGCGTTGACCATGGCGACATTCGAGCCCGGCGCTAGCTGCAGGTGGTGTGCGGCCTCGATGTGCGGGCTGCGCACCAGGTCGATACGACGCGGGTCGACCACCACGAGCGCGGCACCCTTGCGCAGCCGCTGCTTCAGCCGGGAGGCGAAGACCGGGTGCCCGTCGGTCGGGTTGGCCCCGATGAGCAGGATCAGGTCAGCCTGCTCGACCGACTTGAAGTCCTGGGTGCCGGCCGAAGTGCCGAAGGTCTGGCTGAGCCCGTATCCGGTCGGCGCATGGCACACCCGCGCGCAGGTGTCGACGTTGTTGTTGCCGAACGCCGCCCGGATGAGCTTCTGCACGGCGAAGACCTCCTCGTTCGTGCAGCGTGAGGAGGTGATCCCGCCGATGGACCTGATCCCGTGCATGGCCTGGATCGCGGTGAGCCGGGACGCGGCATAGCCGATCGCCTCGCCCCACGACACGGTGCGCCACGGGTCGGTGATCGACTCGCGCACCATCGGGGAGAGCTGGCGGTCGCGATGGGAGGCATAGCCCCAGGCGAAACGGCCCTTGACGCAGGAGTGCCCCTCGTTGGCCCCGCCGGCTTTCTGCGGCACCATCCGGACGACCTCGTCGCCGCGCAGCTCGGCCTTGAACGAACAGCCGACCCCGCAGTAGGCGCAGGTGGTGAGCACCGTGCGCTGTGGCAGGCCCATCTCGATGACCGTCTTCTCCTGGAGTGCCGAGGTCGGGCAGGCCTGGACGCAGGCCCCGCACGACACGCACTCGGACGCCATGAACGGCTCACCCGCCGACGCCGCCACCTTTGAGTCGAAACCACGCCCGGCGATGGTCAGCGCGAAAGTTCCCTGCACCTCGTCACAGGCGCGCACGCACCGTGAGCAGGCGATGCACTCGGCGGGGTCGAAGGTGAAGTAGGGGTTGCTCTCGTCCTTGACCGCGTCGAGGTGGTTCTTGCCCCCGAAGCCGTAGCGCACGCCGCTCAGGCCGACCGTTGCGGCCATGGCCGTCAGCTCGCACTCGCCGCCGTCCCGATGGCCGGTTTCAGGGACCGTGCCGACGGTGTCCCCGGTGACGGCACCGTCGGAGGGGTGTTCGCCTGCCCGGCAGTCCTTCGGGTGGTCGGACAGGTAGAGCTCCATGACCCCGCGGCGCAACCTCTGCACGCGCTCGGACCTGGTCGCCACCACCATGTCCGGCCCTACCGGCGTCGTGCACGAAGCAGGGGTGCCCTTGCGGCCCTCGATCTCGACCAGGCAGAGCCTGCAGGAGCCGAACGCCTTGAGCGAGTCGGTCGCGCACAGCCTCGGGATGTCGACCCCGGCCAGGGCGGCGGCACGCATCACCGATGTCCCGGCGGGCACGCTCACCGCCATGCCGTCGATCTCAACGCTGACCTGCGCTGTGCTGTCCGCGCCGGCCCCTGCCGGGGCTGCGGGCGTTCCGTAGTCAGGCTCCCTGAGCAGAGTCATCGCCGGGCCCCTTCCGGTCGAGCTGATCGGCGTGCTGAGCTCTCAGGGCTGCCGGCGGTTCCATCCATCGACTGCGGGAAGTACTGGAGCACGCTTCGCACGGGCATCGGGGTGAGTCCTCCCATGGCGCACAGTGAGCCGTCCGTCATCACCTCGCACAGATCCTGCAGGAGGACCACGTTGGCCGCGACATCCTGACCGGCCACGATCCGGTCGATCACCTCGACACCACGGACCGAGCCGACCCGGCAGGGGGTGCACTTGCCACAGGACTCCGCTGCGCAGAACTCCATGGCGAAACGGGCCTGGGCCGCCATGTCAACGGTGTCGTCGAAGACCACGATGCCGCCGTGGCCGATCATCGCGCCTGCCTCGGCGAAGGCCTCGTAGTCCAGCGGCAGGTCGAACCGGGTGGGTGGCAGGTAGGCACCGAGGGGGCCGCCGACCTGGACCGCCCTGATCGGCCGGCCGGAGGCGGTGCCGCCGGCATACTGCTCCAGCATCTGCGCGAGGGTGATCCCGAAGGCCGTCTCGACGATCCCGCCGCGCGCGACGTTGCCCGCCAGCTGGAAGACCTGGGTGCCGCGCGAGCGGCCGACGCCGAAGTCGCGGTAGAAGTCGGACCCGTGGGCGAGGACCACCAGGACGCTGGCCAGGGACAGCACATTGTTGACGACGGTCGGCTTGCCGAACAGCCCCTCGATCGCGGGCAGCGGCGGCTTGGCACGGACCATGCCGCGCCTGCCCTCCAGGCTCTCCAGCATCGCGGTCTCCTCACCGCAGATGTAGGCGCCCGCGCCGACCCGGATCTCCAGGTCGAACCCGTGGTCGCTGCCCAGGATCTGCGGGCCGAGCCACCCGGTCTTGTATGCCGTATCGATGGCGGCCCGCATTGTGGCGACCGCGTCCGGATACTCCGAGCGGATATAGATGAAGCCCTCGTGGGCGTTCACGGCGATCCCGGCGATGACCATCCCCTCGATCAGCATGAAGGGGTCGCCCTCCATCAGCATCCGGTCGGCGAAGGTCCCGCTGTCTCCCTCGTCCGCGTTGCAGGTGACGAACGTGGGGGAGCCCGGTGCGTCAAGAACGGTGCGCCATTTCACGCCGACCGGGAAGCCCGCACCGCCCCGGCCGCGCAGGCCGGAGGCAGTGACCTCGTCGCAGATCTGCTCCGCCGTCATCGTGAGGGCCCGGCGCAGGGCGACCAGACCGCCGTGGGCCTGGTAGTCCTGGACGGACAGCGGGTCGATGATGCCGACCCGCCTGAAGGTCAGCCGATCCTGGCGTGCGAGCCAGGGGATCTCGTCGGTGCGTCCGTGGCCCAGGCTGTGCTCGCCCCCCTCCAGGAAACCGGCGTCGAACAGGCCGGGGACGTCGTCAGGGCTGACCGGGCCAAAGGCGACCCGGCCGATGGCAGTCTCAGCCTCGACGAATGGCTCGAGCCACATCATCCCGCGCGAGCCGTTGCGGACGACCTCGACGGCCGCGCCCCGGCGGATGGCCTCCAGCTCGATGGCTGCGGCGACCTGGTCGGCGCCGACGGAACGCGCCGACGAGTCCCGGGGGACGTAGACGGTGGTCACGTCAGCCCTCCGCTGCGGGCGACGCCGTCGCGCGTCATGGCGCCGGCGCTGTTGCGGGACCCGACACCGGTCCCGCCCGGCAGGCTGACCAGGGCGTCGAGGCCGGGGCCGGTGACGCGGCCGTGCAGGTGACCGTTGACGGTGGCGCTCGGGCCGAGCGCGCAGTTGCCGAGACAGAAGACGTCGTCCAGGGACACCGACCCGTCGGTCGCGGTCTCGCCGAACTGGATGCCCAGAGAGGTGGTGGCGTGCTGCGCCAGGACGTGTCCGCCCACTGCCTGGCAGGCCTCACCACGGCAGACCTGGACCCGCAGGGTTCCCGGCGGGGTCGTGCGGAGGTCGGAGTAGAAGGTCAGCACCCCATAGACGTCGGCGCGCGAGAGGTTGAGAACCTTCGCGACGAGCGCGACCGCACGCGCGTCGACATACCCGAAGGTCGCCTGGAGAGCGTGCAGCACGGGCAGCAGCGGTCCGCGCTGCCCGGCGTGGGCATCGATCATCTCCAGGGCGGTCTCGTGTGACCAGGGGATGTGCTGCTCGTCATTGAGCATGGGTGGTAGTCCTTCGGCCGGATAGGTCTTGCCGCGAATTTACTCCTGTCACGGTCGCACAGGTCGTCGGACTCATCCCCAGCGGGTGACGCCCGCACTGGTCGCGAGCCGGGACCATCGGATCAGGTCCGATCCGATCAAGGGGAGATGCTGACCATGCCACTGCACGACCGTGACGCCGTTCGCCCGATGATGGAGGACTCGGTCTTCGCCGGGCACAGCCTGACCAGTCCGATCCCCAAGTACCGGTTCCCCCGGGAGGAGGGGCTGCCCAGGGAAGCCTTTCAGCTGGTGTCCGACGAGCTGATGCTCGACGGCAACGCCCGGCAGAACCTGGCCACCTTCTGCCAGACGTGGGCCGAGCCCGAGATCTACGGGCTCATGGCGCTGGCGATGAACAAGAACCTGATCGATGCCGACGAGTACCCGCAGACCGCTGAGCTGGAACGGCGCTGCGTGCACATGCTGGCCGACCTGTGGCATGCGCCGGAGTCGGCCAACACCGCCGGCTGTTCCGCCATCGGGTCCTCAGAGGCCTGCATGCTGGCTGGTATGGCGGCCAAGTGGCGCTGGCGGGCCAGGCGGCAGGCAGAGGGCAAGCCGGCGGACAGGCCGAACATGGTGTGCGGGCCGGTGCAGGTGGTGTGGCACAAGTTCGCCAGGTACTGGGACATCGAGATGCGCGAGGTCCCGATGTCGCATGGCAGCTATGCCATGGATCCGGCTTCCATGCTGATGCGGGTGGACGAGAACACGATCATGGTCGTGCCCACCTTCGGCGTCACGTACACGGGCGCCTACGAACCGGTGGAGGCCCTCGCCAAGGCCCTTGACCAGCTCCAGGCCGACACCGGCCTCGACGTCGACATCCACGTCGACGGGGCGAGCGGCGCATTCCTGGCCCCGTTCTGCGCTCCCGACGTGCTCTTCGACTTCCGCCTCCCGCGGGTCAAGTCGATCAGCACTTCCGGACACAAGTTCGGGCTGGCGCCGCTGGGCGTCGGCTGGGTCATCTGGCGGGACAAGGAGGAGCTCCCCGAGGACCTGATCTTCCACGTGAACTACCTCGGCGGCGACATGCCGGTGTTCCAGATCAACTTCTCGCGCCCTGCCGGGCAGGTCGTCGCGCAGTACTACAACTTCCTGCGACTGGGCTATGCCGGATACAAGGCGATTCATGACGCGTCGTATGAGGTCGGTCAGTACCTCGCGTCGGAGATCGCCAAGATGGGGCCCTTCGAGCTCCTGTGTGACAGCAGCCCGGCCACCGGGATCCCGACCGTGACCTGGCGGATCCGCGAGGGCGAGAACCCCGGCTACACCCTGTTCGACCTGGCCGACCGGCTGCGCGAACGAGGGTGGCAGGTGCCTGCCTACACCCTCACCGGAACAGCTTCCGACATTGCCGTGCAACGCATCCTGGTCCGGCTGGGGGTGAGCCGGGATCTTGCCTCACTGCTCCTGGATGACTTCAGCAAGGCTATGGCGCACTTCGGCAGGCACCCGGTCTCGGTGCCCATGTCGCAGGAGGAGTCGGGCGGGTTCAGCCACCTGTAGGTCCGGCTCGTGGTCCGTCACTGATCGTGCAGGGTGGTCGATGCTCGATCAATGACGGGCCCGCGCAGTGTCGCCAGGTTCGGGTCACGCGTCGATGATCACCGGGATGATCAGCGGGCTGCGCCGGTAGGTGCGGTGGGCCCAGGTCGAGACGGCGTGCCTGATCAGCTCCTCGGTCTGCTCGATGTCGATGCCTTCCTTCGAGGCCTTGGTCAGGACCCTCTGGATCACCGGCACCGCAGCCTCGAAGGTCGAGTCCTCCTGCTCGAAGCCGTGCGCGAGGAAGTCGGGCTTCTCGACCATCTTGCCGGTGTCCGGGTCCACGATGGCGACGATGGTGACGACGCCCTCCTCGGCCATGTTCCGACGCACCTTGAGGGACTGCTCGGTGGCGCCGCCGACGGTCATGCCGTCCACATAGACCAGGTGGGCAGGGACCTTGCCGGTGATGCTCGCCCGGCCCTTGACCAGGTCGATGACGGATCCGTCCTCAGCGATCATCACCCGGTCCGGATCGACCCCGGTGCGGATCGCCAGGTCGGCGTTGGCGCGCAGGTGCCGCCATTCCCCATGAATGGGCAGGACGTTGGAGGGCTTGACGATGTTGTAGCAGTAGGCCAGCTCCCCGGCGCTGGCGTGTCCGGAGACGTGCACCTTGGCGTTGCCCTTGTGGATGACGTTCGCCCCCCAGCGGGTCAGCTCGTTGATCACCCCGTAGATGGCGTTCTCGTTGCCCGGGATCAGGGAGCTGGCCAGCAGGACCGTGTCGCCCTGCGTGATCCGGATGGGGTGGTCGCGGTTGGCCATCCGGGAGAGCGCGGCCATCGGCTCGCCCTGGGAACCGGTGCAGATCAGGGTGACCTTGTCGGCGGGCAGGTTGTCCAGGGCCTTGAGGTCGACCACCAGGCCCTTCGGGATCGTGAGGTAGCCGAGGTCGCGGGCGATGCCCATGTTGCGGACCATCGAGCGGCCCACGAACGCGACCTTGCGGTGATGTTCGTGCGCGGCATCCAGAACCTGCTGTATCCGGTGCACGTGGCTGGCAAAGCTCGAGACGATGACGCGCCCGGGACAGGTGCGGAATACCGTCTCGATGGCGGGGGAGAGCTCGCGCTCGGAGGTGATGAACCCGGGGACCTCGGCGTTGGTGGAGTCGACCATGAACAGGTCGACCCCCTCCGCGGCGAGTCGGGCGAAGGCACCCAGGTCGGTCAGGCGTCCGTCGAGGGGGAACTGGTCCATCTTGAAGTCCCCGGTGTGCAGCACCAGCCCGGCGGGGGTGCGGATCGCCACGGCAAGCCCGTCGGGGATCGAGTGGTTGACCGAGATGAACTCGCAGTCGAACGGCCCCAGCTTCTGCCGCTGCCCCTCGCGGACCTCGACCGTCTTGGGGGTGATGTGGTGCTCCTTGAGCTTGGCCTTGATGAAGGCCAGGGTCAGCTTCGAACCCACCAGAGGGATCTCCGGCCGCTCGTTCAGCAGGTACGGGACGCCACCGATGTGATCCTCGTGCCCGTGGGTGAGAACGATGGCGTCGATCTTGTCCAGGCGCTCCCGGATCCAGGTGAAGTCGGGCAGGATCACGTCGACCCCCGGCTGGTGCTCCTCGGGGAACAAGACCCCGCAGTCGACGACCAGGAGCCGGCCGGCGTGCTCGAAGACGGTCATGTTGCGACCGATCTCACCGATACCGCCCAGGGGCACGATGCGGAGTCCGTCCTGAGGCAGGGCGGGCAAGGTGTCCTTGCGCTTGGGCCCGCGCCGACTCATCGCGCCACCCCGGACGCGGTAGTAGTCAGGACTGCGCCAGGCGGGACTGCGGTGGCCGTTGAGGCGGTGGTATCGCTGCGAGGGCTGTTGTGGTGGGCGAGGCAAGTTCTTTGGTTCACGGTCAGCTTTCGTCGGTGTCGGGTTGGTCTGGACGGCGCTGGTCCATCGGATGCCAAGCTCTATCGTCCCGCACTTTTGTGTGGCGCGGGCGCGAACCGTGCCGCAGCGCGGCGAACATGTTGCTGCAACGAGCTATGAGGGACGCCGGATCTCCAGGGTTGGCAGCTCTGCGAGGCTCTGGGCCACCACGCAGTAGCGCTCAGTCATCTCGGCAAGGCGGGCAAGGGCTTTGTCGTCCGCATCGGTGTCGAGCTCGATGTCCACATGGACGTCGAGCAGGCCGACGGGGGCTTCGCGGGAGACTCCGAGGGTACCGCGAGCGTCGAAGTGGCCCCGCGCGCTGAGCGTGGCGCTGCGGATGTCGATGCCGAGCGCTGTCGCGACGCTTCGCAGTGTGACGCCCGCGCAGGCCAGCAGGGCCTGCATGAGGAGGTCGCCGGAGCAGGCATCGCTGCCGTCGCCGCCGGTGGCCGGATGAAGCCCCGCACGGGCTGGCCCCGCCCAGGTCTGCACCGTGCAGGTGATCCCGCCATCATCGAACGCGGCAGTCGCATGCACCGGTGTGAGTGCACTGGACGGCTCGTCGCGGTATCGCTGCTTGAGCGGAGCCTGCGTCTCACGCAGGGTGGCGCGATCCATGATGACCTTTCACACAGTCCGGACCAGGAGTTCTGCCTGGACAAACCCTAGCCGAGCGTCAGCGCAGGGAAGGTGATCCCAAAGGCCTGGTCAACAGCCTCGGCGGGAAGCGGCTGGCCGAACAGCCATCCCTGGGCAGCGTCGCAACCCTGCGCACGCAGAAGGGCGGCCTGGGTCGGCGTCTCGACGCCTTCGGCAACAAGGGTCAGGCCCATCGCATGGCCCAGTGTGATGATCGCACTGACGATGGCCGCCGAGGGCGCATCCTGGTCCATCACCGAGACGAAGGACTGGTCGATCTTCAAGACGTCGACATCGGTCTGCTGGAGCTGCGAGAGCGACGAGTGACCCGTGCCGAAGTCATCGATGGAAAGCTTGACACCGAGAGCCCGAAGGCGGCCCAGGTTGTGCTCGGTGGCGCCGATGCCCGCGAGCAGGGTCGTCTCGGTGATCTCCAGTGTGATCTGACTCGGCGGGATGCCGGTTCGTCGCAGAGACTGCTTCAGCGCGTGAACCACGTCGTCCTGCTGGAGCGTGCGAGCCGACAGGTTGATGGCGATCATGCCACCCGCCTTGCACCACTGGGCGCCCCTTCGACAGGCCTCCTGCAGGATCCAGCAGTCGACCGCCGAGACCAGCGAGCTCTCCTCGGCGATCGGGATGAACAGGTCCGGGTCGAGCAGCCCGAATCCGGGACGTTCCCAGCGGACCAGCGCCTCGACGCCGATCACCTGCTCGTGGGCCAGCGACACGATCGGCTGGTACAGGACCCGGAGCTCGTGACCGGTGATGGCCCGACCCAGGGCGTTGCGCACCGAGAACTTGCTGTCAACAGCCAGCTGCATCGAGTGGTCAAAGGCGATGGCACGGGCCTTGCCGCTGCTCTTCGCCTCGTACATGGCCAGGTCCGCCTGACCCAGCAGCTCCTCGGCGCTCGCCTTGGCGTCGGCCGACGTGACGAGGCCGATGCTGGCGCTGACGATGGCCTCGAGCTCCCCGATCGGGAAGGGCGCCGCGAGCTGGCTGCCGATCCGTGCGGCGATGGCCGGCACGATCGTGGCGTCGGACACGTTGGGGCACACGACGACGAACTCGTCACTGCCCAGGCGGGCGACCACGTCATGGGGGCGCATGCAGGCCCGGATGCGCTGGCTGGCCAGCACGAGGAGCTCGTCGCCGATAGCGTGGCCCAGGCTGTCGTTGACCTGTTTGAAGCCGTCAAGGTCGATGAACAGAACGGCCAGGCCCTCACCGTCGGCCGCGCACGCCGCGAGCGACTGGTCCAGGTGCCTGATGAGCGCGTCCCGGTTGGGTAGCCCGGTCAGCGTGTCCTGCAGGGCCTGCCGGCTCAGCTCCTTGTGCAGAGCGCTCACCTCGTGCGCCGACACGTCAATCGACTGCTGCAACGAGAACCGCTCGTCGTCCTTCTCGGTGTAGGTGGTGCTGACGACGTCCAGGAGCCTGCCCCAGGTGGCATTGGACGGACTTGACGTGCGATCGAGGTGCAGCCGCGTCAGCTGTCTGATCAGGTTGCGGTGCAACCCGGTGAGGTCGGTCATGACGGTTGCCCAGCCGCTTGCATCAGGCGGTCGCCCGGCGCACGGGCGGGCGGGGCGCTGCCGTGAGGCTGACACGATCCGATCTCGTCATGAGGCCTCCGGCCAACCAAAGAAGTGACAACGCGATGGCCCGATGGGTTCCGTCGAAGCATCATCAGCACGGTTCGCACGTCGGCATAGCCGCGATCACACTCTATGGCGCCGTAGGCAGAAGTATTGTGTTTCTCCGCAGATGTGTGCGGCGATCCGCAGGGTTCGTTCCGTAGAGTTCATGACGTGCCCGAGTATGACGTACGCGCCCTGGTTGCTGAGCTTGGTGCCGCACTGCGCGGGACGGCCAGCAGCGAGGCGGGTGTGCTCGGGCTCTACTCGACCGATGCCTCCAACTACCGCGTCGTTCCCGACCTGGTGATCCTGCCTGCCGATGTCGATGACCTGGTGGCCGCTGTCCAGATCACCTCGCAGGCGGGTGCGCCGATCGTCCTTCGCGGTGCCGGGACCTCGATGGCGGGCAACGCCATCGGAGGAGTCGTGATCGACGTCTCGCGGCATCTGAACAGCATTCTGGACGTCGACCTCTGTCGGCGGACGGCGGTCGTCGAGCCGGGGGTGGTGCTGACCGACCTGACCAGCGCCCTCGCGGCGCACGGGCTGACGTTCGGCGCCGACCCGTCGTCAGCGAGCCGGGCGACTCTCGGCGGGATGATCGCCAACAATGCCTGCGGCTCGCACTCGGTGGCCTGGGGAACGACCGCGGACAACGTCGGTGGTCTGGAGGTGCTGCTCTCCGACGGCACCCGGCTCGATCTGTTGACGCCCCCCTCCGGGCCCTTCGAACGAGGGGTCCCGGGCGGGGTGTCCAGCCTGGATGACCTTGCCCGGCTGCATCTCCTTGCAGGGCGCCCCGGCCGGGAGGGGGAGGTCCACCGCGGACTGCAGTCCATCGCGACACGCAACGCCCTGCTGATCACCCGGCGTTTCTCCGGCCTGAGACGCCGGATCTCCGGATACCCGCTGGATCGCCTGCTGCCCAGCCATGGGTACGACGTGGCACGCTTCCTCTCGGGCACCGAGGGCAGCCTGGCGGTTACCCTGCGGGCGACGCTGAACCTGGTTGAGCTCCCGGCGGCCACGGTCTTGCTCGCCCTCGGGTTCAGCGACTCCGTGGCCGCGGCGGACTGCGTACCCCTGGTCCTTCCGCACGGCCCTCTGACAATGGAGTCGATCAACGCCTCGCTGGTCGACCGCCTTCCCCGGGAGGTGCGGGCGTCCGCGGTCTCCGCGGGACTGCCCCCCGGAGACGCCTGGCTGCTGGTGGAGGTGGGGGGCGTCGACCCGCAGGACGCCATGGGTGCCGCCAGGTCCATCATCACCGACCTGGCCGGATCCGACCTGGCCGTCACGTCATCGCTGGTCATCGACCCGGGAGCCCAGGCCGTGCTGTGGCGGTGCCGGCGGGACAGCACCGGGCTCGCCACCCGGCGCAGCGACGGCGCCGAGGCGTGGGGTGGCTGGGAGGACGCGGCCGTCCCGCCGGAGCGGCTGGGCACCTACCTGCGGGAGCTTGACGAGATCATGGCGGCGCACCACCTGTCCGGCGCATCCTACGGACACTTCGGTGAAGGCTGCATGCACATCCGGATGGACTTCGACCTGTTCAGCGAGAGGGGGCTCGCCGAGTACCGCTCCTTCGTGGAGCAGGCGGCTGATCTCGTGATCCGCCTGGGTGGGTCGGTCTCCGGCGAGCACGGTGACGGCCGCGCCCGCTCGGAGCTGCTGGCCAGGATGTATGGCGCGGACGTGGTCGCGATCTTCGACGAGGTCAAGAGGGTCTGGGATCCGGCCGGGGTGCTGAACCCGCACGTCATCGCCGACCCGGCGAGGCTGGACGTGGACATCCGGCATCGCGGCAGGGCCAGTGGCCGCGAGCTGGCGACCGAGTTCTCCTACCCCGCTGACGCCGGGAGCTTCGCTCAGGCCCAGCGACGGTGTGTGGGCGTGGGCAAGTGTCGGCAGTCCAGCGGTGGCGTCATGTGTCCGAGCTACCAGGTCACCAGGGAGGAGAAGGACTCCACCCGCGGGCGGGCGCACCTGCTGTGGGAGATGCTCGAGGGCGATGTGATCACCGATGGCTGGCGTTCCACCGAGGTCCGGGATGCGCTGGACCTGTGCCTGTCCTGCAAGGGGTGTCTGAGCGACTGCCCGGTCAACGTGGACATGGCGACCTACAAGTCCGAGTTCCTGCACCACCACTACGCGGGTCGGCGCAGGCCCGCTTCGCACTACTCGATGGGCTGGCTCCCGTTGTGGTCCCGCCTTGCCGCGGTCGCGCCGGCTGCGGTCAACGCCCTCACCGGGTCTGTTCTGCAGATTCCGCTGAAGCGGGCCGGGGGGATCGCACCCGAGCGTGACATCCCACGTTTCGCCAGCCGTTCCCTGCGGTCGTCTTTGCGGCGGCGCGCCGAGTCGCTGTCGCGCGCTGCCTCGCAGCAGCCCGGCGGTGACGAGGGAGCGGAGGTCCGCCGCCCCACCAGCCCGGGTGGCAAGGTCGTGCTCTGGCCCGACTCCTTCACCAGCTACCTCGCGCCCGAGGTGGGGGTGGCCGCGGTGGCCGTGCTGGAGGATGCCGGCTTCGAGGTGGTGCTGCCCCAGGGGCCGGTGTGCTGCGGGCTGACCTGGATCTCCACCGGTCAGCTGGGGGTGGCCAAGAGGGTGCTGCGCCGCTCGCTTCGCTCCCTGGACGGCTACCTGCAGGCGGGCGTTCCGGTTGTGGGGCTGGAGCCGAGCTGCCTGGCGGTATTCCGCCACGAGGCGGTTGCGCTGCTGCCCGGAGACAAGAGTGCCCGGCTCGCCAAGGGGCTCACCTTCACCCTTGCGGAGCTGCTGGCCACCTATGCCCCGCACTGGGCTCCGCCACAGGTTGGCGGCGACGCGCTGGTTCAGACGCACTGCCACCAGCATGCCGTGATCGGCTTCGATCCCGACCGCGCCCTGATGAAGGCGGCCGGGATCACCGCCACCGTGCCGGACTCCGGGTGTTGTGGGCTGGCCGGCAACTTCGGCTTCGAACGCGGCCACTACGACGTGTCCAGGGCCGCGGGGGAGCGGGTGCTCCTGCCGGCCGTCCGCGCAGCCGCCGACGAGACCCTGATCGTCGCCGACGGATTCAGCTGTCGCACCCAGATCGGGCAGGAGACCGATCGCACGCCGTTGCACCTGGCCCAGATCCTCGCCTCGGCCCTGAAGGGCCGCCCCCCGCCGCGGTGAGGAGCGGTCCGTTGTCGCGCTAGGCCCGATCCGCGTGGGGTCTTAACGCTCGGTCGGCCTCCAGTGCTTCGGCGGCACGGGCGATGTTGCGCTGCATGCCGCCGAAGACGAGCCCGTGAAAGGGAGCGATCGACTTCCAGTAGAGGTGCCCTGCCAGTCCCCGGGGGTGGAAGAGCGCTCGCTGCCGGAACACGGTCCGGCCCTGGTCGTCGGAGTCGACGACCAGCTCGAGCCAGGCCAGCCCGGGCAGTCGCATCTCGGCGCGCAGCCGCAGCCGGTGGTTGTCCTCGAGATCCTCCACCCGCCACCAGTCCAGGGCATCGCCCACGGACAGCTCGAAGGCGTCGCGGCGCCCGCGGCGCAGTCCCGGTCCGCCGAAGATGCGGTCCATGACGCCACGAGCCCACCATCCGAGACGCCAGGAGTACCAGCCATGCTCGCCGCCGATGCCTTCGATGACGGACCACAGCTGCTCCGGCGTGGCATCGACCACGCTCTCGCGTTCGTCGACGTAGAGCGAGCCTCCTGCCCAGTCGGGGTCGCTCGGCAACGGGTCACTCGGGGCACCGGCGGTCGCGGCCGAGGACCATGATGTGGTGACTTGGCGGTCCTGGATCCGCTGGAGGGCCAGCTCGACGGCCGGCCGGAATCCCAGGAGTCCCCCTTCGGGGTCCGGAACGTAGGTCGCGATGTCATGTTCCTTGCAGATGACCTCGTTGATGAGGCTCTCCACCAGGGGGCGGGCGATGCTGTTGGGCACGGGTGTCACCAGTCCGACCCAGTGGCTCGACAACGACGGGGTGAACAGCGGCAGGGCGGCGACGCGCCGGGGTTTCAGCCCGGCGATCCTGGCGTAGGCGGCCATCATCTGCCGGTAGGTCAGGACGTCCGGCCCGCCGATGTCGAAGCCTCGGTTCACCTCCGGCGGGATCGCTGCCGATCCCACGAGGTAGCCCAGCACGTCGCTGACCGCGATGGGCTGGATCCGGGTGTCGACCCAGCGCGGCGTGACCATGACCGGAAGGCGCTCGGTGAGATAGCGCAACATCTCGAAGGACGCAGAGCCCGAGCCGATGATGACGGCGGCGCGCAGCGCGGCGGTGGGGACGCCGCTGGACAGCAGGATCTCGCCGACCTCCTTGCGGGACTCCAGATGCGGGCTCAGCTTCTCAGCCTCGGGATACAGGCCGCCGAGGTAGACGATCCTGCCCACCTGGCAGGTGCGAGCCGCCGAGCCGAAGGTCCGGGCATGCCTGCGGTCGAGCGACTCGAAGTCCGTGCCGGTCCCCAGGGAGTGGATGAGGTAGTAGGCGACGTCCACCCCGCTCAGTGCCCGGCTCAGGCTGTCGGCATCGGCGGCGTCCGCCTGGACGATCTCCACCTGGTCGTGCCACGGGCGGTCGGCCAGGTTTCGCGGTCGACGCGCCATGACCCGCACCCGGAAGCCGGCGGCGAGCAGCTCGGGGACCAGACGACCGCCGATGTACCCGGTGGCGCCGGTCACCAGGGCGAGCTGGCCGGTCGGCAGGGTTGGCTCGGTCGTCTGCATGCTCAGAAGCTACCGTTCACAGTCGGTCCAGGGCCGCAACCATGCCACTCTCGGCCTCGTCGCCGAGCCGGGTGAAGGCAGGCTTCATCAGGGGCGCTATGAACCTGGTGAGGCCCTTGAACGTGAAGTCCGCGGTATACGTCACCTCGGTCTGGGAGGCCGCAGGGTCGTTGCCCACCTTCCGAAAGGTCATGGTGTCCTGCGCGATGACCGTCTTGTTCTCGCCTCGAAGGGCAATGCGCCGGTTCGGGACCAGATCCTGCACGACATAGGTCAGCCGGGTTTCCCGGCCGGCGAACGTGGACGTGTTCTGGTACTCGGTTCCGACGGACCCGTTGCCTGCCGTCCGGACGGTCTCCACGGTCCCCGGGTCCCATTCGGTGGTGGTGGTGAAGTCTGACAGATAGGCGAACACGTCCTCGAGAGGCTTCTGGACGGTCACGGTCCGGCGCAGTCTCATTGCTTTCCTTTCGGGTTCAGCTTCATGGTTACCAGCCTCCTGCGGGGGACATCCGGCTCCACAGCCCGGACCACAGCCTCACCGGAACGAGTCGGGCTGCCTTCATCAGGAGGGCCATCCGCAACGGAAACACGATCTCGGTGCGTTCGCGCTCGAGACCGTCGCAGATGGATCGGCCCGCGGTGTCGGCGTCGATGATGAACGGCATCGGGAAGTCGTTGCCGGCGGTCAGCTCGGTTCGGACGAAACCCGGGCAGATGGTGACGACGCGTACCCCGCTTGTGCCCACGTGGATGCGCAGAGACTCGAGCAGGTTGATCTGGCCCGCCTTTGTCGCACCATAGGCCTCCGACCCGCTCAGGCCCCGGTAGCCGGCCACCGACGAGATACCGGCGATGACACCCCGGTGTCGGGCCATCATGCCGGGCAGCACCGCGGCGATGGAGTTGCTCATCCCGATCAGGTTGACCTGGACGTGCCGGTCGAACGTGTCGGTGTCCCAGTCGCCGGCGGACATCTGCTTCCAGTAGCCGGCCGACAGGACAGCGAGGTCGATCGGCCCGAGCTCGTCGCGGACCCGGGACGCGGCGGCCGCCAGGGAAGCGGCGTCGGTGACGTCGGCGGGCACCTCGAGCATGGTGCCTGCGGAGACCTCTGCCAGGAGGTCGTGGCGGCGGGCCGAGATGGCCACGACGGCTCCCCGGGACCGGAGCTCACGAGCCACAGCGGCGCCGATCCCGCTCGAGCCGCCGATCACCCAGGCAACCTTGCCGCTCAGGTCCATACCGGCTCCCTGGTCAGCTGGAGCTGGCTCACGCCAAGGTAGCCACTGCGGAAGCCCGCTTCGCAGTACGCGAGGTAGAACTCCCACATCCGCCGGAAGGTCTCGTCGAACCCGAGCTGATGGACCCGCGGCCACTGCTCGTTGAAGCGCTCACGCCACAGATGGAGGGTGCGCGCATAGTGCGCGCCCATCTCCCGCCGCTGCGTGACCTGCAGCGTCGTGTGCGCGGAGAGGGTCTCGTCGATGGACTGCAGCGACGGGATGATGCCACCGGGGAAGATGTACTTCTGTATCCAGCTGAAGGAGCGTTTTGTCGCCAGCACGCGCTCGTGGGCCATGGTGATGGCCTGGATGCTGACCTTGCCGCCCGGGGCGAGCAGCCGGTCAAGGGTTGCGAAGTAGGTCGGCCAGTACGCCTCTCCCACGGCCTCGATCATCTCGACGCTGACGATCGCGTCGAACTCACCCCCGACCTCCCGGTAGTCCTGCAGGCGCAGGTCCACCCGGTCGGACACGCCGGCTTCAGCAACGCGCTTGGCCGCGAAGGCCAGCTGCTCGGACGAGATCGTCACGGTGGTCACCTGGGCACCGCGCTGGGCGGCCCGGATGGCGAGGGCACCCCAACCGGTCCCGATCTCGAGAAGGCGCGTCCCCTCCCCGACTCCCGCATAGTCCAGGACCCCGTCGATCTTGCGAAGCTGCGCCTCCTCGAGCCGGGCCGCCGAGACCGCCTCGCTGGTGAGTCCGCTCTCGTCGAACCAGGCCGCGGAGTAGCTCATCGTGGGGTCCAGGAAGGCCTCGAACAGGTCGTTGCTGAGGTCGTAGTGCGCGCTGATGTTCTCGCGAGACCCGTCCAGGGTGTTCTCCTGACTGGACGGGATCCGTTTGTCGACAATGGTCCGCAGCCTCTGCAGCGGCTGGGGGACCAGCCTGGTGAGCCGGGCGGCGAAGGGGGTGAGCAGGTCGGCCAGGTCCGTGCCGGCGCCCGCCCGCCAGTCGCCGGCCATGTACGCCTCGCCGAAGCCGATCTTGGTGTCCCGGCCAAGGCGTGCGAAGAAGGCGCCCGGGCGGACGATCTCGAAGTCAGGGGAGTCACCCGCGTTGGTGGCGGCGGCGACACGCGCTTCGCCGCTGGCGTAGGTGACCTGGACCGGGACCCGCCGCACGGCACGCTCGAACAGGAGCCGGGCGATGGTGGCGGACAGGGGGGCCCTGGGCGCGTGGGTGATGGCGGGCCACCTGACGGCAGCGGAGGTGGTCATTTCTTCTCAGATCCCTTGCTGTGGTTGATGGTGCGGACGGTGTTGGACGGGCAGACGCCGGAGCCAGAGAAAGATCCCGTGGACCCGGATCATGGCTGAGACCTGTTGTGGCATCAGGGGTTTACGGATCAGCTGACCGACTACCGCGCGCGGCGTCGCCAGGGTGGGGGTGCCGCGGAAGGTCGCGGTGAAGGGCGCCGTCCCCGCGCTCCCCTGGTCGCGCAGGATGACGGTGCTCGACACGACGTGCGGCGACAGCTCGAACCGCAGCTCGTAGCGGCCGCTCACGTCGTAGAACGGCGAGACGTGGAACGCCTTGTCCGCGGTGGCGGATCCGCAGGAGTCGGGGCGCAGGAGGTAGGCGTGCCGCTCGCCGTAGGTGTTGTGCACCTCGGCGACGATGCAGACCAGCGCGCCCCGGTCGTCGAAGCACCAGAAGACCGACAGCGGGTCGAAGACGTGGCCCAGGACCCGGGCGTTGGCCAGCATGATGATTCTGCCGCGGTCACCGAGCTGGATGCCGTTGAGGCAGAGGTACCGCTCGACGTTATCCTTGATCGGGCGCCGGGGGTCGCCGAGGTGGTCCGATGAGCTGAAGCCGGCGAACGGCCTCAGGTACCAGGGCTGCCGGGGCAGGGCGTCCAGGTCGACCAGCCACTGGTACACGCCGTAGCCGAAGGCGTGCCGGACCCGGCCACGGCGTTGGTGGGTGACCTTTCCGTCCACCAGGGCCGGCAGGGGCGGGAGCCCCGGCGGCGTCGCGATCGTACGGGGCGTGGCCGGTGAGGTCGCCCGGGTCGTGGCCGGCGCGCTTGTGCCCGGTGAGGTCGTGATGGCTCGGGTCAAGGTCACCAGGTCACCCCGAAGTGGCGGGCGGCCTCGACGCCGGAGCGGCACCCGTCCTCGTGGAATCCCCAGCCGTGGTAGGCCCCGGCAAACACGGTCCGGCTGGTGGCAAGGCCTGCCAGGTTCGACTGCGCGGCGACCGACTCCGCCGTGTAGATCGGGTGCTCGTAGTCCATCACCGCGAGCACCTCGCCGGGATCGACCCGATCGCGGGCGTTGAGCGTGACGAGGTAGTCCTGCGGGGAGCTGAGAGCCTGCAGCCGATTCATCCAGTAGGTGACCACCGTCGGTTCGTCCGGTGCGGTGCACGAGGACATCCGGTAGTTCCATGAGGAACGGGCGGCCACGGCGCCGGGCAGCAGCGAGGGGTCCGTGTGCAGGACGGTCTCGTTGCTCGAGTAGCCGAAAGCCTTGAGAGTCTGGACCTCCGCGTCGCTGGGATCGGTCAGCATGCCCAGCGCCTGGTCCGCATGGGTCGCGATGACCACCCGGTCGAAGGTGGTGACCGTGCCGGTGGCGCCGTGGGTTATCTCCACCCCGTCGGGTCGGCGGGTGATGTCCCTGACGGCCGCGGACCTGCGCACGTCCGGCAGGCTGGCGGCAAGCCGCTCGACGTAGGTGCGTGAGCCGCCGACCACGGTGTACCACTGCGGGGAGCCCGTGACCTGCAGCATTCCGTGGTGGTCCAGGAACCGGAACAGGTACCTGGCCGGGTAGAGCAGGGAGACCTCCCGGCCGGAGGACCACACGCAGGACACCACCGGCACGCCATAGTGCGCCACGAAGTGCTCGCTGAACCCCTCACGCTCCAGAAACTCGCCGTAGGTCGTGAGATCGCTGTCGTCGCCGGCCGCCAGGAAGGCGGAGGCGCGGCGATGGAAACGCCTCACCTGCAAGAGCATCCGCAGGAATCGGGGGTCCAGCAGACGGCGCGGCTGGGCAAGCAGGCCCCGCAGACCGCGGCCGCCGGCATACTCCAGACCACAACCCTCGCACCGCACGCTCATGCTCATCTCGGTCGGTCGCACCTCAACCTCGAGCTCGGCGAACAGCTTGCGCAGCCACGGGTATGTCTGGTCGTTGTGCACGATGAAGCCGCTGTCCACGGCGTGCTTGGTGCCGTCGGACGCGGTCACGTCATGGGTGTGCGCATGACCCCCGAGACGGTTGTCCGCCTCGAACAGCGTGACGTCATGGGTGCGGCCGAGCAGGTAGGCGGCCGTGAGGCCCGAGACCCCGGAGCCGATGACGGCCACCGAAGGCCGGGCAGACGCCGTTGAGGTGGGCGTCTCGCGGGCAGTCATCATCGGGTTCTCCTCCTGGTCAAAGGTCTGTTCATGGTTGTCGAAGGTTTGTCTAAAGAAATATACGCAGGACGACCAATGACTGTCAAGTGTTCGTCTAATGTTGGTAGAATGTGGGATATGGACCAGGAGAAGGAGGCCGCCGTGCTGCGGATCGGTGAGCTGAGTCGTCGGGTTGGCGTGAGCGAGCACGTTCTGCGCGCCTGGGAGACCCGGTACGGGCTGCTGAGACCGGTGCGCTCGGCAGGCGGATACCGGCTGTACTCGCAGGACGACCAGAGGCGGGTACGTCGGATGCAGGCTCACCTTGCCGGTGGCCTGGCAGCGGCCCAGGCAGCCCAGGCGGCAATAGCCGAGGATCGTCCCGGCGGCGCCGCCGATCCGGTTGCGGTCAGAGCTGCCCGCACAGGTGCCGGCACAGGGAGGGAGCCCGCTCCCCGGACGGACCCGGCTGACTCCGCAGACCTCCTGCGGCAGGCCCTGGACGATCTTGACGAGACGGCGGCCCAGGCGCTGCTGGACAGGCTGCTCACGGACCTCACCGTCGAGACCGTGCTTCGGGACGTGGTGATGCCCTACCTGCAGGACCTGGGCCGGAGGTGGCAGGACGGCGCGGTCAGCATCGCTCAGGAGCACTTCGCCAGTCACGTGATCCGGGGGCGTCTGGCGGGTCTGGCCCGCGGATGGGGGAAGGGCCGCGGGCCGCAGGCGCTGCTCGCCTGCCCTCCCGATGAGCTGCATGACCTGGCGCTCCTGGTGTTCGGGATCGTGCTGAGCCGCGGGGGCTGGCGGATCGAGTACCTCGGTGCGAACACGCCGATGCCGGACACGATCCAGGTCACCGCGCAGACCCGGCCGAGCCTCGTGGTCCTGTCCGCCACCCGGCCAGAGCGCTTTGCGGCGGTCACGGCGGAGCTCACCCGGCTGGCCGGGATGGCACCACTGGTCCTGGCCGGGGCCGGAGCGGGGACGGAGCTAGCCCGCAGCGTCGGGGCCCGTCTCCTTCTGGGTGACCCGGTCACTGCGGCCGAGGATCTCGCCGGCTCATGACGAGCGTCATGTGGTTCAGGCGCGACCTGAGGCTGGCCGACAACCCCGCCCTGCTGTCGGCAGTCTCGGCGGCACGATCAGGCGCCGGCGCGGACGACGGGGTCGTTCCGCTCTTCGTGCTCGACCCTGCCCTGATCGATCCAGCGGGCTCCCCGCGGCGCGCCTACCTGGCGGCGAGCCTGGCCGATCTGGGATGCCGCGTCGGCGGCCTGGAGCTCCGCCGGGGCGATCCGGTCCGGGAGGTCGTCGCCGTCGCCCGCGCCGCGTCGGCGACCACCGTGCACATCGCCGAGGACTTCGGCCCGCGCGGGCGCCGTCGCGACCAGGACGTTGAGCACGCTCTCTCCCGGTCTGGCATTGAGCTGGTCCGGACGGGGTCGCCGTATGCCGTGCCACCAGGCCTGGTCCTGAACAGGACCGGTGACCCGTACCAGGTGTTCACGCCGTACTCCAGGGCCTGGCACGACCACGGATGGCCGACTCCGGCGTTGCAGCCCTGCGCGGTCCGGTGGGTGCGACCCCTGGAGAGCCACCGACTCGAGGAGGAACCACTTCCGGAAGGCCTGCGGCTGCCCGCGGCCGGCGAGCCGGCCGCCCTCCGGCGCTGGCATGGCTTCCTGCAGAGGCGTCTGGGCAGCTATGTGGCAACCCGCGACCGCCCCGATCTCGACGGAACCTCGCGGATGTCGGTTCACCTGAAGTGGGGCGAGATCCATCCGCGCACGATGCTGGCTGATCTCGCGCGCAGTGGCACCGGCCAGGGCGCCTCGCGCTACGCGACGGGGCTGGCCTGGCGGGAGTTCTACGCCGAGGTGCTCTGGCGCAGCCCCGACTCTGCCCGGCAGTACCTCCGACCCGAGTACGCCGCCATGGAGTACGACGAGCCTGGCCTGCGCCTCACCGCGTGGCGCGATGGGCTCACCGGCTATCCGGTCGTCGATGCCGGCATGCGCCAGCTACGGGCCGAGGGCTGGATGCACAACCGGATCCGGATGGTGGTCGCGAGCTTCCTGGTCAAGGACCTGCACCTTGAGTGGCGCCACGGCGCCCGGCACTTCATGAGGTGGCTGGTCGATGCGGACCTGGCCTCCAACCAGCACGGCTGGCAGTGGACGGCCGGCTGCGGCACCGACGCGGCGCCATACTTCCGGGTCTTCAACCCCACCCTTCAGGGCAGGCGGTTCGACCCCCATGGTGACTATGTACGCCGATACGTGCCCGAGCTCCGCGAGGTGGACGAAGGATCGATCCACGAACCCTGGACGTTGCCGGGCGGACCGCCTGGCGGCTACCCGGCCCCGATCGTCCGGCACGACCAGGAACGGCGGGAGTCGTTGCGGCGCCTTGAGCTGCTGCGCGGGCTGGTGGACGTCAGGCCGGATCGCCGGTGTTGAGATTGTCCCGGGCCCACATGGCCGCGCTGGTGCGGTCACCCACGCCGATCCGGCGGAAGACGTGCCCGACATGAACCTTGACCGTTCGTTCGCTGATGCCCAGGTCCCGGCCGATCTGCTTGTTGGGCATCCCTTTGGCCACGAGCTTCAGGACCTGGAGCTCGCGAACGCTCAAGGTGTCCTTGACCCGGAGTGCGGTTGACGGCAGCAGGGCCCTGGCCACCCGGGCATCCAGTGGTGCGTGCCCCTGCGCCGCGGACCGGATCGCCGCGAGGAGCTCGCGGGCGTCGCAGTCCTTCAGCAGGTATCCGACGGCACCCGCATCCAGGGCGTCCGCCACCCTGTCCTCGTCCGCGAAGGTGGTGAGCACGACCACGCGAATGTCGGGGTGCGCGGCATGGATCAGCTTGGTCGCCTCGACCCCGTTCATCCCCGGCATGGACAGGTCCATCAGTACGACATCCGGCTCGAGCTCGTCAGCCATGAGGACAGCCGGCTCACCCCCGCCTGCCTCGCCGACGATCTTGAGGTCATCGGTCGTCGCGATCAGGGTGACCAGTCCGGCGCGGACGAGCGGATGGTCGTCGACCAGCATGATGGTGGTCATCGCCGGGGGATCCTCAGCTGCCAGGACGTGCCGGCACCTGGCCCGGAGCTCAGGAAGAGCTCTCCGCCGCCGTCAGCGACCACATCGCCCAGGACCCGCAGACCGAAGTGGCCCTTCGCCGGCTGCGCAAGCATCTTTGCGGCATCGAACCCACTGCCGTCGTCACTGATCTCCATGACTGTCTGCCCTTCCTCGCGTTGAAGTCGTACCTGAACGTTCGTCGCGGAGGAGTGCTTCGCGATGTTGCTGAGACATTCCCGGGCGACCCGGAATACCATACGTTCTCCGTCAGCGTCGAGCCCGGTATCGCTGGCGAGATCCAGTGTGACTGTTGTCCCCCGCGAACGCAGGGTGGAGGCGAGGTCGGTCAGCGCTGCGGTGAGCCCCGAGGTGGACAGGCTGGGGGGATAGATGTCCACCAGAAGGGAGCGCAGCCCGCCGATACTCGCGCGGACGGTCGAGGAGGCCGCTCGAAGCTCATCGGCAAGCTGGGGCTGACCGAGAGATATCGCCCGTTCCGCCCCGCCGGCGACAGCGAACGAAGCGCCGGCAAGATCCTGAACCACACCGTCGTGGATCGCCCCGGCGATCCGCCGACGTTCATCGGTCGAGGCCTCGACAGCCTTCACCAGCAGGGCCTCTCGCTGGACCTGTGATCGCTTCAGCCGGTCCAGGAGCCGCCAGAGGATCGGCATCATCAGGACCACCAGCAGGAGCAGGCTGGTCAGGGTCACTCCCGCGAACCCGTTCCACAGCTGTCCGGTGCGCTTCGTGACCTCGTCGTACGGTGCGTAGATCTCGAACAGGAGGGGTTTGCCCGACGGGGTCCAGATGGGCCGGTAGACCTCGAGCAGCGTTCCCCGATTTCGTTCCAGACGGTTCTCCGGCTTGGTCAGGTCGGACACGTCCGCGCGGGTCTGGGGGTGGGCCAGGACATCTCGTTCCTCCGCGCCCAGCGGAAAGCGCTGGCCGATCAGCGCCGGCGCGTCGGAGTAGAGGATGCGCCCCGTGGGGTCCCAGATCTTCACCCGAACGATCAAAGAGCTCAGCACATGCGCGCGCACCACGGCATCCATGGCCGCCACTGCAGTGGTGTCGCTGGTCCGGAACGTCTCGGTCAGGGCGGGTTGGGCCACGGCATCGGCCATGATGTTCGCGGTCTTGACCGCTGCGTTGACCGCTTCCGCCTCGGCCAGCTTGCGGGATGCAGTCACCCCCACCAGCGCAACCGCCGCCAGCACGATCAGCGCTGCCGCAATCACCTGGGTGAAGACGCGTCTGGGCCGCACTGACGGCTCGCTCGAGCCGTCAGAGGGACCCACTGCCACAGCGAGCCACGTCGGGCGGACCAGCTGCCCGCTGCTCATGGCTGCCCGGAACCGTCATCCTTTCCGCCCGTTCCGTCCTTCCCCCCATCCTGGCCGCTGTCCGCGCTTCCGCTGAGCACCGTGCCGTGACCGGACTTGACACTGGGTGTGGTGGTGGGGCGCTGACCGCCGTGGTCGTCGCCGGGCTCGGTGGCGCTGGTGCCCCGCCGACCGCCGTGGTCGTCGCCGGGCTCGGTGGTGCCGGCGCTCCGCTGGGAGCCGTGGTCGTCGCTCAGGAAGGTGGCGCGCGCCGGCACCCGCACCGGGACGCTCTGCGAGAAGGAGGTGTTGCCGACCAGCCCTACCGAGGCAGGGACGGCCACCAGCAGAGCTGCCCCCGCAGTGATCAGGATGCGCTTCATGACTGAGCCTCTCGATTTGCTGGGTGGAGCGTTGGTATTTGCCGGGTGGGGCGTTGGTACCTTTTTCCTCCTAGGGAGGTCTGTTTTGCAATCGGACCTTCGTATTAAGACTCACCGGTGTCCTGACTTCCCCCGTGGGTCGTCTGGGGTCAGTCAATCGCATAGGAGCACGCGAAGGGGGCGCAGGCGTGTTGATCTTGTGAGGGAGCCGTGTGGCGGGCAGAGTCAGAGATGCCTGGTCCCACCGGGGTACGGCTGAGCGCGGAGGTGGCGGTGAACGCGGTAGTGGAACTCTCCCGCACGAGCTTTGACGCTGTCGTCATGGATCTGGACGGAGTCGTCACAGACACCGCATCCCTGCACGAGATGGCGTGGAAGCGCCTGTTCGACGGTTTTCTGTCCACCCTGGAGCCATCGCAGGGAGCGGACCACCGGCCATTCGGGAAGCAGGACTACCTACGCTTCGTCGACGGCATGCCCCGCTATGACGGCGCTGCGGGCTTCCTGACGTCGCGGGGCATCGCCGCGCCACCGGAGACGGTGCGGGCCCTGGCTGCTCAGAAGGACAGCTACTTCAGGGAGCTCATGGACCAGGAGGGCGTGAACCTCATCCCGGGCGCTCTGGCCCTGCTGACCGCACTGCGACGTGCCGGATTCCGGACCGCGATCGTGTCGGCGAGCCGTAACTGCAGCGCGGTTCTGAACCGGGCCGCCCTGACCGACTACTTCGATGCCGGGGTTGACGGCATCGTCGCCGCGGAGCTTGGACTGCCGGGCAAACCGGCTCCGGCGGTGTATCTCGAGGCGGCGGGGAGGCTGAGAACCTCACCAGACCGAGCTGTGGTCATCGAAGACGCGTTGGCCGGGGTGGAGGCCGGGAGAGCCGGCGGCTTCCGCCTGGTCGTGGGAGTAGGCCGCGACACCCATGCGCAGGACCTGCTCCAGCACGGTGCCGATGTCACTGTTCCCGATCTGGACGCGGTCGGGGTGGCGTCACCGTCCGCGATGGAAGGACACCGGGCGTGAGCGAATGGGTCCTCGCCTACGAGGGGTTCGACCCTGCTCACGAGGGTCTGCGTGAGGCCCTCTGCACCCTCGGCAACGGATATTTCGCCACCCGTGGTGCCGCACCGGAGTCGCGGGCGGACGGGGTCCACTACCCGGGTACCTACGTAGCCGGCTGCTGGAACAGGCTTCGGGACGAGGTGTCGGGGCAGGCCGTGGACAACGAGAGCATCGTGAACCTGCCCAACTGGCTTCCGGTCGACATAGCGGTCGAGGACGGCGACTGGCTCGGCGTCGCACCGGCGGAGGTGCTCACCCAGCGACAGGAGCTCGACCTGCGGCGCGGGGTGCTCACCCGATGGCTCCGTTTCCGCGACGGACAGGGACGGGTCACGGCCTTGACCCAGCGGCGTTTTGTGCACATGGCGCGGCCACATCTGGCTGGGCTGGAGACCACGATCGTCGCCGAGAACTGGTCGGGCCGGCTCCGCATCCGGACGAGCATCGACGGAACGGTGCAGAACGCGGGCGTGGATCGCTACCGGAAGCTGGCCAGTGATCACCTCGTGCCGCTCACTGCGGGGGCCACCGGTCCGGACACCATGCTGCTGACTGTCGAGACGAGCCAGTCCCGGATCAGGATCGCCGAAGGCGCGCGGACCCGGATTCGCTGTGCGGGCGAACCGTGCGACGTGGGGCGGGAGGTTCGGACCGAGCCGGGGATGGTGGCGGAAGAGCTGACCGTGGCGGTGAAGGCCGGCCAGGAGGTGACCGTCGAGAAGGTGGTCGTCCTGCACACCGGCCGTGACTGGGCCGTTTCCGAACCGGGAGAAGCAGCCGCCTCTGCCCTGGAACGCCTCGAGAGCTTCGAGGAGCTGCTGGACGGGCACACGCTGGCCTGGGCTCAGCTCTGGGAACGGTTCCACACCTCTCTGGAAGGGGACCTGCAGGTCGGCGAGGAAGCCTCGCTCACCGTCCGCCTGTATCTCTTCCACCTGCTGCAGACCCTGTCGATCCACACGGTCGAGGCGGATGCCGGAGTGCCGGCCCGCGGGCTGCACGGTGAGGCCTACCGCGGTCACGTCTTCTGGGACGAGCTCTTCGTCCTGCCGGTGATAACGCTGAGATCACCCGGTCTGACCCGGTCGCTGCTGAGCTATCGCTACCGGCGGCTGCCGGCCGCCCGGGCCGCCGCGCAGGCCTGCGGTCTCACGGGTGCGCTGTACCCCTGGCAGTCGGCCGGCGACGGTAGCGAGGTGAGCCAGCTGATCCACCTCAACCCCCTGTCCGGTCGCTGGCTCCCGGACGTCAGCCGGCTCCAGCGCCATGCCGGTCTGGCCGTGGCCTTCACGACATGGCACTACTTCGAGGCAACGGGTGACCTTGGCTTCCTGCAGGAGCAGGGCGCCGAGATGATCCTCGAGATCGCCCGCTACTGGGCGTCCCTGGCAACCCATGACGAGGACCGGGACCGGTTCGTGATCCGCGGCGTGATGGGACCCGACGAGTTTCACACCGGTTACCCGGGGGCCGAGGACGAGGGACTGGACAACAACGCCTACACCAACGTCATGGCGGTGTGGGTGTTGCGCCGGGCGCTCGACGTCCTGGAGGCCCTGCCGATACGGCGGCGGGTGGAGCTCACCGAGAGTCTCGGGCTCGCGCGCAGCGAGGTCAGACTGTGGCGGGAGCTGGTCCGCAAGATGTTCGTGCCCTTCCACCACGGCGTCATCAGCCAGTTCGAGGGATATGGAGACCTTGAGGAGCTCGACTGGGAGTCCTACCGGCAGCGGTATGGCAACATCCAGCGCCTCGACCGGATCCTCGAGGCCGAGGGCCTTTCGGTCAACGGGTACCAGGCCTCCAAACAGCCCGACGTCCTCATGCTTTTCTACCTGCTGTCCGCGGACGAGCTGCGAGACCTGCTGGGCGATCTTGGCTACCCGCTGGAGCCGGAAGTCATCCCCAGAACCATCGAGTACTACCTCAGCCGTACCTCACATGGCTCCACCCTCAGCGCTCTCGTCCACGCCTGGGTGCTCGCACGGGCACACCGGGACCAGTCGCTGGAGTACTTCAGGCTTCTGCTGCAGAGTGACGTGGCGGATGTCCAGGGCGGCACGACCGCTGAGGGGATCCACCTGGCGGCGATGGCTGGGAGCGTCGACCTCCTTCAGCGATGCTTCACCGGGCTGGAGACCCGCGGTGGCGTGCTGAGGTTCAACCCGCAATGGCCCGAGCAGCTCGGGACCTTCACCTGCCGGCTCCGGTTTCGCCAGCACGACATCATCGTCCGGATCAGCAGCGAGCGGCTGCGCATCAGCGCCGTGCCCGGGAACGTCCCCGAGATCCAGGTCGCCTGCCTCGATCAGTGGCTCACTCTGCGGCCGGGGAAGTCGGTGGAGTTCGAGCTTCAGCCGGGATGAGCAGAGCGGTGAACCGGACCTGAACCACGGGAGTCTCCGCTGCGATCCTGGTGCGCGGCCACCTCCGCAGGTAGGTCTGGATCGCGTCGTCGTAACCCGGTTCGCCTGGAAGCAGCAGGATGCCGTACCCGGGTTGCCAGAGTCCGGCGACCAGCACCTCGACCGACGCGGGCTCCCGCAGGTTGCGCCACCAGAGCTTGGTCTCCGGTCTGCCCGGGACGATCACCAGGGCGTTGTCATCGGCGGCGTACTGAACGGGGAGCTCGAAGGTCTGCCCCGACACCACTCCGCGGACCTGCAGGACGACCAGTGCCCGGTCCAGCAGTGGGTGGGCCCGGGTGCCCAGCAGGGACAGGATGATGCGGTTGTGCGCCGAGCCTCCGTCCAGGCCTGGCAGGAACCAGCCGCTGATGAGCCCGAGGATGCCCCCGGCAGCCAGACCGGTGACCGTCGCCAGGGGAATCACGGCCCCGGACGGCCAGTCGGCACCAGGCAGGGTGGCGCCGAAGAAGATGACCGCCATTGCCGGGACCCAGGCCGTCATGTTGGCGGCGACCCAGCGCCACGGGTGCCGCACCTGATCGCGCAGCACCGTGGCCTGGATGGTGCCGAGCAGCGCGCCCATCACCGCCCCGAGCACAGCTGACATGCCGAGGATGAACAGCAGTGAGGGGGTGGCCCCATCGTCCTGGCCTGACCCTCCGGCTGCTGCCGAGGCCCCGGCCCATCCCACACCGGCCACGGCAGTGGTGACCAGGACCCATCGAGATCGGCTCAGGTCCGGCAGGAGGCGTCCCAGGCCTGCTGCCTGGAGCCCGCCGAGAGCCACGCCCTCGACCAGACCACCGACGACGGCTATCGACAGTGCCAGCAACACCTCGCGGTTGTTGACGGGAGCGCCGATGAGTGCCTGCGAGGTCTTGGCCGCTGCTGCGGCGGCGGTCATCCCGATCCCCTCCGCGACCGCGCACAGTGCCGTCCAGCGGACCAGCGAGAGCGGTTGCGAACCCACGGCTATGGCTCCTGACTCGACTGCACCGCGCAGCCCTGGGCGGGCCTGGCGAGTACAGGATGAAAAGGCGTGGCGATCCCTTGGTTCGCAACACCGCCATCATGATCTATTGCAGGAAGGTCCGACGGCCCGCCCCGTCAGCTCGCCCCGGGACGATCGTGCGCGCGGCCCGGGAAGAACCGGGGTGCGGGTTGTTCAGACGGTGCGCAGCACCAGCAGGAACTGCCCGCCGCCCGCCTCGACCTGAGTCGTCAAGGCGAGGTCAGGCGCGAAGCGTGACAGCCGATCCAGCAGCCACGCGGCAGCCTTCTCGGCGTCAGCCTCGCTGGGGCAGCGGGCCACCACCTCTCGGCCGCCCTTGCGGGTCAACCTGTCGACGGTCGAGACGATCGGAGCCGGCTCGACGACATACAGCGCCGGTGACCAGGCCACGACGGGCTTGACCGCGCCCTTGCGCGAGTTGCAGCCCCGGTGCGCCAGGCGCTCCCTGCCCGGGGCAGCCTTCTTGCCCTTCGGTGAAGCGCCGCTGTCGACGCTCGGGCCGCGGTCTGCGTTGACGTATGCGTCGGGGTCGACCGGCTCGTCGCACAGCCAGCATCGCCATCCATCGCGCTCGCCAACGTCGTGCAGGGTGCTCATGGCCAGAGGCTACGGGGTCGCCCGCTGTTGATCCAACACGCTCGACTGCCAGGTAGCCGCCAGGGCAGGGGGTCGAAGCCTCATCCGCTCGGCCCGAACCGTTCGACCCTGATGGATGCCTCGGCGACGCCGGCGTCGACGAGACGGGCGCTGGCGGACTCTGCAAAGCTGGCCGAACCGCAGACGAAGTAGGTGGACCCGGGGGCCAGGTGCTCCGCGATCTCGGTCGGGCGGAGCCGTCCGGCACGGCGACCGTCCGGGCCGTCCTCCCGCGACAGGGCGATGAACGCACCAGCATCGATGAGCTCATCTGCGTAGGGGAGCTCGGCCAGCGTCCGCGCGGACACGACGAGACGCAGGAGGTCACCACGCCCTGATCCCCTGGCATGCCGGAGCATCGCGACAAGGGGGACCACGCCGGTGCCGCCGGCTATCCCTGTGGCCGGAGTCGTCGCGTCCCAGACGAACCAGCCCCCGATCGGTCCGCGCACGTCCAGGACGTCGCCGACCATGACCTCGTCCGCCAGGTACGTCGAGACCTCGCCGTCGTCGAGCCGTGCGACGAAGAACTCGCAGAGCGGGTCGGATGGAGAGGAGGCGACGGAGTACGAACGCTGGGCCGTATATCCGTCCGGCGCGCTGAGCCGGATCACGTAGTGCTGTCCGGCCATCTGTTCCATCCGCCCGGGCACCTCAAGGCGAAGCAGGGCGCCACGGGGTGTGGGGTGGGCGACCTCCCGCACCGTCGCGCGGTGCCATCCCCCGGCGGGTGCCCGCGGGTCAGTCGCCCTGATAGCGCTGCTCACGCCACGGGTCCCCTAGGTCGTGGTAGCCGCCGCGTTCCCAGAATCCCTGCTGGTCATGATCCAGCAGGGTCAGCAGGGTCACCCACTTCGCGCTCTTCCAGAAGTAGAGGTGGGGGACCAGGAGTCGCAACGGCCCGCCGTGCTCGGGTGTCAGCGGTTTGCCCTCGTGCGCCCACACGATCCACGCCTGTGCGCCTCGCACGTGTTCCAGGGGCAGGTTGGTCGTGTACCCGGTGGTGGACGTGGCCAGGACATGGGTTGCCTCCGGCAACGGTCCTGCGTGCTCGAGCAGGACATCGACGCTGACCCCGGCGAAGCTGGTATCGAGCTTCGACCAGCTGGTGACGCAGTGGATGTCGCCGCGGAACTCCGACGACGGCAGCTGATGCAGATCAGCCCAGCTCCATTCGCGCGGGTTCGCCACCAGCCCGTCGATGGACATCGTCCAGCGATCCGCTTCAAGCCTCGGGGTCACCTCGGCGCTGAGGACAGGCCAGTCGTCGCCCACGTCGTACTGACCCGGCGGGAGTCGAACGTCGCGGGTGGCTCTGCTCCGGCCCAGGAATCCGCGGGTGAACCCGCTCATGATCGGCAACCACGGGTGGGCTCGGTCGCGTCTGACGTCATCGGCTTTCTCCCTGTCGGCCGGTCGATCTCGCATGGGTGCGCGGCACCATCCATTGAAACTTCTCCGTCGGGGCCATGCAAGGGATAAGTGGCAGACGTGGACGGTCGGGCCAGATCTGTGACCGCTCCAAGGGGTGCAAGACTCCTGTGATGGACGAGCAACAGATCGCCGAACACTATGGGCTTGGTCTCGAACGTGATCGTCTGTTCGAAGGGGGTGAGCCTCGCCTGGAGCTCACGCGGACCGTGGAGCTGCTCGACCGGTTCCTGCCGTCTGCTCCCGCCCGGCTGATCGACGTGGGCGGCGGTCCCGGCGCCTACGCCGCGCTCTGGGCGCGCCAGGGCTACGACGTTCATCTGTATGACGTGCTGGATCTTCACGTCCGGCAGGCCCGGCAAGCTGCTGATGCCCAACCCGACCGTCCGTTCACCGCAGAGGTGGCGGATGCCCGCTCGATTCCCGAGCCGGATGCCTCCGCGGACGCGGTCGTGCTGCTCGGCCCGCTCTACCACCTCACCGAGCCGGCGCAGCGCGCCTCTGCCCTGATCGAGGCCCGGCGGATCGTGAAGCCCGGCGGCGTTGTCGCAGCCGTGGGCATCTCACGTTTCGCTGCTCTCCTGGACGGGTTGTGGAGGGGGTGGCTCGATGACCCGCTCTTTCGCGCTATCGCAGAACGCGACCTCGTCGATGGCCAACACCGAAACCCCGACCCGGTTCGCTACCCCCGGTGGTTCACCACCGCATACTTCCATCGCCCGGAAGAGCTCGCAGAGGAAGTCAGCCGTGCGGGCTTCGACTCGGTGTCGTTGTACGGGATCGAGGGGCCGGGCGGCCTCATGCAGGAGCACTGGGCTGACCCAGATCGGCGCGAGCAGATGCTGTTCGCGGCCCGGGCCGTCGAGTCGGAGCCCTCGCTGAGCGGACTGAGCTCGCACATGCTCGCAGTGGGCACCAAGCCCTGAGCCTGGCTCCGGCCGCGGTCATGGCCGAACCGGGCGGTGCGAGGTCAGAGGTCGTTGCCGGCGTACGAGAGGTTGAAGCTCTTGTTGGTGACCGGGAAGTCGGGCACGATCGTGCCCCGCAGTGCCAGCGGCAAGGCGGGCCAGTTGAACCACGAGGGGTCCACGATCTTGACCCGGGTGAGGTGTCCGTCCGGGTCGACCTCGACGCGGTGGACGATGGTGCCTCGCCAGCCCTCGACGATGCCGACTCCGCTTCTCCTCGCGGCGCCAGACACAGCACCCTGAGGTTCGCGATCGCCTGACACCTTCGCCGCCGTGCCCCGGAAGCTGAGCAGGTCGGTGGTGGTGATCAGGTGGGTGGCGAGCTGGGTGGAGGCTGCGTACTCGCCGGCGCGCAGGGTGAAACGGGCCAGCACATCCCCGCCTGTCTTGGCCAGCGGGGTGACCGGCAGGCCGCAGCTGGGGTGGTCGAGGCGTGCATCGGTAGCCATGCCGCTGGCCCGTGCGACATATCCCAGGCATCCAAGGTCGCGGGCCTGGTCGAGGGCCAGGACAGCGGTGCCGGTGAAACGGTCGCGGATGATGGTGTTGTCCAGGGTGAGCTGGGCGACCTCCGCCAGGTCCTCGGCGAGCCGGGCGAGCTGTCCGGGATCAGGAAGCTCGAGCAGTCGAACGGCACCGGGGCTGATGGCACCGCGAAGCAGCCGGTGACCGGTGGTGGCGTTGTTGATCCGCAGAAGATCCTCGCGGATCCGCAGCGCGTGCGCGTTGGCAAGCGAGAATCCGACGTCGTTGGCCAGCGCGCCCACGTCTGCGGCGTGGTTGTAGAGGCGCTCGAGCTCCAGGACCAGCGCCCGCAGCCGATGGGCAGGCTCGGGCATGGTGATGCCGAGGGCGTCCTCGACCGCCAGGCTGTGTGCCAGGGCGTGACCGGCCGAGGTGTCACCGCTGATGCGTTCGGCCAGGTGGATGGCGTCGGTGGCATCGAGATCTTCGAAGAGCTTCTCGACCCCGCGGTGGGTGAACCAGAGCCGGGCCTTGAGCTTGAGGATGCTCTCCCCGACGACGGAGAAGCGGAAGTGTCCGGGTTCGATGATGCCCGCGTGGACCGGCCCCACGGGGATCTCGTAGACCCCGTCGCCGACCACCGCCAGAAAGGGGTATGCCTCGCCGTCGGTGAACGCCGGGGGTGGCCCGGCATCGTGTCGCATCGGGTACCAGCCGGCCGGCCAGTGAGCGTGCCGGACCAGCCGGCGGGGCAGCGGGTGGTTGACGGGCACGATTCCGTACAGGTCGTGCATCTCACGTTCGAAGCGCGAGGCAGGGAAGGACAGGGCGGCCAGCGAGGGCACAGCCGGGTCATCGGCGGGCAGGGTGACCTGCAGCTCGATCCGGCGGTCCGGGGAACCGGCCAGAAACAGGTACACGACCCGCAGCGTGGCACCGTCGTCATGCGCCGCGACCAGGCCGAGACGGAACCCGTCCTCGAACAGGGCTTCGGCCTGCTCTCTGAGCTGTGCTGGCTGCACCGGGAGCACGATTCGGTGCAGGCCCGCGGGCACGCCGTTGTATGCGCTCTTGTGCGCCGGCCCGGCATCGTCGCCGGCGGGGTCGTTCACTGCGGGGTTGTGCACGGCAGGGTCGTCGGTCATGGTGCGCCTCCGAGCGAGGTGGCAGCGGTCTGGAAGAGCTCCAGGAGAGGGCCGATGGTCAGGCCGAGGACAAGACTCAGGATGACACCGGTGACCAGGGCACCCGAGACGGATACCGGAACGGCGATCGCCGGCGAGCCCGCATCCGGTGTCCCGAGCAGCATCCGGCTCCCGTTGCGGACCAGGGCCGCGAAGGCGACGACCACGAAGAGCAGCGCAGCGCCGAGGACCCACCCGAGGCCGGCGTCGGCGAGCGCCCGGGAGATGGACAGCTCGCTGGCGAACATGGCGAACGGCGGTAGTCCCAGCAGGACGGCCAGACCCACCGCAAAGGTGATGCCGACGACCCGGGAGCGTGCCAGCACACCGGTGACATCACTGATCTGGGTGGAGTCGTGCGCCGCCTGGAGCTGGCCGGCGCCGAGGAACACCAGAGTCTTGGCGATCCCGTGCGCCAGGACGTGCAGCAGCAGGGCGGCGACTGCGAGCCTGGTGCCTGCGGCAGCGGCGACCGCGACCAGGCCCATGTTCTCCATGGAGGAGTAGGCCAGCATCCGTTTGAAGTCGGTCTGGACCAGGAGCAGGGATGCGGCGATGAGCAGGCTGAGGAGCCCGACGATGATCAGGCCGGTGCGCATGAAGCCGGTGCCGACCGCGAGGTCAACCACGGACTTGACGCGCAGCAGCGCGTAGAACGCCACGGACAGCAGCACGCCGCTCATCAGCGCTGAGACCGGTGCCGGCGCCTGGCTGTGGGCGTCCGCGAGCCAGGTGTGGAAGGGGACGAGGCCGGTCTTGGTGCCGTATCCCAGCAGCAGAAGCCCGGCGGCCAGGCGGGTGACGGCGGGATCGAGCCGGCTGGCATGGGCCAGCAGCACGTCGATGTTCAGGGCGTCGCCGCTTGCTGCCCCGGCGTGCAGGCTGGCGAAGTAGATCAGGACGGTGCCCAGGAACGCCAGGGCGATGCCGACGGAACAGATCACGACGTACTTCCAGGTGGCTTCCAGCGCCGCTCGTGTCCGGCGGTGTCCCACCAGGAACGCGGTGGCCACGGTCGTGGCCTCGATAGCCACCCACATCACGCCGATGTTGTTGGCCAGCACGGCCGATGCCATCGCGGCGAGGAAGACCGGAACGAGCACGCCGTAGAGGTTGGCGCCCTTCTGGTCGGTGTGTCCGTGGGTGAGCTCGGCGTCGATGTAGCCGATGCCGGCCCAGGTGGCCAGGGTGCCCACCGTACCGATGACGAGCAGCATGGTGATGCTGAGCGCGTCGACCCGGAACAGGTCCGCGATGGCGAAACGCACCCCGGATCGGACGGTCAGACCGAGCAGGACGGCGCTGATCAGCACGCTGAGAGCGGCCACAACGGTCACCGACGCGGTGAGCCGTCGCCAGCCGAGGACGGCCGCCAGCCCTGCCGCGAAGAGTGGAGCGCCGATGGGCACCAGCATCAGGAGGCCCATCAGCCGCGCAGCTCTCTCAGCTGGTCGAGGTCGGTGCCGCCGAAGGTACGACGCATGTGCCCGGTGAGCAGGCCGAGCACGAGCACGGCGAACATCACGTCCAGCGACGCACCGAGCTCAACGATGAGCGGGACACCCGCGGTGATCAGGAAGGCTGTGGCCGCGATGCCGTTGTCCAGCATCATGAAGCCCACCGCCTGGGACAGCGCCCTGCGCCGGCTGACCATGACGAAGACGGCGATCAGGATCACGGCAAAGGTGGCCGGAACGGCCCGGGTGGCCGGGGAGGGGTCCAGCGCGATGATCGGCCGGGTCACCGCATAGGCCAGCACCGTCAGGGCAGCCGTGATCAGCAGGGAGGTGGTGGTGTTGACCAGCGGGGTGCTCTCACGGCGTTCGTGTGCCTCGGTGCCAACAGCGCGCGCGAGCAGGAGTGGCAGGACGACCGCTCGCAGCGCCAGCACGACGACCCCGACGATGACCAGGGCGCCGTCATGCTGGTAGATGCCCTCGGTGAGCGGGATCGCGGCGAGGGCGATCCCCTGCCAGGCCAGCAGCGTCACGATGGAACGGAGCTCGCGACGCCAGACGATGAGCACTGCTGCCAGCAGGAACGCTCCGGCGGCGAGGTTGAGCACGCCGTTGTAGGTGGCTTGGGTCATCTTGCCTTCCGTCGATGTGGTGGCTGTTCATGTGGCGACCTGTTGATGCCCTGGCTGCTGGCTACGGGTGTGATGAGCTGTTGATGCCCTGGCCTGCTCATGCCATGGCACGCCTGGCCGTGACGAGCGTCCACGTCGTCGCAGGTCAAGGGGTTGGGGTGGCGAAGAAGTAGGACGCTGTCACCGCCAGCAGGGCGAGCAGGAACGAGCCGGCCAGCAGCTCGGGGATCCGGAAGTACCGGAGCTTCGCGATGAAGACCTCTCCTGCGGCGAGGACCCCGGCCAGCAGCGCGACCTTGATGGCGATCGCCACGAGACCGATGGCTATCGCGAGCAACGACGGGTCAGCGCCGGCGACCCCCCATGGAAAGAAGAGGTTCGCCATCAGCCCGAGCAGGACCGTGAGGCGCATGCCGCTGGCCCATTCGACCAGTGCCAGCCTGGGACCGGCATACTCCAGGACCATTGCCTCGTGAATCATGGTCAGCTCGAGGTGGGTCGACGGGTTGTCCACGGGCAGCCGCCCGGTTTCGGCGATGATCACGATGCCCAGCGCGACGAACGCGAGCAGGCTCCCTGGGGAGACCAGCTGTCCGGGGTTGTCTGCTGTTGCCGAGACGATCGCAGCCAGGTTGGCCGACTGCCCGGGAACCGACAACGCGAACACCGCGAGCAGGATGGTGGGTTCGACGAGTGCGGCGATGGTGATCTCGCGGCTGGCGCCCATGCCACCGAACGCGGTGCCGGTGTCGAGCCCGGCCAGGGTCAGCGCCACCGTGCCCAGGAACAGCAGGCCGACCACCCCGAAGAGGTCTGCGGCAGGGTCCAGCGGGGAGCCGAGGGCGATGAGCGGCAGGATGGCGGCGATCAGCAGCGTGGTGCCCGCCACGACCGCCGGCGCGAGCCCGAACACGACGGTGGTTCCGCGCGGCGTGACCTGCTGCTTGCGGAGCAGCTTGCGCAGATCCCGCCAGGGCTGCCCGATGCCGCCGCCGGCCCGGCCCTCCAGCCGGGCGCGTATCTGTTTCATCCCGCCGACGACGAACGGTGCTGCCACGACAACGGTGAGCACCTGCAGGATGGTGGCGAGGTAGGCCAGGTAGGTATGGCCGGCAAGGCCCGTGGCGGCGTTCATCGTGCGATCACCAGCACGATCAGCAGGCCCAGTGCGCCATATGCCAGGTAGAGGTGGACGCTGCCGGGGTGGGCCCGCCGCACCCACTTCGCCCAGATCGTCACAGCGCGCACCACGGGGGTGTAGAGGCGCTGCTCCAGGGGGTCTGTCAGCAGGGTTCGGTAGGTCACCTTCTCGAGCAGGTACTGCGACTCCGCGAAATGGGTGACCTCCACATCGGTCTCGGGTTGCAGGACGTTGTCGAAGACGCGTTGCAGTGGTTCGGCGAACGACGTAGCCGTGTACTGCATCTTTGAGCTGAGTGAGTCGGCGCCGGAGGCCCACAGCGGGAGGGTCGTGGCGGCCGGCCGGTGCCGTGCGCCCCAGCGCGCCAGTCCGAGGGCGAGCAGGACCGCGACAACCAGCGCCGCGGCGATCAGGCCAGGCGACATGGACCCGGCGATGCCTGGCAGGCGCAGGTAGGTGCCCAGGACCGGATCGGCCACCGCGCCACCCACGCTGGGCAGTGCGGCCAGGACGTGGCTCAGCAGGGGGCCGAACAGCGCTGGGGCGACTGCCAGCGCGGCACAGGCCGCTGCGGCGATCCCCATCCCGGTCAGCATGCTCGCGGGAGACTCCCGTGCTGCCCCGGCGGCGGCCGATCGCGGTCGGGCCAGGAAGCCGACCCCGAACGCCTTGACCATGGCGGCGATCCCGAGCCCGGTGGTGAGCGCGACCGCGCCCACAGACAGGGGCATCATGAGTGCGAGCAGGGTGTTGTTGTCGTGTGGTGAGTGGATCAGGCTCTGCAGCAGGAGCCATTCGCCCACAAAACCGGCACCCAGCGGGAGGCCTGAGGCGCTGAGCGCGGCGATGCCGAACATCACGGTGGTGCCGGGCATCCGGCGGGCCAGGCCCCCGAGCCTGTCCAGGTCGCGCAGCCCGGTTGCGGCCAGCACTGACCCTGCGGCCAGGAACGCGAGCGTCTTGAAAGACGCGTGACTGAGAATGAGCAGCAGTGCCGCGGTCGTCGCCAGCGCGGCCACCTGATGTGCTTTGTAGGAGGACAGGAGTGTCGCCGCCCCCAGCGCAAGGGTGACCAGTCCCATGTTCTCGGTGGTCGAGTAGGCCAGGAGCCGCTTGAGGTCGGTCGCCACGGAGGCCTGGAGCACGCCGAACACCGCTGATACGGCGCCGAAGATCATCAGCGTCAGCCCCCACCAGTGCGGGCTCGCGTCTCCTGGCCCCAGGATCTGCAGGTCGATGCGGATGATGCCGTAGATGCCCATGTTGACCATCGCAGCGCTCATCAGCGCTGATACCGGGCTCGGCGCCTCGGGATGGGCCCGGGGAAGCCATGCGTGCAGGGGAAGCAGACCGGCCTTCGACCCGAACCCCATGAGGGTCAGCAGAAATACCGCGGTACGGGTGCCGGTCGAGATGCCGCCCGAGTGCGCCTCGATAGTGGCGAACGCGTCACCCCCGCCCGCGGCGGAGAGCAGAACGAGCGCCAGCAGGATCGCCGCAAAACCCAGCTGGGTCATGACCGCGTAGAAGGCCCCTGCCGACCTGACCGCCGCCCGGTGGTGCTCAGACAGCACGAGTGCCAGCGAGGCCGCGGCCATCAGCTCCCAGGCCAGCAAGAAGGTGGTGACGGATCCGGCCGCGGGGACCAGAAGCATGGCGGCGACGAAGGCAGGGAGCACGATGAGGGGAAAACGGGCGAGGTGTTCCCGCTGCGCGTACCCGACCGCGTAGATTCCCACGGCGATCGAGACGCCGCCGGTAGCCGCGACGAAGAACCCGCCCACCGGGCCCAGGTCAAGAACGACCCCGACCAGCGGGAACAGCCACCCGATCCGCAGATGCCGGGGCTGGCCGAAGATCGCGCTCAGGCCGAAGGCAACGCCGAGCGCTCCCAGGAGCGAGGTGAGACCTCCGGACAGGACCGCCTCGGCGCGAGCGTGGCGCGTGACGCGGGGGGTCTTGCCAGGAGCGGGGATGGTGGGGGAGTCGTCAAGAGCTGTGCTCACCGACCGGTCACCGGCCGGTCACCGTTCGCAGCGCCGTGATGATCTGCTGCGGGGTGGGCGGACAGCCGGGCACCCGGACATCCACGGGTATGACGTCGGCGACCGAGCCCACCACGCCGTATCCCTGCGCGAAGGCACCGCCGTCGCAGGCGCAGTCGCCGACCGCGATGACGACCCGCGGCTCGGGGACTGACTTGAGGGTGTTGAGCAGGGGACGGTGCATGTTGCGGGTCACCACGCCTGTCGCGATGACTCCGTCGGCGTGGCGCGGTGAGGCGACGATCCGGGCGCCGAACCGCTCAGCGTCATACACCGAGGAGAAGGCGCCCCCGATCTCCAGCTCACAACCATTGCAGGAGCCTGCGTCCACGTGCCGCAGCTGCAGAGAGCCCTTGACCCCGGCCGGGGGCTCAATCGTGGCCTCGGGTGGATCCTGGGCCGGCTCGACGATGCGTCCTACCCGGCGGATCCTGCTGATCCAGCTCACTGATGCCGCTGCCTGGTTCTGCCGTGTCGCGCGGCCCGGGGAAACGCGTGCGTTGTTGCCAAGCTCATTCGCGGGTCGCCTGCTCCACACTCTGACCGTTGTCCTGCAGATCCCTCAGCAGATCCATCTGGTCGGTGAGCAGTCCGGTGAGCACCTTGCGGGCAAGGAGCAGCAGCTCGGACATGTCCTTGGAGGCGATCGAGTAGATGACGTTGTTTCCCTGCTTGCGGGCCACCACCATGCCGGTCCTGCGCAGGACGGCGAGCTGCTGGGAGAGGTGCGAGGACTCGAGCCCGAGCTTGGGCATCAGCTCGCCGACCGAGTGCTCATCCTGGGACAGGAGCTCCAGGATCCGAATTCGTGCCGGGTGCCCCAGAGTCTTGAAGAACTCGGCCTTCAGTCTGTCGATCGGTTCTGGCATCGTCCTGCCCTTCAGCTTGGAACTCTCACCCCAGAGGAACCGTCAAATTGTCTCACACACTTCGATCAGTTGCCACTACTGGAAACTAGTCATCTTGCTCCTGGAGCGATGGGTGGAACGAGGTTAGGTTGACCTCATGGCGGTCCCGGGCAGCACGTCCCCCGCAGTCGAGCTGGTCGTGGGTGAGCGCACCGTGCGAATCTCCAACCCGGACCGGGTGTACTTCCCGGCGCGGGGGGAGACGAAGCTCGATCTGGCCCGCTACTACCTCAGCGTCGGTGACGGGATCGTTCGCGCACTGCGCGACCGGCCCACCATGCTGCACCGGTTCCCCGAAGGGGTCGGCGGCGAGAAGGTGCACCAGAAGCGCCTCCCACGAGGCGCTCCCGACTGGGTCCAGACCGTCCGGGTGGGGTTCCCGCGATACAACCGCCACGCTGACGAGCTGTGTGTCACCGAGCTGGCAAGTGTGATCTGGGCAGTGCAGATGTCAACGGTCGAGTTCCATCCCTGGAACTCCCGGCGTCCCGACACGGAGAGCCCCGACGAGTGGCGCATCGACCTGGATCCCATGCCGGAGTGCGACTTCAACAGGGTTCGCCTGGTCGCCCGGGTTGCCCGCGAGGTGCTGAACGACCTGGGCGCGGTCGGCTGGCCCAAGACCTCGGGCGGGTCGGGTCTGCACGTCTACGTTCGGATCGAACCGCGCTGGGGTTTCGCGCAGGTACGCCGCGCCGCGCTGGCTTTCGCGCGCGAGGTCGAGCGGCGGGCGCCCGCTGAGGTGACCACCACCTGGTGGCGCAAGGACCGCGATCCCCGGGCGGTGTTCGTCGACTACAACCAGAACGCCCGCGACCACACGATCGCCAGCGCCTACTCCGTGCGCGGCCTTCGCGAGGCGACGGTGTCGACCCCGATCACCTGGGACGAGGTTGATGACGTCCTGCCGTCGGACTGCACCATCGCCACGGTCCCGGCGCGGTTCGCGGCACTGGGGGACCTGCACGAGGGAATTGACGACACCGCCTACTCCCTGGCGACGCTGCTGGAGTGGGCCGAGCGGGACGAACGAGACGGATCCGCCGACCCGGGTGAGCCAGGGGCGCTCTGACCCTTCAGAGATTTGTGTTGAGGCAGTTCAAATGACATGTCGCCAACCTCCGCAAGGGGCCTTCGCGGGCGTACTGTCGATACCTGCCGGCTGGTTCGCCGGCCAACCAACGGTGCCGACAGAAACGGGGGGTGACTGATGGCCCCCCACCCGGATTCAGAACCGGCCACAGCGTCCGACTCAGCCGGGGCCTCGGATCCACCCATGGGTTTCGACCACCTGGTGGGGCTCTTCCAGGAGGTCATCAGCGCTCGCGCCGCGATGACCGTCGCCCGCCGCGCACCCCTTGGCAGGTCACGTCTGGTGGACGCTCCGAGAGCCCGCCTGCTGCTGGCTCTGGAGGCATACACCGCCGAGCTGAACGCGCGTAACCTGCCGGTGCCGTACGGCATCCGCGACGACCTCCGTATCCAGCGCAGGATCCTCGGCAGAGTCGCGGACGCCTCCGGTTAGCAGTCGCACACAGCTACGCCCGTGGTACTTCGTCGTCGCCTTCGGCCTGGTCAGCCTGTTCGCCGACATGGTCTACGAGGGCGCCCGAAGCATCATCGGTCCCTACCTCGCGACGCTCGGGGCATCGGCGGCAGTGGTCGGTGCCGTCGCCGGGGTGGGGGAGTTCATCGGCTACGGACTGCGGGTCGCCTCCGGTTACCTGGTCCAGCGTCGAGGCCACTACTGGACCTGGACCATCACCGGGTATGCGCTGACGGTGCTGAGCGTTCCCCTTATCGGCGCCACCAACATGATCGCCCCCGCGCTGCTGCTCTACGGCACCGAGCGGCTGGGCAAGGCGGTCCGTTCCCCGGCCAAGGACACGCTCTTGTCCCATGCCTCCACCCGGACCGGCCGGGGGACCGCGTTCGGGGTTCATCAGGCCATGGACCAGGCCGGCGCCATGGCGGGGCCACTGCTGCTGGCGGCGGTCCTGTGGCAGAACGCCGGTAACTACCGGCTGGCCTTCGGCGTCCTTGTCATTCCGGGTGCCGTTGTGCTGGCCCTGCTGATCTGGCTTCGGTATCGCGTCCCGGACCCAGCGGCGTACGAGACGCAGGCGGACGCATCTGGGGTGCACGAGGCCAGGCAATCTGGGCCGCAGCCGCAGCCGCAGCCGCAGCCGCAGCCGCAGCCGCAGCAGCCGCGGCCA
>JBDTWH010000232.1:0-3631 GCA_040006795.1 Actinomycetota bacterium | reverse complement strand
ACCTGAGGTCACCAAGGCCTTGACACGGCCCCGTTCCTTCAGGGATGACCTGCGGTTTCGCGTTTCCGGGCCAACCCGCGATGTTCGTTGACATGACCGCGACTGACCACCAGATGCCCCTATTGACCGTGTTGGGCGCACGTTGGGGGCACGACAGGGCACATGAGGTACGCCGTGAACGTGGGACTCCCCGGGATGGTCGTTGCCCAGCATCTCTAGGCGGGCAGCCTCACACCGATTTACGCGTGGAAATCGTCCACGACTACCAGCGTCGACTAGTCCGTTGCGCTGGTCTCTTCGGCCCGATCGGCGGCATGTCAGCGCTCTCGCTCGCCAGTCGTTGGACCCCTGCCGGGTCGTCGAGGCAGAACGAAGGCGGGAGGCTCCCAAAGGGGTTGGACGGCGCGGATCGCTCGAATGGCCCGTCGTCGGTTCGTGGGGTCGGCGAAGCTCCATGCTTCAGCACTGTCCAACGCGGAGATCAGGTTGTTGATGTTCGTCTTCATCGACTTGGAGATGCCTGGTTGTGCCGTGTCCAGGCAGGCGAAGAGGGTCACCGCATCTTGGAGGTGGCGGACTCTGTTGGGGTCCGGGAGTCGGAAGGCTGCCCCCTTGAGCGACAGAGCAGACTCCACGTCAGGGATGCGGATCGCCACGCCTCCGGCGGTCTTGTAGGCGATGGTCCGGTTGAGCGCCGAGCGAGAGCCAGGCACCGCGAGGACGTCACGGCCCAGGAAGCGGAGCGGCTTGTCCTCCGGACCCATCAGGTCGACGTGTTCGCGTCCGCGGGTGAATCGGTGGAAGGGGGCTTGGCGGTCCAAGGACTCGTGCTGGACATAACCCAGCGGTGTAGAACGGCGGCAGCCTGTGCATAGCTGCCGGCCCGCACCTCGACGACGAGATCAGCGTCGTCGGTGGGCCGCGCGTGCTGGATGCCGGCCAGCTGCGCATGCGCGTGCACCATGAGCCCACCGATGAGCATCCACCGATCGGGCAAGAGATGGTTGGCTATCTCCTCGACGCGCTCGAAGACGTCTTGGCTCACCCTGCTCTCCGCTCCAGCTCTGCGGCGGCAGCCGCCGATTGGCGAGCGTTACCCAACAGGTAGGTGTCCAACAGAATTCGGGCTACGCGGTCGTCAACCGTCGAGCGCTCGATGACACCGACATTGCCATCCGCGTCAAGGATCACGTCTTGGTCTATCTCGAACCGGTCGAGATCGTCGGTTTGCCCGAAGGTGAGCCATCCCTCGCCCGGGACGATGCCGAGCTCACCAAGGTCCGCTGCCGAAGGACCGATCCTGACCAGGCCGATCGGAGACTCGCCGCGATATCGAGCCCACGCTCCCAGGCCACCAGCAGCGTGAGCCATATCGGTGGCCGACATTCCCCTGAGTCGAGAGCGGAGCCGAGACCGCTCCGAGGCCGAGAGCCGATCCGTGCGCCCCGAGGACAACAGGTCGAGGGCAGCCTCACGCACCTGCTCAGTCCACCGTCGACCCCGGCCCAGAGCTCGTGACCAAGCCTGCACCGCGAGATCGTCCACGCTCGTGGTCCGGCCAAGGACTCGATGACCGGGGAGCGCACCCGATCGAATTGCTTGCTGCACGAAACGGTCGGTGCGAGCGTGCTGCCGCGCCACCTGGGCCACGGTCATCTCCATACACATATCTTCGCTTATACGAAGATATGTGTCAATCATCCCGCATCGCCGACCGCGCTTCATCCCGGCATACCGAATGGATCCGCCTCGGTTCTGGGTCGTTTGGGACGGCATCGTGGCTGGAGCTCTGTCTCGGCTACCCGCACGTCCAAGCGCGTTCCGAACTGCTTCCAAGAGCCCTCCGATCCATGGCCGGTCTAATGGAGCCATCCACCAGCCCGCGGCCCAGCGTCTGTCACGCCGGGCATCAGCCAAAAGGAGGCGCGACATGCGCCATGCACGTCGCATCATCACTATCCTCGCCACCGTCGCCGCCTGGTTCGTCGTGGCAGCCACCACCGCCTACGCCCGGGTGGACCCTGGTGGGGGCGTGGACGGTGGGGGCGTGGACCTCTCTGCACCACCCCCAGATTCCGGAACGTCGGTTTGGCGGTACCTCCTGGTCGCCGCCATTGCGGCCCTCCTGATCGTTGCCGTAGTGGGCCTGAGCGCCTCGCTTCGGCACGCACGGCACCCGCGGCCCACGCGGCCGTCGCCTATGTCGCACGCCTGACACCAGCACGCAATGGGGCTCCCGCCCCCGGACCTACGGCGTCATCGAAGGCACAGTCGACGGCGCGATCGAACGCACAGCCGACAGATCGAACCCTTTGGCTATCAACCACACGGCCAAGACCATTTTCCTGGAGACCGATCGGGGCGCTGAGAACATCGTTCACGGTCGTGAAGCCGAAGTCCTGGGTGACGCCGGCGTAGACGGTGGCGGCCACGCTCAAGACGGCTCCAACCAGCCCCAAACCCGACAGCCATCGGGGAACGAGTCTCGATCTGTACATCACGTAGTTGTACATGAAAGTCCCGATGAAAAAGGCGACCCCCACGACAAACCCAGGTGCCCATTCCCGCACTGCGACCAAGGCGTCTCCGGTGGCCTGAAACGAGGTCGGGGCGGCGGAGCCTGCCGCCTGCTGGCTCACGGTCAGCAGCGCAAGCAGGCTGAGGGTCCCGATCAGGATGAACACGTTCTCGACCACCCGGCCGGCGACAGATCCAAGAGCCAGAGTCGGGTTGAACAGCCTGAGGACCGGATACAGCGCGATGGCGATCCCCATCCCGCTGGCTGCCCATACGAACTCGATGAGAGCCGTCGTGACCACGGCGTTGTCGCTTCCCGCCAACGTCGCGAAATCGACGGGCGCGCTCACCGTAGCGCCCAGCGGAACGATGCTCAGGATGGCCGCCGCCGAGCAAAGGATGAACAGGACTCCTGCCGCGATCGCATCTCCCCTGTATGACTTCATCGTTTCTCGCCTCCACCGCCTGAATACCGGAACACGTCGCCAACGGGACGCCCAGCACCACCAACTCACGCTAGGCCGCCCTTCGTGGCCGGTAATACGGACGAAAGTCCGTGCTTGCCCGACGGCCTGGCCGGTCCACTGCTCGCCTTGCTTGGTTGATGGCGCGACGTCAGCGGCTCCGCGGTCGAGGGGCGGCAGCACCCAGACCGCGCCGCTTGCAGTTCAGAGTTCAGTAAGCGGGCGCCTCCTTGCCTCAATATGGTGGGACTCATGAGTCTTGAATGGGAGCAGATCGTCGTGGACGCGGCCCAGCCGGCCGCTCTGGGGCGGTGGTGGGCCAATGCTCTGGGCTGGGTGGTGACGTTCGAGGCCGATGACGAGTTCGAAATCAGGCCCACGGCGGAGCGACTTCCGGGTTTGCTCTTCGTGCCGGTAGGTGACCCGAAGGTGACCAAGAACCGTATGCACCCGGACTTCCGCGCGGATGACCAAGCGGCCGAGGTGGACCGGCTGCTGGCGCTGGGTGCCCGCAGGGCGGACGTCGGTCAGGGGGAGCAGCCCTGGGTCGTGCTCGCCGACCCGGAGGGCAACGAGTTCTGCGTCCTTGCCGCAAGAGGGAGTCAGTCGCCCGGCACCGAGCTCGTGGACGGCCTGTCCTAGACCATCCG
>JBDTWH010000231.1:0-4173 GCA_040006795.1 Actinomycetota bacterium | reverse complement strand
GCGTTCCGCACGCTCGTGTCCGACCGCATCGCCCAAGCCCTCGGCCGTGACTGGCGCGAAGCCGACAGCGACGACACCACCACTTCGGCGATCCCGCGACCGACGATGGACAAAGCCTCCCAGGAGACCTACGGGCGGGCGGTCATCAACGACCTGCTCGAGGAGCACGCCGCCGACGCCGTCACCGCTGGGAGCAGCACGTGGACCGCGGTGGAGCAGGCCACCTTGTCCGACGCGATCTTCAACGCCGTGTTCCGGCTCGGCCGGCTGCAACCCCTGGTCGACGATGACCGAATCGAGAACATCTACATCATCGGCTGCAAGAAAGTCCTCCTCGAGCTCACCGACGGCCGGCGGATCCCGGGGCCGCCCGTCGCGGATACCGACGAGGAGCTCATCGACTTTCTGCGTTTCCTGGCCAGCCGTTCCGAATCCAACCCGCGACCCTTCTCCGAATCCACCCCGAAGCTGCACATGAAGCTCGACGGCGGTTCCCGCCTGGCAGCCACCGCCTGGGTGGTCACCGTCCCGACCATCGTCATCCGCCGCCACCGCCTCCAGATCGTCAGCCTCCAAGACTGGGTCGACATGGGCTGTCTGAGCGCGGCCGGCGCTTCATTTCTGTCCGCCGCAGTGCAGGCCGCGTGCAGCGTCGTCGTCTCCGGTCCCATGTCGGCCGGCAAGACGACCCTGACCCGGGCGCTGTGCGCCGAGATCCCCGCCGACGAAGCCATCGGCACCTTCGAGACCGAGTACGAGCTGTTCCTGGATCAGTCCGGCAACCACGAGATCGTCGTGGCCTGGGAAGCCCGTCCAGGCATCGGCGAGATCGGCCCAGACGGTCGCCCCGCGGGCGCTTTCGACCTCGACGAGGCGCTGAAGGACTCCTTCAGGTTCGCGCTGGCCCGCCAGATCGTCGGCGAGATCCGCGGCCGCGAGGTCTGGACCATGATCAAGGCGATGGAGTCCGGCACCGGATCCATCTCGACCACCCACGCCGCCAACGCCGAGGCCTGCATCCGCAAGCTCGTCACCTGCGCCATGGAAGCCGGACCCCACGTCACCCACGAACTGGCCACCACCAAACTGTCCGAATGCCTGGACATCATCGTGCAGGTCAGCCGCAAGGTGGTCCGCCGCCCGGACGGCACCCAGATCCTGCGCCGGTGGGTCTCCGAGATCGTCGTCGTCGAGCCCGGCGAGAAGGAGAAGGGCTACGCGATCACCCACGTGTTCGGACCCTCCACCGACGGGCCAGCCGAAGCGACCGGCATCCTGCCAGCGGCCTGCCGGGACCTCATCGACCACGGGTTCGATCTGGCCGCCTACCAAGCCGAGAGCGAAGGACGGGCATCGTGAACGGCCTGCTGCCGGCCCTGTTCGGCGCGCTGACCGTCGCCGGCCTGATCGGCATGGCCATCGCGTTGCGCCCCACCCCCGACCGAGCGCCCGCACCGCGCCGGCCGCTGCCCTTCGCGGGCCGCCTTGGCGCGACCAGCCCACGGTCCCGCAAGCTCCTCCTGGCCGGCTGCGTCGCAGGCGTGGTCACCGCCTTGTTCACCGGCTGGCTGATCGCGATCGTGCTGGTTCCCGCTGCCATCGCCGGTCTGCCGCTGTTGCTCTCCAAGCCCCCAACGGGCGAGCAGATCAACCGGGTCGAGGCCATGGAGGAATGGACCCGCAGCCTCGCAGGCGTCCTCGGCGGCGGGGTTGGCCTCGAGCAGGCACTCACCGCGACACTGCGGTCCACCCCGGCGGCGATCAAGCCGGAAGTCACCCAGCTGGTGGCGCGGCTGCGCGCCCGCTGGGACACCGAAGCTGCCCTGCTTGCCTTCGCCGACGACCTCAACGACGCCACCGGCGACCTGGTCTCCGCCAACCTGCTGCTCGCCGCACGCCGACGCAACCGCAGCCTGGCCAGCGTCCTGGAAGGGGTCGCTGAGTCCGTCGCCGACGACGTCGCCTCCCGTCGCCGGATCGAGTCCGGCCGGGCCAAGCCGAGAGGCACCGCACGGCTTGTCACCCTCATCACCGTCGGCGTGCTGGGCATCCTGGCGTTGACCGGCGGCTACATCGAGCCCTACGGCACCCCGGTCGGGCAGGTGACGCTCGGCATCCTGTTGACCGCCTACGTCGCCGCCCTGGTATGGATGCGGCGGATGGCCCAAGGCAAGCCGCTGCCCAGGTTCATCGGGGCCACCGCCAAGGCAGGTGCCCGATGACCGGCCTGCAACTGGCCCTGCTTTCCGGCGCACTCCTGGGCAGCGGTGTCGCCTTGGTCATCTGGCAACTGGTGCCCGCCCAACCAGACCTCATCGACACTCTCGACCGGCTCTCACCCCCTGCCAGGCGACGCGCGGGCACACCCGCAGTGGCGGCCATGCCCAGCAACGAGGAACGGCTTGGGGTGTGGGCGCTCAAGACCCTCCCGCGGGCCACGTGGGTGCGCACCCCCACCCGGGAGCTGGCGATCCTGCGCAAGAGCGAAGCCCAGTTCTACGGGGAGAAGGTCCTCTTCGCCGTTCTGGGCCTGGTCATCCCGCCCGTGCTCACCGGGTTCTTCGCCCTGCTGGGTTTGACCTTCCCGGTCGTCATCCCGGCCGCCGCCACCGCCGCCATGGCGACCCTGTTGTTCTTCCTGCCCGACTACAACGCCCGCGACGACGCCAAGAAGGCCCGCGTCGAGTTCAGCCGCGCGTTGAGTGCCTACATCGACCTGTGTGCGCTGGAACGCAACAGCGGCTCCGGCGCACGACAGGCCATGGAGAACGCCGCAGCGGTCGGCGACTCGTGGGTTTTCCGGCGCATCGGCGAGGAACTCGCCCGGTCCAGGTACGGCGGCCACGGACCCTGGGACGGGCTCGCTGGCCTCGGCGACGAGCTGGGCCTGCCCGAACTGGGGGACTTCGCCGACATCATGCGCATCGCCGGCGACGAGGACTCCAAGGTCTACAAGCAGCTGCGCGCCCGAAGCGCCTCGATGCGCAGCGCCATGCTCAGCGCGGAGCTGACCCAAGCCAACGTCGTCGAGGAGCGGATGTACATCCCAGCGTCCTTCCTTGGCGTCGTCTTCCTCGGCTTGCTCATCGCCCCCTCGATCCTGCGCCTGTTCTCCGGCGCTAACTAGCCCCGCCCACCTCGGCGCAGAAGGGAGTCACCAGCCATCGCCTTGACTCGTGGACAACGACACTGGACCCACCTCGGCCATAGACGCGCGTACGACAAGGGCACCGGCCACAAGACCTATCGCATCGCACCACCACAGGGAAGGAACATCTGACATGCACTACCTCGCAGCCACTCTGCACACCCTTGGCGTGCACCTGCGTGACCGCGCCACCGCAGCGACCACCACCGGGCGGGACCGGGGCTCAGTCACCATCCAGGAGGTCCTCTGGTCCGTGTTCGCGATCGCCATCGTCGGCATCGTCGTCGCAGCCATCCGGGCCTACGTCAGCAATCAAGCTGCCCTGATCAAGTAGGTCACGTCCCTGCCATGCATGCGTCCCGCTCAGTGCCCCGCCGCCTCCACCCGCGGGTGGTGGCGGACAGACACCGTGAGCGCGGATCAACCTCCATCCAGATGGTGGTGTTGATGCCCGCTCTCTTCGCGCTCATGTTCATGGGCATGCAGGCCGCGCTGATCTACCACGCCCGATCCATCGCGATCGCGGCCGCCGAGGAGGGTGCCCGGGCCGCGGGTGCCCAGGGCGGCAGCGTCTCCGGTGGAACCGTGGCCGCGGCCGCCTTCGTGGCCTCAGCTGGTGGCGGCGACGTGTTGCGCGGGGTCAGCGCCACCGGCAACCGCGGCGCTGCCACCGCCACTGTCACCGTCTCCGGCGCAGCGCTGAGTGTCGTGCCCGGATGGAGCCCGCGCATCACCCAAAGCGCCACAGTGCCCGTCGAAAGACTCAGCCGATGAGGATGAGTAGGCGCAACCGTGAACGCGGCTCAGCAGCCATCGAGGCTGTCATCGGGATCCCCGCGTTCGGCCTGTTTCTCGTCCTGATCATCCTCGGCGGACGGGTGACGATCGCCCACCAAGCCGTCGAGTCCGCCGCCGCCGCGGCCGCCCGGGCCGCCTCCATCTCCCGGACCCAAGGTCAAGCCCAAACCGCAGCCAGCGCCGGAGCGACAACCAGCCTGCGCAACCAAAGCGTCAACTGCCTCACC
>JBDTWH010000230.1:0-23956 GCA_040006795.1 Actinomycetota bacterium | reverse complement strand
CGCAACGTGTCCCGCAGGACCGACCGGTCTCTTAGCGATTGCGGTTCTACTGCCCTGGTGACTCATGTCAATATGCGCGCGTAGCGCCCTTCGTTGACTCACGAGCGGATGCGCGCGTAAAGCGTTGTTGTGCGCCTTGACGTGAGACGCCGAGTTGGGCGCCGATCACCGACCAGGACACGCCGCTCTGGCGGGCTCTGGTGACGGCAGCGGCCAGTGTGGCTTCGGCGGCGTTGGCCTGCTGGTGGGCGGTGGCCACCCATCCCAGGACGTCCAATACCGCACTGGCTGGTAGCGGGACGGGGGTTTGGCCCTTGCCCAGGGTGGAGCGGGCGGCGTTGCAGGACGCGCACAGCGCGACGGTGCCGAGCTGGACGGTTGCGGTCAGCGTGCAATAGGGCCGGCGGGCCGGGTCGTCGGCATAGTGGCAGGCCAACCCGCTGTCAACAGGTTGTTGACTGCGGGGCCTGGTCACGATGCTGTCTGCTGGGCCGGCTGGCGCCCAGTTCTGGGGGTGAACGCGGGTCTGCTGGTGGCCGGGGCCTTGCTGGTGGCCGCGGTCAGCAGTTCGGCGCTCAGGGCCTGGATCTGGCGTTGGATCGCAGCCGGGTTCAGCCCCGCGAAGGTGTCTTTCATGATCGCCTTGTCCTGGGCGCTAACCGTCTCGTGCCGCTCGGATCGCCGGTGCGGGGTGGTCGGGACGTCGTACTTCTTGGTGACCTTCGCGCCGGCCCGGACCTTGGAGACCAGCTTCTGCTGGGCCAGGAAGTAGTTCGTCATCTGCGACTGAAGTACCCAGATCTTGTTCAGCAGCAACACTTCTGCGGCCGTGTCGTAGCGATGGTAGCCGACCACGGTGCGCACCACCGCCCAGTTCTTCTGCTCCACGTGCGCGCCGTCGTTGCTGTTGCCCGCCCTCGAGCGGGTGAAGGTGACCTTCTCCCTCTCACACCAGGCCAGCAGGTGCCAGTTGATGAACTCCGACCCGTTGTCAGAGTCGATCCCGATGATCGGGAACGGGAACACCGCCCGGATCTCCATCAGCGCCGCGAACACCCACTTCTGCGCCTTGTTGGGCACCGAGCGGTTCTCCGTCCACCCGGTAGCGATGTCGGTGACCGTCAACGTGTAGGCGTGCTCCCCGATCGCGTTGCCACCCTCGTGCCCGACCAGGTCGATCTCCACGAAACCGGGCACGGCGTCGTCCCACTGGGCCCATGTCCGGATCGGGATCTGGGTCTTCAGTAAAGACCCGGGCTTGGTATGGCTTCGGCCACGGAGCTGCATCTTCGCCCGGTCGCCAGCCAGCCGACGATCCATCGTCGCCGCCGACATCGCCAGCAACTCAGCCGCGGTCTCATCGGTGATGTCCAGCTCCTCGAAGCGCCGCAGCCGCGGCACCAGCTCGCTCATGACCGGGGCCAGCCGTTTACCAGTCGGCCCGCCCAGGACCGCCCAGCAGAACGCCAACGCGGCGATGACCTCCGCCCCGTACCTTGGCGCCCGGCGCGTGCGCGCCCGGACGATCTTCGGAGTCAGCGCGTCCCACAACGCCTTACGGGCGTGGTTGCGATGCCAACCCGTCATGGCACACAACTCATCCAAGATCACACCTTTTCCGGCTCTGTCCGAGCGCTTGTAGCGCGTCGCCATCGTCTTGGTCACCGCTTGCCGTTGGCTCAACGTCAGTCCCATCGATCGGGCCTATCGGCCAGATCAACACCAGCTCGGTAGGCGCGCCCTACGCGCGCATTCCTTGGTGAGTCAACGACTACCCCTACGCGCGCATTTTTGATGAGTCAACGCGGCCCGTTGACTTAGCGGCGACCTTGACGTTAACTGAAATGTTGGCTTTGAGCGACCAAATGATACCCATCGGTTCGCCGCCGCAGCTGACTCCCGTCATGCTCACCCCAGACCTCGATGAAGGAGCACGATCCTGATGACTTGGCGCGACCGTGCTGCCTGTCTGAGCGTGGACCCAGAGCTGTTCTTCCCCACCGGCAACACCGGTCCCGCACTTGTCCAGATAGAAGAAGCCAAGGCCGTCTGCCGTCGCTGTGAGGTCATCGGGACCTGTCTGAGTTGGGCCATCGAGGCCCGACAGGACGAAGGGGTCTGGGGCGGATTGTCCGCAGAGCAACGACGTGCCCTCAAACGCCGGCATGCCCGTGCCCGTCTTGCCGATCCGGTTGCACCCGGTCTGGGAGGGATTCGCTGGACTTGATCCAACATTCACCGCTGACCCCCCTGTGTCGGCGAAGGATCAGTGAACGATCCCATAGGAGCGAGAGGTGATATAGGGGTGCTCCTGACCTTCCCTCCGCGCCGTCACCCAGCGATTGTTTCCATTCCCAACTTGACCGCCGCCGGCACTCAGAGGATGAGAGCGACGAGCGAAGCACCGGCCGTCGCCCCAGCGACTGGGCCCACCCTGTGATTCGGTCGCCCTCGACCAGGATGGCGCCATGATCGATCACCGGGTCCGGGATCATGACGCGGCCACCCAGGACGGCAGACTCACGGGTTGTCATGGGCGCATCACCGCGCCGATGTGGTGTCCTACGATCCAGCCATGACGACCGTGCAGGCAATGCTAGAGACAATCCCCCCGGATTCGACCGGAATCGACCCCGGGAGGCAGACTCGGCAAGTCCGGGTCCAGGCGCAGACCTACGAGCAGGCGCGTGACCAAGTGATGGCTGAACTTCCCCACAGATGGCGCGTCATCTGGTTCCGGACGGCCTAGAGATTTTCCGGACAGACTCAACATTGCCAGTCAGACTTGGCACAGGGGTTATGGACAACGCACGATGAGAGGCAAAGTTCGTGAGATGCGGATATGAATGCTCACCTGGACTAGCCATAAGCGGTGATGACAGGCTGTGGTGACTCAAGGTGAGGCGGGGATTGGCCACAAGCAGGCAGGGGTGCAGAGCAGCCAGTTGGCCAGTCTGGCCGCCATCGTTCAGCATTCGGATGATGCCATCTTCAGCAAGACGCTGGACGGAGTCATCACGAGCTGGAACCCGGCCGGTGAGAGGATGTATGGCTACTCGAGCGCAGAGATTCTTGGCCAGTCGGTAGGGGTCCTGATTCCCGACGATCGACCCGGCGAGATGTCTGGCATCCTCGCCAGGATCAAGGCCGGCGGGCAGGTCGACCACTTTGAGACCCTCCGCATCCGAAAGGACGGAACGGCCATCACCGTCTCCGTCAGCGTCTCACCGATCCGCAACGAGGCTGGCGAGATCGTCGGAGCGTCCTCGATCGCCCGCGACGTGACCGCCCAGACGCAGGCCGTCGACGCCGCCCGGGGGATGATCGAGTCGAGCCTGGACTCGCTGGTCGCGATCAGTCCCGAAGGGATGATCACCGACGCCAACGAGGCCACCGTCAAGGTCACCGGGATCCCGCGAGATGAGCTCATCGGGACCGCCTTCTCCGATGTCTTCACCGATCCCGAGAAAGCCAACAAGATCTACCAGCTGGTCTTCTCGCAGGGCATGGCCATCGACTACCCGCTGACCATGCGGCATCGGGACGGCACCCTGACCGAGGTCCTCTACAACGCGTCGGTCCACCGCGACATCAAGGGCAACGTGCTCGGCGTGTTCGCCGCAGCCCGCGATGTCACCGCCCAGACGCAGGCCTTCGACGCCGCCCGGGGGATGATCGAGTCAAGCCTGGACTCGCTGGTCGCGATCAGTCCCGAAGGCAAGATCACCGACGCCAACGAGGCCACCGTCAAGGTCACCGGGATCCCGCGCGATGAACTGATCGGGACCGCGTTCTCCGACTGCTTCACCGAGCCGGCCAAGGCCAAGCGGATCTACCTGCTGGTCTTCGCAGACGGGATGGCCGTCGACTACCCGCTGACCATGCGCCACCGGGACGGCACCCTGACCGAGGTCCTCTACAACGCCTCGGTCCACCGTGATATCAAGGGCAACGTGCTCGGGGTGTTCGCCGCAGCGCGCGACGTGACCCAACAGATGCAGGCCCAAAGGGACAGTGCCGTGCGGCAGGCCCGGGAGCTGGATCGGCTGGCAGACCTCGAACGGTTCCAGCGGCTAACCGTGGGGCGCGAGCTCAAGATGATCGAGCTGAAGAAGGAGATCGAGAGCCTCAGGAGGGACGCCCAAGCCGATGGCGAAGAGCATGAAAGTTGGAGCTGACCAAGCAATCGGAGGATGTCCCGAAGTTCCACGGAACTCGGGACATCCTCCGTTCTCAGGCCAGGTGTGGCTTGCCACCGATGGGTGGGCCCTGCCGGCGCCCACCAAATCTGGTGCCCTTATCAAAGGTGTGGAAGGGATGCCAGCCCGCACGACACGGCTTCAAGCGTGCCAGAGCAAGTGACGTCATCCAGGGGGTGCTTGGTCCTGATGCGTTTCTTCACGCTTTGCCTTGCGCCGCTGAAACTCTCGACGCACTGACGCTCCCGCCGTGCCGGACTCGACTACTTCCACGACAGCGGGCTCGACAGCAAAGCGCACGTCGTGACTGACGCACCGGACCGTCTTCGTCGTCCATTCGTAGATGCCTCGACCTTGGCGGGAAGCTCAACCCCACACACCCGGCAGGCGCCGGCGTATCGCAGGCGCATGCGCTTCTCGTCGGCTCCCCCGTCCACACCACTACCGTACGGTGAACGGCTCTCCAAGAAGGCGATCCGACCGCTTAGGCTGTCGCGTCATTCCGCCGCCAGTCGGGCGAGTCGATCCGTTCGACTGTGTTCGAGCGCTCTCATTAGTGGTTGCGCAGGGCGATGTTCCAAGGTGGATTCCAGCGCTGGATGAGGAGTTCCTCGACCTCATCGGGGCGAGCGGCGACGAGCCACCACCACTCCACGACGTGACCAGCAACGAGCGACGCGTTGAGTAGCCCGTTGACGCGGGCGCGAGTCTGCGACTGCTTGAGCGCCTTGGACGGCGGACAGTAGGTGTAGTCGTCGTAGGCCCTTCCCAGGCTCTGACCCTTCACCTTCTGGATCAGCCCGTAACCTTCAACTGCCTTGCCGACGTAGCAGACCTGCCCGTCCGCGAACCAGGCGTACACGCCAGGTTCCTGTGGGGCTGTCGTCTGCACCCGCAGACGACAGAACGGCCCATGCCGAATGGATCGGGGTGCGGAAGATTCAGGGTCACGGCGGCGACGCTGGAGATGGCGTCCCCGCGAGTGGTGTAACCCCATTACGCGCGATGCTCTGTGTTGTGCACTATGCCGTGCAGGCCTGAGTGTTGTCGATCACCCCCCTGTCGGCGGGTCGGGCTGTCAGTACGGTCGGCTCTGGCGGGGTGAGCATGGCCATGGAGGTTTCGGAGAGGTAGCGGCGGTCGCTGACTTGCCATTCGTCGTGCGCCTCGATCAGGACACAGGACGAAAGCCGGTGCAGGGCAGCGGGATTGGGGAAGATCCCGACGACGTCGGTGCGTCTTTTGACCTCTCGATTCAACCGTTCCAACGGGTTAGTGCTCCACACTTTGCGCCAATGCGCCTCGGGGAAGTCAGCGAACGCGGTGATCTCCTCACGGGCCCCGCGCAGCATGCCGGCCACGACGGGGAGCTTCGGTTCGAGCATGGTCGCGACGATCTCGACCTGGGCCCGGACCAGGGGGCCGGTGGGTTGGGCGAAGATCGTGCGGATCGCCGCGGCGACCATCTCGGTGTTGCCCTTGGGGACCTTGGCCAACACGTTCCTCATGAAATGAACTCGACACCTCTGCCACGATGCGCCGACCATGGTGGCCCCGATCGCGTTCATCAGGCCCCGGTGGTGGTCGGAGATCACCAGCTGCACCCCGTGCAGTCCACGCTCACGCAGGCCGCGCAGGAACTCGGTCCAGAAGTCCTGGGTCTCGGAGTCCCCGACCGCCGAGCCGAGAACCTCACGGCGCCCGTCAGAACTGACCCCGGTGGCGATCACCACCGCCTGGGAGACCACCCGCCCACCGACGCGGGCCTTGCAGTACGTGGCGTCCACAAAGACGTACGGGAACGCCTGCTCGGTCAGCTCACGGGCCTGGAAGACTGCGACGTCGACGTCCAGGTCGGCGCAGATCCGGGACACCTCAGACTTGGAGATCCCCGCATCCACGCCCAACGCGGCGACCAGGTCATCGACCTTACGGGTAGAGACCCCATGGACGTAGGCCTCCATCACCACCGCGTACAACGCCACGTCGATACGCCGCCGCGGCGCCAGCAACGAGGGAAAGAACGACCCGGCCCGCAGCTTGGGGATCTTCACCATCAAGTCCCCTGCGGTCGTCGAGACGGTCTTGCCCCGGGTGCCGTTGCGCTGGGTCGTCCGGGTCGGTGTGTGCTCATACGGGCCGGCGCCGATCTGGGCGGTCGCTTCGGCATCGACGAGGGCCTGCAGCATCGCGGAGAGCATGAGACGCATGACTTTGCCGCCGTCGGCGGTACGCAGTACGTCGGTGAGTTCGAGCAGGGCAGACTGGTTCAGGGTCATCGTGTGAGTCCTTATCGTGAGTTCCGTAGTGGGTTCTCACAAAGCCTCACGCGGTGGCCCGCACATCTTGGTGACCGACACCTGTCACCAAAATCACGGGCCAGGAGTTACACCACTCCAGGGGACGCAATCGACGCTGGAGGACGTGAAGCCCAGCGCGACCAGGTCGTCGGTCGTTGCCACATCCCAAGCCTTCTGGCTCCACGCAGCGTGCGCAAGACCCGACCGAGTTGCGTCCTATCGCCGCCAGACGACCATCCTGACAGCACAAGTCGAGAATGCCGGACCGAGTTAACCGACTTCCGCCGACAACCGAAGCGACGTCCGCGAACGAGACGCCCACCAACGAACAGGAAGCGTCGACGCGTGCCACCAGTACCCTGGTGACTATATGACCGCCAACACGTCTCCCGACGACCAGCCGCCCTCCCAGACGATCCCTGCCGCGCACCCCCGCCCGGACGGCACGCCGGCCCCGACCAAGCCGAGCCTGCCTCGGGTGCCCCTGCTCGTGACGGGGGTGCTGCTACTTGTCGTGGGAATCGTTGTCGGCTTAACCGTGACCTCCATCGGCGCCCAGAGCACGGGCGAGCTCGGCCTCGACGTCACCATCGCCGGCCACCGCGACGCAGTACTGACCTGGCTCGCCCGGTTCGTCAACGTCGGATTCGGGCCGTTGGTAGCTCCCGTCCTGCTGCTCGCCGGCTGCGCCATCGCCTGGCGGCGCAGCCACTTCGCCGCCGTGGGCGTGGCCGCTCTGACCATCATCGGCTGGTTGTCGGTCGAAGTGGGCAAAGTCCTGGTCCACCGCATGCGCCCTCCGGCGGCCACCGTGCATGCCCTGGTCGTAGAGACCAGGCCCGACAGCTACCCCAGCGGTCACACCGCCTTTGCCGCAGCCCTGGTGTTCGCTGTCGCCGCCACCATGCTGCTGGCCCACCACCCAACCCGCACGGTGTGGCTGGTCGGCATACCCTTCATCGTCATGGTGGCGGCCTCCCGGCTCTACCTCGGGGCGCACTACCTCAGTGACGTCATCGCCTCCGCCGTCTTCGCCGCTGGCACGGTACTGATCGCCGTCGCCATCGCCGGCCCGTGGCTGCTTCGCCTACGCAACCGCGAAGAAAGTACAACAGCAGGATGACAGAGCAGTTGCGGCCCGACCCGTTGCCGGCGACCGCGGTCAGTGCGAGCGCGGTGTTGATGCCGAAGGTTGACCGGACCTGCCCGGGAATGATGACAGACTCATCGCCCGCGTTGATCGACTGGCTGCGACGAGCCTGCCACGTCGAGCGCCACCGGCACCCCGACGACGGGCGTCGCCTCAACATCCACCCCTTGACCTCGACCACTCAGCGGACCGTTCACACCACACGAGACCGCCGCTTCCCACCGCCGCCGCCGAGCCCACACCAACCAGCCCAGCAGCCCAGCAGCCGGGAGGCGACCAAACCGGTGCACCCCGCAGCCGATCCCCGACTCGAAGGGGCTCAGCCGCAGTGACGCCATTCGTGAACACCCACCCTGCCGTGGGTGACGTCAGAATTGACAAGCAGGTGCTGTCAAAGTTCATGCCAAAGCCATGATCGCTGCGCCTGCCGCCGTGCTCCTCGATCCAACCCAAGGGACCCAACTAAGGGGAGGTGCGTATTCCGCCGCCTAAAGGCGGCTCGCAGTGCCACTCGAGGCTTGCTGGTCGGTCACATCATCGCGGGGCTGCCACGGTCTCCTGCACCACAACCCGTACCTGGCTGAGCAGGGCTACCGCCGCCGACATGAGGGTGAGGAACAGCACCGACAGCAGCGATGGCACGAGGCCGGGGCGCAGCTGTTCGTCGAACACGACGACACCCAGTATGACGCTGACCAGCGGGTCAATGGTCGCTGTGGCGGGCATGCTCGCGGCGAGTGGTCCGGCCTGAAATGCCATCTGTGCCAGGAAGACCCCGACTGCCCCCGCGACCAGGAGGGCGTACAGCTGCCAGCTGGTGAGCAAGGCCGCAGGACCGTGCTGGGCAAGATCGGTGGATGCCTTGATGAGGGCGGCAGTACCCGCATAGATGGTCCCGACGGCGACTCCGAGCAGGGCCGCTGCGCGGCGCGAACCCAGTTTGCGGGCCGTGGCCCGGCGGGAGGCGGCAAGGCACCCGATGACAACGACCAGAGATGTCGCTGCGGCCAGAATCGCCGGTAGCCGGTCGGTTTGGTCGGCCTGAGCGGTCGCCGCGCCGGAGACGATCAGGAATCCGGCCACCGATAGCACTAGCACGGCTCCGAGGATGACCTCCCGGCGGCTTATCTGCGTTCCGGCGACCCAGTGCCCCAGGATGAGCGCGAACAGCACCGCGCTGACCAGGACCGGCTGGACGACGGTGAGCGCGCCGATGTGCAGCGCGAGTATCTGCAGTCCCAGGCCGCCCACGTCGGCCAGGATGCCGCCCAGCCATAACGGGTGACGCAGGGTCGCTGCCGCGAAGCCGAGCAGCTCGGCGGGGCGGAAGTGGGCCACCCTGGGCACCTTGCCTGCACTGCGGTGTTTGAGTGCGGTGGCCACGGAGAAGAAGGCCGCCGACCCCAGGGACACCCCAACGACGCTGACCAGGCTAGCGCTCACGACCTTTGCCATTGGGAAAGGTGTTGCGACGTAGTCTGCGCGCGGGCGGGTTGGGCCATCCCCGCGGAGGCGTACGCCTCATCCGTCTTCTGCAGGACAGAGGCCCACGCGACGGGGCAGTCTGCGGTGCGGTTGTGCGCGGCGATCTGCTGGCGAAGCTCCCGGTCGCGAACCAGGCGCACCACGGCGCCTGTCATGTCGGCGTCAGATCCGCAGAGCAGGCCCTCGCGCCCGTGGCCAACGAACTCCCCGACCCCGCCGCGGGCTTTGGCGATGACGGGCAGGCCCGCGCACCGCGCCTCCAGAGCAGCGATGCCGAACGACTCGAGATCGGCCGGTGCAAGGAACACATGTGAGGCCCCCAGGACACGTCGAACCTCCTGCCGGTCGACCCGACCAAGAAGGGCGACGCCGTCGGTCATCGCGTGCCTGCGTAGATAGGACGCCATCGCCTCCTGCCGCGGCCCGTCACCAGCGACGAGCAGCCTGAGCCGGGTCTGGTCCCCGAGTCGCTCCAGGGCCAACTGGGCCTGGCGGACAATCCGGAGCAAAGCGATGGGACGTTTGCGCCGGGCCAGGCGCATGACGGCGACCAGGACGAGCTCCCCGGGTCGCTGCGCGGCGGCGGGCATCCGCCACCGCGCCTGGTCGATGCCGTTGGACAGGACCCGGATCTCGGTGTCGGGGGTCAGCAGCCGGCGCAGGGGCGCTGCGGCTGCTTCACTGACCGCCGTCCATGTGATTGGCAGCGTGGACCAGCCGCCGAGCGCATCCATCGTGGACATGATCGGGCCGACGCCGGCCCACATCGAGTGCACCGTGACGAGCGTGGGGATCCCGTCGCGGGCCGCGGCCCGGGCGAGGAAGAAGGCCAACGGTGACCCGACACCGAGATGGGCGTGGACGACGTCCACGTCCAGGTCACGCAGGGTCCGAAGGCCGGCCCGGACGGCGAGCGGGTGCAGCGCGTGCGGTCGGCGGAAGGCCCGCGTGACACGGTGCACGTGCGGGCCGTCGGGGCCTGGGGTGCTCGTGATGACCTGGACGTCATGGCCCGCAGCCCGCTGGAGCCCGGCGAGGTCCGCCACGTGCATCTCTATGCCCCCCAGGCGCGGCAGGAAGAAATCGCTGACGTGGGCAACCCTCACAATCGACCCAGCGCAGACCCGACAACCAGCACGAACTGCCTCCACGGTGGACGACCACACACAGGGCACAAGAATACGGCCACAGGATTCCAGATCTTCAACTCACCCGACCACAGCGGCGTTCTCTCGCTTCCCACCCGGTGGTGGCTGAGCGAAGCCAAGGACCGCAGACCGTCGGACAGCTTTCTGTCGCAGCTTGATACCAACCCCTGATGACCACCCTCCTGGGTCAACTCCACCCAACCTAAGTTATGGGTATTGGGGTTAGCCGTGGGTTAGCCTGGCCCGACTGGTGCGTCACATCGCCGCATGTGACGTGAGTTTTCCGCTCGGGGTTGGTTTCGACGAACATCAGTTCGTGGGCCTTCATCTGGTGGGCGTGGGGGCACGAAGGTGCTTACCGCGACGATCGTGAAGTTTCTGGAAACTTCTTCTGTCTGGTGTTTTCGCAGGTCAGAGCCCGTGCCCCCAGCGTGCCCCTGGTTGGGGCACGCGGTGTTGAGGCGGGAGCGGGCACGAATCGGGTGACGTGTTTTTCGGATTGTGAGTCCTGCAACGGACTCTCTTCCGGAAGGACTTCCGCGATGTTTCCGATACAGCTGATGGGTCTTAACTGGCCGGAGTTGGAAGAGCGCGTCGAGCGTTCTGGTCGCTGGTCGTCATGGGTCGCCGCCGAGCCGGTTCTAGCCGGGTTGAACGGCCTGGACGAGGTGGTGGCGATCGTCGAGGACAGGGGCAACCGGGTACGCGCGGATGCGTTGTTGGCCGCGTTGGTTCGCCTCGGTGCCATCGATGGGGGCAATGACCACGACGCGGCCCAGGCAGCAGCTCTGCTGCTGGTCAACGGTGCGGGGCGGCTCGCTAAGCAGCTCAGTAACCTCTCGGACAACATCGAGGAGATGGTCGCCGGGCAGGTGTGGCTGCAGATCCGGGAGTTCCCAAGCAGGCGGCGCCGGCGGGCGATTTCTCAGAACATCCTGATGGATGCCCGCCGGGCCGTTCTGCGCGACCTCGGCGTGGAAACTGCCAAACGGCGCCGCAGGTTCGTGGTGATTCTGGTGGACACCATGGCCGTTGGGGCGGCCACCGATGCCAGTTTGCGCGCCGTTGTCGATCACGGTCCTGGCGTGGGACTGGAGGAGGAGCTCACCCTTCTGGGGGTCTTGAAGTGGGCCATTGGCAAGGGCGTGGTCACCAGACAGGACGCCGCGATTCTCCTGGAACTGGCCAACCTTGAGGTTGCTGGCACTGTCCGCGGGTTGAACTCCGCGGCGGAGATCAGGGCTGTGGCGGCGCGGCACGGGGTCAACGAGAAGACGGTGCGGCGTAGTCGCGATCGCGCGGTCAGGTGCCTGGTCAGTGCCCGCGAGGCGTACCTGCGTGAGTGCGCGTAGGAGCGGCAGCAGGGAAATGTCCACGAACACGGTCGCCGGTTACTTACCCAGGTATGAGCAGCAACCTGAAGCAATGCGAGAAGGAGACGGTAATGGACGCGAGGTTCTTGAGGAACGACCCGGCCCCGACTGCGCCTTCGGCGGAGCATGTCGTGCAGTTGCTCGATGCGCTCGCAGCCGGAGACCTCCGGGCCACTGTCGACGGCTTGGAAGGAGTGCTCGCATTTCTTCGCCCGGCTCTGGCGGCAAGCAATGAGCTCCAAACACGAGTACCTCCCAAGACACTCGTGGCGGCGTTGGAGCTGCGCCGTGACCGGGCGGGGTCGGTGTGAGCATCACAGCCACGCCTCTCACCGTCGCCGAGCTGCAGGCGGCGCTGCGTGCCGCATGGGCAGGCGAGTTTCGCACCCAGGGGCGACCTGCGACGCGAAGTCGCCCGCCCCACCGCGCGCCCGACGTAACCTTGTCCGGGCGGGTGGTCCTGGTGGTGGGATGCCATGGCGGTGCCGGGGCATCCACCCTGGCTCTGGCGGTGGCCGAGGCTGCCCATGAGTCTGGTCGCTCAGCGCGGCTGCTGGATTGTGCGAGCCCGGAACGCTCGGGCTTGACCACTGCTGTTGACGCCGAGCTCGGGGTCAACGGCAGCGGCTGGCGCCAGGGGCGACGCGCAGGGTTGCCCATCGACCGGGTCTGCGACGTGTTGGTCTCGGCCGCCGACATCCCGGCCCCACCGGCTGTGTCCCGGGCAGGGGCCGATGTCACCGTGGTGGACACCGCGTGGGGCGCTTCAGACGTCCTTGCCGGCGACTGCTGGCTTGCTCAGCTGATCAGCTCGGCGGTGGTCGTCTTGGTGGCTCGGGCCACGATCCCGGCGCTTCGCCAGCTCGAACAGGCACTGGGCACCTGCCCCGGCGACCCCGTGGTGGCCTTGCTTGGGCCCAGGCGCCGGGACCGATCGGTGTACGCAACCGCCGGCCCGCTGCTGAAGGCAGCCGAGCGCGCCGGGCGGGTGGTACGAGTCCCCAGCGATCGGCACCTGTTAGTGGCCGGGATCTCTTGTGCGCCGCTGCCCAAAGCCGTGATCGAGGGCGGGCGGCAGATCGTCGCCAGGGTTCTGGCCGCAGACCCGGAAACACCGACCCCGCAGAACCGACCGGGCGACTTCTTACCGACCGCTGACGGATTGGACCTTGGCAATGATCACCGCACTGACTGAGCGCGCGTTGGCAGCCACTCTGGCGGGCGTGTGCCCGCAGGCACCGCCGGGGATGCAGCACTACCAGGACCAGCTCGTGGGCTGGGTGAAGTGGGCAGTCATCGGGCTGCTCGCCCTGGGTGCGCTGGTCTCGCTGGCCGGTATTTTGGTTGGCAGGCTGTTCAGCCACCCTCACGCCTCTCGGGCTGGCGCGATGGGGCTGGCCGTGGTCGTGCTGTGCGCCATCTTGTTCGTGACGATCCTGGGGGTCGTCAACGGGATCGTCGGCTCGGGCTGCTGATGTTCAATCGCGGCCGCAACCAGAGCACAGTCCCGGCCGGGGCGCTGAGCCGTGAGAAGCAGTTAGCCCTGCTGATTGGTGCCGCGCTGGCCGGGCTTCTGCTCCTGATCGGCCTTGGGTACGCGGTCTACTACTCCATCCATCCAGCCTCGCCTGCGGCCAGACCTCACTCAAGTATTCCGCGCGGCCAGGCCACGGCGGGGCCACCGGGCCCCGATGACCCGACCCGGGCCCGGCGAGATGATCTGGCCGCCCGCCCCATGCCGCCGGGTTCGGCGGCCGAGGCACATCCGTCGGTGTTGTCGACCCGCGACCCGGGCTTCATCATGCTGCCACCCAGCACCACCAGCGGCCCGGTGGGTGTGCCGGCCGGTTTCGAGCACACCCCGGCTGGTGCGCTGGCTCAGCTGGCCGCGATCGACAAGGCCGCCCTGGACTCAGTGAGCCTGGGCGGGGCCCGCGCCGTGATCGAGGGCTGGGCCGCCCCCGGCGGGCCTACCGCCGCGACCTGGTCGGGGGTCAAGGCCATGGCGGACTTCCTGTCCGCTGCGGGCCTGTCGGCGGGCAAGGCACCCAACCTGGCGCTGACGGCGACGCCCATCATGGGTCTGGTCAAGGCCGCCGACGGGCCCGGCTGGGTGGTGGCCTGCGTGGACTTCGAGGTCGACGCCACCTTGGCCCGGACCGCGCGTGTGGCCCTTGCCGACTGCCAGCGGATGGCCTGGCAAGCCAACCGCTGGGTGATCGGGCCCGGCGCTGAGCCGGCACCGGCGCCGTCCCTCTGGCCGGGTACTGATGCGGCCATCGATGCTGGATACAAGGAGCTGCGCAATGGGTAGCCGGGCCCTGGGCGGCGCGGCAGTGTTGGCCGCGGTCCCTGGGTTCGGCATCGACCTGGGTGACTTCAGCCCGATGAAGTGGCTTGGCGAGGCCGCCGCCGTGGCCACCGCCGACGGGTGGAAGGGCGCCATGGTTGCGCTGTGGTCGGCGGCCATGTGGGCGCTGGCGGTCTCGTTCCGGGTCATCGACGCGTTCAGCAACCCGGACCTGTCCGCGACCGGCCCGTTGCGCGCGATCCTGCCGTATACCTTCGCCATCGGCGCCTTCGTGGCCGTCTTGATGGTGCTCCTTCAGCTGGGCACTATCGCCTGGAAGAGAGATGGTCAGTCCCTGGCCAGGGTCCTGGTCGGCACCGCCCAGTTCGGTGCGGTCTGGACCGTGGGGCTGACCGCGGCTTCCGCGATCACTGCAGCCTCGGCCGGCCTGACCAAGGCACTTCTGCGGGCCCTGCTGAACGTCGACTCCTTCGCGGCGGTGGCCACCTCGCTCAGCGGGCCCCGAGAGGTCACCGACACCGTCGCGGCCACAGTCCTGGGGATCACGGGTCTGCTGGTGGTCTTGCCCGCCGCGTTGGGATACGTGTTCATCCAGCTGGCCCGGTGTGCTGCCCTGATGATCCTGGCCACCACCTCGGCGATCTCCGCTGCCGGGTTGACCAGTGAGATCGGGCGCGCCTGGTTCTGGAAGTCGCTGCGCTGGTTCATCTCCGCCTCGCTGATCTCGCCACTGGCCGCGCTGGTGTTGGGCATTGGCGTCAAGATCAGCCAGGAAGTGGTCGCCGGCAGCGGTGACAAGAACGCGGCCGCGGTCGGTATGGCGCTGGTGTCGGCCATGCTGATCCTGATCGGGGCGGTGTGTCCGCTGATCGTGTTCCGGATGCTGGCTTTCGTGGACCCCGGCACCTCCTCAGGTGCCGCGGTGCGGACCTCGTTTGCCGCCTCCGGGGGAGTCGCATCCCTCATGGGCGGCAAGGGTGGCGGCGCCGACGGGGGCGGCTCAGCCGGGACCCGACAAGATGGTGGTGGCCGCTCGATGGGCGAGTCCGACGCCGACTCCCAGACCCAGGGCCGGTTCGCCCAGACGATGAACCAGCTCAGCGGCGGATTGACCAAAGCCGGCAACACGATGGCGTCAGGGGTCTCCGGCTCGTCGGCCATCGGCGCCGATGTTCTCGGCGCCGCCGGGGTGGGACACCAGGCCCCCTACTTCGGCCAAACCGACACCTCGAGCAGGTCCGACACCGGTTCGCCGGACGGCGGCAGCCCGGGGCAGGGCACCAGCGCTGGGCAGGGCACCGAGGAGCAGCCGCCGGCCACCCCTGGCCAGGGGCCCAGCGGCGGCGGCTCCGGGCCGCTGCCGACGCCCCCGCCACCGCCGATGCAGCCACCCCCGGTGCAACAGCTGACCGGCGGATCCCAAGGTTCGACCGGGGCACCCGATGGCGCCGGCGGCCCAGGACCGGGCGCAGGAGCCGCAGGCGGGGCCGCGGGGGCAGCCGAGGCGATCCCTGTTGTGCCGCCCTGATCGTCACCATCTGTCCGGCTCGCTCGGCAACCCAGACAGGGGTGTCCACCAGATGGCCCGCGCGGCGCTTACCGGGGTATGAACCTTTCTGCCCTCTTCCGAGTCCGACGAGCCAATCACCCGCAACAGCCGGGCAGCCGGCCATGACGGCCATGGAGTACACCGACTACGCGCGGGACCGCACCGGGTGGTTCTTTGGGATGTCCGGCCCGCAGCTGGCGCTGGTTCTTCTCGCCGCGCTGCCGGGCCTGGCGGCCATGAACAGCGGGCGGTGGCTGGCCCTGGCGGTGTGGCTGCCGGTGTGGGCGCTGCTGGTGGCATTGGCGTGCGTGCCTGTCCGGGGACGCTCCGCAACGGGGTGGGCCGTCGCACTGCTGCTTCACGGGTTGGGAGGGGTCATGGGTTGGACCAGATGGCAGTCGAAGGCTGCCGCGGGAATCCCCGGCGACCTGGGGGAGGTGGACCTGCCCGGCGTGCTGGCCGGCATCCAGGTACACGACGGCCCGCCACTGGGCCACACCATGTGCAGGGTCGCGGTCGTGCAGAACCACTCGGCGGCCACCTGGGCGGTCGTCGCGCGGATCGTCCATCCCGGGATCGGACTGGCCGAGCCCGGGATGCGAAACCGGATGGGGGCCGGGCTGGCCGAGCTGCAGGAGATCGCCTCACGCACCGAACTCATCGACCTGCTCGCCATCCAGGTCCGCACCGTCCCTGATGACGGCGCGGAACGGGCGGCCTGGCAGAACACCCACCGGAGAGCCGACGGTCCCGCCCTGGCCCGGCAGATCAACGACCAGCTCGGGCAGATGCTGACTCCCGCGTCGGTTCGCACCGAGGCCTTCGTCACGATCGTGGTCGGCGAGGACCGGATCGCCAAGCCAGCCAAGGAAGCCGGCGGTGGCATCGACGGGCGAGCCCGGGTGCTGGCCGGGGCCATGGCCGAGGTCGAGTCCCGGCTGCGTGGCCCGATGGGCTGCACCGAGGTGACCTGGTTGGACTCACCCGCCCTGGCTGTGGCCATCCGCACCGGCTTCGCCCCTGGAGAGCGCGCGGCCCTGATCGCCGCCGACGTCGCCGCCCAACACAACCCGGCCGTGGCCACGGGAATCCCCTTGGCCGCGGCAGGTCCGACCCAGGCGTGGGCCGAGATGCGGCACTACAACCACGACGCGTGGTCCTCGGTGAGCGACACCATCCTGCTGCCGGAGCGAGGAGCCATCCTGGGAGCGTTGGCGCCGGTCCTTGCACCGACGACTCCGGGGGAGCGACGCGCCCTGACGGTCTTCTACCCGGCGATGGGCCAGGCCAGGGCCGACAGGCTCAGCCAGCGGGCCGAGATGTCAGCGATCACCGGCAGTGAGCTACGCCGGGCCACCGGGCGACTGGCCCGAGCCAGACAGCGCCGCGCGGAGGGCCGCGCCCTGGGCTTGGACGAGAAGCTCTCCAAGGGCAGGGCCCTGGTTCGTCCCTGCGCGGCCGCGACGGTAACCGTGCCGAACACGTGGGCGGTCAGTGAGTTCGGCCGGCGCCTGGATGCCTCGATTCGCACCGGCGGGTTCATCCCGCTGCGGCTGGACCTTGCCCAGGACTCTGGATTCGTCGCGGCGGCCATTCCCGTGGGTGTCGGGTTGCCGCGCGGCAGACGGTGGCGCTGATGCGCCCTCTGGGAGGGCGCCGCCGGCCCGGCCGCGGGGTGTCCCAGCTGCTGTCCGACTTCGGCCACGACCTGCCGATGCGGGCCTGCGTCCAGGCCGGGGTCGGGGAACGAAACCTGTTCCCGAAGCTGATCTCGCCCCGGGGACGAATGATGTCCTGCGCTGGGTGGGCATCCTCGCAGGCCCCGTTGTCCATGTGGCGGATGACCTCGGAGCAGACGCCGGTGTTCTGGCCGCTGATCGCCGCCCCTGGGCTGCCACCCACAGGCGCCCAGATGGGTATCGATCAGCTCTCCGGCGGGTCGTTCTACGCCGATCCGGCCGGGTGGGTGCTGCGCGATGACATCGCCACCACCAACCCCAACGTCTTCATCTTCGGCAAACCAGGGCGGGGCAAGTCGGCCACCGGCAAGTGCTTCTGCCTTCGGATGATGGACTTCGGGTACCGCACCCTGATCCTGGGCGACCCCAAGGACGAGTACGAGCCCTTGTGTCGGGCCCTGGGCGTGGAGCCTTTCGCGATCGGCCACGGCCTGCCGGCGCGGGTCAACCCGCTGGCATTCGGCCCGCTGGGCCGTGGGTGGGCCGACCTGGACGCCCCCGAGGCGCAACGCCGGTCCGCGATCGTGTTCTCCCGCTGGCTCGTGCTGATCCGGGGCCTGGTCGGGTCGCAGAAGGTCTCCGACCAGCGGGTGCCGTTCACTCCCAGCGACGAGTTGGCGGTCAGTGCCGCGCTGCGGACCCTGACCGGGTATACCCACGGCAACACCGTGCTGCGGGAGGTCACCATCCCCGCGCTGTGGCACGCCCTGGACGAGCCCAGTGCGGAACTGATCGCCCAGTGCCGGTACTCGGGCCGCCAGCACTTCCTGGACCGGACCCGCCTGATGCGTGACGCGCTCGGTCAGCTTGTGCAGGGCTACCTGCAGGGCCTGTTCGATGACCACACCACGATCGACGTGGATTGGCGCGCGCCCATCCAGTCGCTGTCCTTGTCACGGTTGGAACCGTTGGGTGATGAGGCGATGGGGATCGCGTTGACCTGTCTGAACTCCTGGGGTCGGGCCCAACGCGAGATGGCCGAACCAGGGGACCTGCGGATCGTGGTGCGCGACGAGACGTGGAAGCAGATGCGCCTGGGTGTGGAGGCGGTGAAGTCGCTGGACGCCGACCTGCGGTTCTCCCGCCGCGACGGAGACATCCAGCTGGTGCTCTACCACAAGCCCTCGGACCCGATGTCCGCCGGCGCGGCCGGGTCACAGGCCGTCGCGATCGCCAAGGATCTGCTGCACCTGGCCGACATCAAGGTCCTGCACGGGCAGGACGAGGCGGTCGCCGCCGAGCTCGGCGAGCTGCTGGGGTTGCGGCCGATGGCCCAAGACCTGATCACCGGGTGGGCGATGGGTGGGCGAGGTCGCGCGCTGTGGATGGTCGGCGACCAGGAGTACAAAGTTCAGGTCGTGCGTACCCCCCTTGAAGAGAAACTGACCTGGACAAATGATGCCCTGGCAGCGGCAGGTTAGAAGTTACCGATGAACGCCAAGGCCGCAGCCGGTATCGCCTGGGTCCTGTCCACCGCCGCGATGGTCGTCCTGCTGCTTCCGCTGATGATCGCCGGCGCGGCAACCGGCTCACCGCCACCGGCCTTATGCGGGCCGGGCGGCACCGCGCAGAGCGTCGGCGACGTGCAGCTGGACGCGGAGCAGATGGGCAACGCCCAAAGCGTCGTGTCGGCCGTTGCCCAACGCGGGTTTCCCTCATACGCCGCGACCATCGCCCTGGCCACCGTCGCCCAGGAGTCCATGTTCCACAACTACCTGGTATTCAAGGACGCCGACTCCCTGGGCCTGTTCCAGCAACGAGTCCGCTTCTACACCGCCGCTGTAGCGGCCAACCCGACCCGGGCCACGAACGCGTTCCTGGACAAGCTGGTCGAGGTCAACGGGTGGGCAACCCTGCCGCTGACCGAGGCCGCAGCCACGGTGCAAAGACCGCGCCAGGACCTGCGCGGGGCCTACGCCAAGTGGCAACCACTCGCAGCTACGCTGACCGCCCAGCTCTGGCCCCGAACGGCCGCCACTACTTCGACAGCGGCGGCCGCCAGCCTGACCGCACCTCCGCCGGGGCAAGCCCCCCCGGATCCGTGCGGTGTCGCCGGGACCGGCCCGGGGGGCGGCTCGGACGTGATCCCGCACGGTCTGGCCCTGACCGGGTCGCCAGCGGGGAACCGGGCCGCCAGATTCGCGCTAGCCCAGCTCGGCAAGCCCTACGTCTATGGGTCCAACGGGCCCAACTCCTGGGACTGCTCCTCGCTGACGCAAGCCAGCTGGGCCTCCGCCGGGGTCGCGATCGCGCGAACAACATTCGCCCAGGTCAACGACGGCACCCCCGTGACCCCAGCGGCTGCCAGGTCCGGTGACCTGGTCTTCATCGCCGGGACCGGCGGGACGCCGCAAAACCCCGGTCACGTGGGCATGGTCGCCGGCCGAGTCGGCGCCACTATCTACCTGGTCGCCGCACCGCGGACCGGTGAGGTCGTTCAAATGACACCGGCGGCCCAATGGGCTTCACAGATCGTGTCCGTTCGACGGATCGGTTGACCCCACCGACTGCCCGGGATCGGGCGACCTCGGCACAAACACGCTCCGGTGTCCACGAAGACACCCTCGCGGCGCCTACCTGGTTATGAGCAGTATCAGAAGAGAGCGTCGCGATCCGCTGCCGCTGACCTGGGAGCTACCAGCGGCGGCGACACTCGCGTGGGTGGCCGTCGCAGCAACGCTGCTGCCCGCCGCTCGAGGCGCCGCGACCTGGCTAACCGGCGCCGGATGGGTCTGGCCCAAACAAGGGACCGGCCTGACCGTGAGCCTGGCCGGCCTGCTCACCGGGCACCCCGGCGCGGGGCTGACCACCGCTGATGCGACCCGGCTGCCCGCCTCCGGCGTTGTGTATCTGCTCGTAGTCCTGGCCGAAGTCGCATGGCTGATCCTCAGCCTGCTCGCCGCGGGCATCTGGTGGCGCACCTGGGGACCCGGGACGCACGAAGGGCTAGCCGATCGCTTCGAAGTCGAAAAGGTGCTGGGTCGCTCTCGGATCCGCCGCGACCGCAAGGTGATTCGCCCTGACCTGTACGGAAAGCGCAGAAGGATCGGAGGCCGGTCATGACACGGTTCGACCCCACACAGGTGGGATGGCGCCTCGGCCGCACGCACGCACCCCACGGCGGCCAGCTGTGGGTGCCCTTCGACCGGACCACCGGGGTCTACGGTCCGCAAGGCTGCGGCAAGACCCTGGACCTGCTCACCCCCGCCCTGCTGGCCGCCCCCGGCGCCGCGCTGGTGACACTGACCAAGCTCGACGACCTCCTGCTCACCATCGGCCACCGCTGCAGCGGCGGGCGCCCGGTCGCGGTCCTCGACCCGTTCGGGATGGCCCCCGGCGTTCCCGAACTGGTCTGGGACCCGGTGTCCGGGTGCGTGGACTCGATGGTGGCCGAACGCCGAGCCAAGGCCTTCACCGCCGGCACCGTCAAGGGCGCGGTCGCCGGTGGCACCGGCGACGACGCAGCCCGCTTCTACGCCGCCGAGGGCGCCAAGGTCCTGCAGGCGTTCTTCCACGCCGCCGCACTGACCGGGCGCACCCTGGACCACGTCCTGGAATGGGTGGCCAACCCGGCGGGCGCCACCGCACCAGAGGAGATCCTGCGCACCCACCCGCACGCGGCACAGTTCTGGCACGGACTGCTCCGAGGCGCCCTGCACGGCGACGACCGAACCGCCGGCAACACCGCCACCACGGTCCAGCAGGCGATGAGCCTGTTCTTCCAGGAACCGATCAGGCGCCGCTGCGTACCCGGACCCGGACGGCCAGCAACCAACATCACCGACCTGATCACCGCCGGCGGCACCATCTACATGCTCGGCCGCGACGACCCCTACGCCTCCGCCTCGCCACTGATGACCGCGCTGGCCGAGCACGTGCTCGACACCGCACTGGGACTGGCCAACCAGTCCCCATGGGGCCGACTCTGCCCCTCATTCCTGGCCTGCCTGGACGAGCTGCCGTCCACCACGCCGCTACCCACGCTGCGAACCCGGATGGCCAACGAGCGGGCCCTGGGAATCTCCTTCATCTACGCCGCCCAGACCTGGCGCCAGCTGGTGATCTGCTACGGCGAGGACGAAGCCAGGACCCTGTTCGGGCTGACCAACAACGTCGTCGTCTTCGGCGGCGGCAAGGACGGGCACTTCTACCGCGAGATCTCCGACCTGGTCGGCACCACCCGGGTCACCCGAACCAGCTACAACACCGGGCGGGGCGGCTCAGGGCGGACCACGGCAGGGGAGGACACCCCCGTTCTTCGCCCGGAGGAGATCCGCCAGCTGGCCCAGGGCAGGGCGTTGGTGATCGCCGAGAACGCCCGGCCGCTGATCGCGAAACTGCACCGTTGCATCGGCGGGAAGGCGGGCAAACACCTCCTGGCTGACCAAGCAGCAGCCCGCGAAAGGGTAGGCCAAGCACGCGGGCAAACCATCAGCCCCGCGGCCCGCACCACAGCCGCGGTAGCCGTGGCGCAGCAGATGGACCTGCACGCCACCGCGGCCCCTGGCAGTCACAACTCCCTTGGTGGTCGCTGATGGTTTCCATCACCAGCGAGTTCCCGCCACCAGGGCCGCTTGTCCGACACGCCTACGGTGAGCTCGACCTGGCCCGGTCCGGCACCGACGACCAGAAACGAGCCCTGGGGAAGCTGTCGGCGCTTCCCCGCCCGTGGGATCCGCCCAGCTGTCCGCCGGCGTTGCGCACCCAGATATGGGCGTGGCTCGACCAGGTAGCGGAATGGATCAACCACGAATACAGCTGGCAACCCGACCGGTTCATCCCCTCATGCTGGCCCGCGCACCCGCACATCGCCCACGAGCTGGCAGTCATCGCCGATCTGCGCCGAACCGCCGGATACGCGTTCAGCGGCGACGCCCTCGAGGAGTGGCACCGCTACGCCCTGCCAGCGTTCCTGGACCGGATCGCCTCCCGGATGGGGACCTGCTGCGGCCCAGCCAAACACGACGACTGGCCCGCCGCCGGCCGTCACCGAGAGTTCCGATCCGCACGCGCCGCCGATCACAGGAACGACCTGTTCAACCGGGACGCCATGCCGAACCCCGACCAGGAAGGGATGACGCCCCCAGCCCAACTCTCACCCCAGCTCGCGCTTGTCAACGGTCGCACCGTCAACACCGCCACCGGAGAAGTCATGGAGACCTCGCACCGAAGTTGAGCCACTGACCGGATGAAGGAGAGAAACGATGAACGAACTACTGATTGCCGGATCGCCGCTGACATTGGGGGACCTCGTCCTGCTCGTGGAGCAGCAACAGAACCAGATCAGCGACCTGCAGGAACAGCTGGCGGATCTGACCCTTCAGGTAACCGCTCTGCGCAGCGGCGCCGGCGGGGCCGGGTGACCCATGGCCTACAAACGCCCCACCACCGATGCCCAGCGGGCTGAGGCGACCCGAGTCCCGGAGGAGAAGCTGGTCGCTCTGCAGGGCCGGCTCAGCGAGCAGGTCCAGTCGATCACCACCGGCGAGCAATGGGCTGCGTGGTTGCGCACGGCGGGCCGGTTCCACACCTACAGCTGGGGCAACACGATGTTGATTCAGATGCAGAAGCCGGAAGCCACGAGGGTGGCCGGGTACAAGACCTGGTCGCAGGTGGGCCGGCAGGTCCGCAAGGGCGAGACCGGGATCACCATCCTGGCCCCGGTCGTCCGCAAATCGGCACCCAAGGAGCCCGGGGCGACAAAGTCGACCATCGCGCAGCCAGAACAAGCAAGCCCAGAACCCCACAGTGACACGCCTGTTCGCCGGGTGCTGGCCTTTTTGCCGGTCACAGTCTTTGACATCAGCCAAACCGACGGTGACCCGCTGGCCCAGCCACCACGACCGCAGCTGACCCGCGGGCAGGCACCCGAAGGACTGTGGGAAGCACTGGCTGCCCAGGTGAAGACCGCCGGTTTTGACCTGAGCACGTCGCCAATGGGTGGACCGAACGGACCCGACGGCTTGACCAACTTCATGAGCAGAACAGTGACCATCCGCGACGACGTCGACCAGGCCCACATGTGCACCACACTCGGCCACGAACTGGCCCATGTGCTCATGCACGACCCGGCCAGCTTCGTCGACGGACAGACCAGCGGATGCCGAGGCGACGCCGAGGTGGAAGCCGAATCCGTGGCCTACCTCGTCGCATCTGTCCATGGGATCGACGCCGACGACTACACCTTTCCCTGCGTGGCGGGCTGGATCGGACGCAACGACCCCTCGACCGTCCTGGAAGCAACGGGCAAGCGAGTTCTTGCCACGGCGCACGACATCCTGGAACAGGTGGAGATGTCAACGGCCATGGCCCTAGGCGACAACGACACCACCGAACGCCCCAGCCTGGTTCTGGCCCGCGCAGCCAACCACCCCGGCCTCACCCCGGAGAATGCTCCCGGCAGCGAACTGCCGGTGCCCGAAACGCTTGTAGCGCAGGCGCTGTGGGCGGGCCCGGTGAGCGCGGCCGGGGGAGTGGGCCTGGTGCGGGAGCCAATCTGGCCGCAGGTAGCCAGTGCCCTCGTACGCGCCGCCACTGATATGTAGTGGGGTCTTGTCAAGAGGGCAGGGCGAAGCGGCGCCCGGGATGGGTTCTCGGACGCCGCTTCTGTGACCGGATCAGGTCGACGAGGTGGCGTGCGTGTCGGTACGCGACGGCGCGGTCAGACTGATATTCGCGGGTTGGTTACCGCAGGACGGGCTG
>JBDTWH010000229.1:0-52015 GCA_040006795.1 Actinomycetota bacterium | reverse complement strand
GCGAAGCCAGCTGGGACTCCTCGCGGTGGAGCGATGCCAGCTGGGACTCCTCGCGCTGGTCGTCCTCAAGGTGGAGCTAGCTGACTGGACATAGAATTCACCATGCGCCGCACACTGAGCCCAACCCAGGTCACCTGGCTGATGGCCGCTGTGCTGGCGGCTGCGGCGATCCTTCTTACGACCCTGACAGGTGGAGAGCCAGTCATGGCTCTTCACCTGCCGGTGGTCGCAGTCGCTGTCGTGCTGGGAACCGCATTCTTCTTTGCTGAGCAGTTCTTGCTGAATGTGGAGTTCCGGCGGCAGGCCCATACATTCACCCTCGCCGGTGTCCCGCTGCTCATCGGGGTCCTCGTGTTGCCGCCGGACGTCTTCGTGGCAACACGCCTGGCTGGGTCGCTGCTGGCGTTCATGTGGCAGCGGGTATCCATGGACAAGATGGCCTACAACTCTGCTGCCTATGCCTTCGAGGCGGCCGCAGACGCACTGCTTGTCCACCTTGTGGTTCGTCCGCTGCATGGGCTGGACCTTGGGACAGCCATTCTCTTGATCGTCCTGGTGGCGATGGTGGACCAGATCATCAGCGCCCTGGTGCTGGTCATGATCCGGGTCCACAACGGCCCGCTCAGCCGGGCGGACGTCCGAGAGGTCCTCGTACCGGCTTTCGTCCTCAGCGTGACCTCGAGCATGTTCGCGTTCAATATGATCATCCTGTTCGAGTACGGACTGCTGGGCTTTACCGTTGCCGTTCTTTTCCTTGGGCTGGGGGCGGCCGGTTACCGCGCGTATGCCGCGGCACGCCATCGGCACCAGTCGTTGACCCTGGTCCACGAGTTCGTCACCGGAGGCGTCGGCGCCCAGTCCCTGGAGACGCTTGCCGAGGAGCTGCTGTCTCGGATCCGCAGGCTGCTGAAGGCCAGCGCCGTCCAGATGAGCCTCGTCGAAAGCGACAGCGAAAGCGACAGCGACGACGAGAGCGGCATTGTCCGCCGCAGCGGGATTCCGAGGGATGTCGACTCGGCAGTCACGCTGACCGTCGACGAGGAAGGTCGTCTCCACGTCAGCAACGACTTCGACACCCGGGACTGGGTCGTCCTGCGCACCCTGACCCAGCATGAGCCGCTGCTGGCCGGCCGCACCACCAAGGACCCCGGCATACGGCACTGGCTTGATAGGCGCGGATTTCGTGACGCGATGATAGTGGCCCTGCCTGACTCGAGCGGCATGCGGGGAACTCTGCTGGTTACAGACCGTCTCGGGGAGACGGCCACCTTCACCGCCGAGGACCTGACCATGCTTCAGACCCTGACCGGTCACCTCGCGGTGGCGCTGCGGAGCACCCGTCTGGTGCAGGCGCTGGGCTATGACGCCGCACACGACCCACTCACCGGGCTTGCCAACCGGCGGGCGTTGTACACCGAGGGGGAGTCGCGTCTGGTGAAGGCGCCCAGCCGGCGCAGGGCGCTGCTGCTGTTGGACCTTGACAAGTTCAAAGAGGTCAATGACAGCCTGGGCCACCACGCGGGGGACCAGCTTCTGATCGAGGTGAGCGCCCGGCTGCGCGGGCAGCTGCGCGGCGGGGACCTGCTGGCGCGCCTCGGTGGCGATGAGTTTGCGGTCCTGCTCGAGGACGCCGGCTACGAAGAGGCCGCGAGCGTCGCCGAGAACCTCCGCTCGACGCTCGCCGAGCCCTTCACTACCCAGACAGGGTCATCGGCCATGCGGAGTCTGACGCTGCACTCCACGGTCAGCATCGGGATCGCCCGGTTCCCGGACGACGGCCCTGACCTGAGCACCCTGCTGCGCAAGGCGGACATCGCCATGTACAAGGCAAAGATGTCCGGCGACGGGCATCATGTCTACAGCAGCATCGACAAGTCCGATGGCGCGACCAGACTGCGCACCATCGATGAGCTGCAGGCTGCCATGACGAGCAAGCAGCTCGTCGTGCATTACCAGCCCAAGATCGAACTGGAAACCGGTGATGTCCACGGTGTTGAGGCGCTGGTTCGCTGGGACCACCCAACCCGGGGCCTGCTCTACCCCGGGGCTTTCCTGGGGCTGGTGGAGGAGTCCGGGCTGATGCGCACTCTCACCCGGCACGTGCTCGAGATGGCGCTGGACCAGGCCGCCGTCTGGCAGGCGCAGGGTGTGAACCTGATCATCGCGATCAACCTCTCGGCCAGCTCGCTGGTGGACTCCGACCTGCCCGACGAGGTCTTCGCCATGCTCGACGCCCGGGGCGTCCCGTCGGCCGCTCTGCAGCTGGAGATCACCGAAGAGTTCCTGATGGCCGATCACGACCGGGCCTGGTCGATCCTGACCCGGCTGCGCGATGGCGGTGTCCAGATCTCCGTCGATGACTTCGGTACCGGCTACAGCTCCCTGGACCGCCTGCGCGAGATGCCCATTGACGAGCTCAAGCTCGACCGTTCCTTCGTCATGCCCATGACCGACGACGCCCGTGCCGCCGCGCTCGTCGCCTCCATCATCGGTCTCGCCCACAGCCTGGGCCTGCGCATGGTCGCCGAGGGCGTCGAGACAATGGCCGCGTACGAGGCGCTGAAGCGCCTCGGGTGTGACCAGGCGCAGGGCTTCCTGATGTCAAAGGCCCTGCCCGTCGCCGAGCTCGATCTCTGGCTCGGCAACCGGCTCACCGTCGATGAGCCAACTCCCCTCCGGCCGAGGCTCACCGCCGTTCGCACGGAGCTCCAGCAGTGAGCCTCCTATCGAAGGACGCGCCCGCCGCACAGGCCCGGGGTGCCCCGGGCAGGCGTGGACCGATGGGCGCTGCACTCGTCCCATTAGCTGAGTTCGGGCCCTTTGACGCCCTGGCAGATCGCGCCCACCGGCTCTATATGGATGGGTTCTGCCTGGATGCCGTGCGCGTGTGCCGTGAGTCGGCGGTGGTCAGCACCGGTGCCGGTGACAGGATCACCACCCGCTATCTGCGCTACATCGAGGGCATCTCGCTGCAGGAGGTGGGTCAGCACCGCGAGGCTGTGACGGTGGTCCTGGATCTCCTCGCCGATCTGGAGGACGAGTCCGACCTGATGTGGAGGGCCAAGGCGCTGGCTCTCCTGGCCGAGTCGTCGATCCAGATCAAGGAAGTCAGCAGAGCGATGGATGCCCTCGCAGAGGGAAGCTGGCTGGTCGCGAAGACGGGCCCCGGCCGCTACAGCCACCTCTCGGCGAGTATGGCGGTGGCAATGGCGCTCCGCGCTGTGTACCTCTTCGAGCAGGCGGACGAGCTCCTGCTCGGCATCCGGATGGGCGACAAGCTCGATGTCGACCTCCTGGTGGTGCAGGAGCGGTCGCTGCTGAGTGCATTCTGGGGGACGGCGCTCCTGGTCGTGGGCCGATTCGAAGCCGCATCGCCGCGGTTCGTCGAGTCGGCCGAACGAGCTCTGTGGATGGGGCGGATCGCGAAGCGGCTGGGCAGCTCGGAGATGGCGGCTCGCGCAGAGGTCATCGAGGCGTACGCGCTCAGCCGGCTTGGCTACCTGGATCTCGCGGCCGCCCGGGTAAATGCCGCCATCGAACGATTTCCGCTCCGCGATGAGCTCATCGAGACACATCTCAGCCACCTGGTGCTGGGCCTGGCAGCAACCGGGGCGGGCGACCACGACGAGGCCCGTCAGCACCTGCTGGCGGCATTGAAGAACGCCGAGATCGCAAAACGTGACATCTGGTCCGCCGCGGCGGTAGAGGCGTTGGCGGCCCTGGACGTGGCCGAGCACGGCTCCCATCCGGCGATCTACCTGTGGAAGCGCCTCGCCCGGGAAGCGCTCGAACGGGTCTGGGTTGAGCGCGACGGCCGGTTCACGGCGTTGACCTCGCGTAACACGATCCGATCGTTGACCGAGGAGACGAACCGGATCAGCCATGCTGCGATGTTCGACAACCTGACAGGGCTGGGGAACCGTCAGCTGATGACCGCCACGATTGACGGGGCCCGCGGGGATCTTTGCGCTGTCTTTGTCGACATTGACGACTTCAAGGCCATCAACGACCACTATTCGCATGCCGTCGGCGATGACGTGCTGCGCCGTGTGGCGGAGATACTGCGTGCTCAGTGCAGGTTCGACGACGTGGCGGTGCGCTATGGCGGGGATGAGTTCGTCATCCTTGTCTTCGGCGGGGTCGTTGCGGCCGAAGAGGTCGCACGGCGGTTGCACAGCTCAGTGCGGAACGACCGGTGGGAGCTGGTCGCGCCCGGTCTGCTGGTCACTGTCTCGGTGGGCGTGGGCCGCCAGGCCCCGGCTCAGGGGGCGGTAGAGGCGGCCGACGCCGCGCTGCACACCGCGAAGCGGGCCGGTCGTGACCGTGTTGTGGGGGCTCAGACTCCGGTGCTCCCAAAGCTCAACCCGGCCGCCGGGTGAGCCAGGACATCGGCGATCGCCTGGCGGAGCCCGGCTGACCCGACGCAGAGAGTGCGTGCGGCTCGGGTCCGCATCGTGAAAGACTTCCCAGATGCGGATCAGCGATTTCTGGCGCCTCATGGACGACGAGTTCGGGGCTGCCTATGCGCACTCTCTGGCGCGTGACCACGTCCTGGGCGCACTCGGGAACCTGACGCCGATGCAGGCACTCGAGTCGGGCACCAAGCCCCGCGAGGCGTGGCTGGCACTGTGCGCAGACATGGACGTTCCGGCTGAACGCTGGCTGGGCAAGGAGCTGCGGAGCCCGGCCAAGCCCCGGCGGAGGGGTTGACGCCCGCCTTCTGCGCAGACGATAGCGTTGGGTGTGTGACCGATCCCCACTCCGATGTCCTGCTGCAGGCGACCGGACTGACCAAGGCCTTTGGCAGCTTTACCGCGGTGGACGGCATCGACTTCGCGGTGGAACGGGGCGAGTCGTTCGGCTTCCTGGGACCCAACGGCGCCGGCAAGTCCTCCACGATGAAGATGGTCGGCTGTGTGTCGCCGGTGACCGGCGGCGAGCTGAGGGTCTTCGGGCAGGACCCGGCCACCCACGGCCCGCAGATTCGGGCCCGCCTCGGTGTGGTTCCCCAGAAGGACACCCTGGACGAAGAGCTGTCGGTGGAGGAGAACCTCTGGATCTACGGTCGATACTTCGGGCTCTCCCAGCGCGAGGTCCGTGAGCGTGCAACCGAGCTCCTTGACTTCGCGCAGCTCACCGACCGGGCCAAGTCGACGGTCGAGCCGCTCTCCGGTGGCATGAAGCGACGGCTGACGATTGCCCGCTCGCTGATCAGCCGTCCCGAGATCCTGCTTCTGGACGAGCCCACCACGGGGCTCGACCCCCAGGCGCGACACGTCCTGTGGGACAGGCTCTTCCGGCTCAAGCGCTCCGGGGTGACCCTGGTCCTGACGACGCACTACATGGATGAGGCCGAGCAGCTGTGCGATCGTCTGGTCGTGATGGACCATGGCAAGATCGTCGCCCACGGATCACCGCGCTCGCTGATCACCGAGTACTCCACCCGCGAGGTCCTCGAGCTCCGTTTCGACACCGATGACCACGCTGCGCATGGCGAGGCCATCGCCGGGATCGGTGAGCGCATCGAGGTGCTGCCAGACCGGCTCCTGGTCTACGCCAAAGACGGTGACGCCGCCGCCGCCGAGGTTTACCAGCGCGGTGTCAGGCCGCTGTCCGCGCTGGTCCGCCGCTCGACGCTGGAGGATGTGTTCCTTCACCTGACCGGCAGGACGCTGATCGACTGATGAGCGTAACCGTTGGTTCAACGGCCGGCCGTTTGGCTCGTGCGCGATGGCGACCCGTCTTCGGGTCCTGGCTCACCGCCTACAAACGCACCTGGCGGGGCAGCATCTTCGGCCGGTTCCTCTCGCCGCTGATGTTTCTGCTGTCCATCGGCCTTGGTCTCGGCAGCCTGGTCGACAGGTCCTCAGGGGGCGTCAACGGTGTGCCCTACCTGAAGTACGTGGTGCCGGGCATCCTTGCGGCGCAGTCGATGTGGGTGGCGATGGGGGAGTCGACCTACCCGGTGATGGGAGCGATCCGCTGGAATGCGAAATACCACGCGATGCTTGCCACGCCGGTCGGCATCAACGACATCCTTCTCGGCCATCTTCTGTATGTCGCGATGCAGGTCACCGGGGCCACTGCCATCTTCATCCTGGTGGCCGCGCTGTTCGGGTCGTTCGGGTCGTGGTGGGTGCTGCTCTGCCTGCCGGTCACCGTCCTGACGGGAATGGCATTCGCCGTCCCGGTCTTCGCGTTCTCGGCCAAGCAGGAGACCGACAGCGGCTTCAACATCCTGTTCCGCTTCATCATGACCCCGCTGTTCCTGTTCTCCGGTATCTTCTTCCCGGTCAGCCAGCTGCCTGCACCCATGCGGCCCATCGCCTGGGTCATGCCTTTGTGGCACGGCGTCCAGGCAGACCGCTCCCTGGCCCTGGGGTCACCTGACTTCGCCGCCATCGCCGTTCACGCGGCATACCTGCTGGTCGTCATCGCGGTCGGCGGGTGGCTCGCTCGCCGAGCCTTCACCGCAAGGCTGGTCGTATGACGTCGCCGGCCTCCTCGCAGACCGCGCCCCCCGCGACCGCCAAGGGGATCGCCTCGCGGATAGCCCGGGTGCTGCCCATGCCTGCCGGCGCGGGGATGGCGCGGATCCTGGTCGAGCGCAACATCATGAGCTACCGGCACGGCTGGATCGCGCTGCTCACGGGGTTCTTCGAGCCGGTGTTCTACCTGTTCTCGCTGGGGATCGGGCTGGGCGCGCTGATCAGGGTGGTGACCACCGACAGTGGCCAGACCGTGCCGTATGCCGTGTTCGTGGCACCCGCCCTGCTGGCCGCCTCGGCCATGAACGGCGCGATCTTCGACTCGACCTTCAACGTGTTCTTCAAGCTCAAGTTCGCCAGGCTCTACGACTCGGTGCTTGCCACCCCCCTGGGCCCCCGTGACGTGGCCGTGGGCGAGATCGCGTGGTCATTGATCCGTGGCGGTCTATATGCCGCCGCGTTCCTGGTGGTCGCCTGGCTGGCCGGGACTGTGCACACCTGGTGGGCGCTGCTGGCCCTGCCGGCTGCCACGCTCATCGGCTTCGCGTTCTCGGCGATCGGCATGTTCGGGACGACCTTCATGCGCTCATGGGTGGACTTCGACTATGTGACACTGGCGATCCAGCCGATGTTCTTGTTCTCAGCGACCTTCTTCCCGCTGTCGACCTACCCGGGTCCGGCACAGTGGATCGTGCAGGCCACACCGCTCTATCACGGGGTGGCGCTGGAGCGTGGCCTGATGCTCGGAGAGGTCGGCCCGGGGCTGCTCGTTCACGTGGCTTATCTCGTTGCCCTCGGACTCCTGGGGCTGGTCCTGGCGGCCCGCCGGATCGAAAAGCTGCTCCTGTCGTAGGCAGCTTTGGCACTGCGACGGCATGCCTGGGAACGCCGTGGCGGGTCTGGACGCCGTGACTTCAAACTCAGCGGCGTGTCCGGCTCTCCACCGGATCGAATCGAACATCTGTTCGGGTAGAGTTCTCCCCATGGGTTGCCCCGGCAGTCCCACCTTCCACAGGCAGGTGCCTGGCGGAGGTTGGCTGTCGGTGGTCACTCATAACGTCTGACTCGACACGAGATGCAACACGCATAGGTGTCGGTCGCAGGTAGACGGCGGACTCCTATACAGAAACGGCAGGTGAGGGACATGGGCGTAGCAGATCGCACGAAGTCGCTGGATGCGGTGATGGCGCAGATCGAGAAGGCCCACGGCAAGGGCGCTGTGATGCGGCTCGGCGACGAGGTCCGCGTTCCCATCGACGTCATTCCCACGGGGTCCATCGCCCTGGACGTCGCCCTCGGCATCGGCGGGCTGCCTCGAGGGCGGGTTGTCGAGATCTACGGCCCGGAGAGCTCGGGCAAGACGACCGTGGCCCTGCACGCGGTGGCCAGTGCGCAGAAGGCCGGCGGCATCGCGGCATTCATCGATGCCGAGCACGCCCTAGACCCTGACTACGCCCAGAAGCTCGGCGTCGACACGGACGCCCTGCTGGTGAGCCAGCCGGACACCGGCGAGCAGGCGCTCGAGATCGCGGACATGCTGATCCGTTCCGGGGCCATCGACATCATCGTGATCGACTCGGTCGCGGCGCTCGTGCCTCGCGCCGAGATCGAGGGCGAGATGGGCGACAGCCACGTGGGACTACAGGCGCGACTGATGTCCCAGGCCCTGCGCAAGCTCACCGGAACGATCAGCAGCACCAACACGACGATGATCTTCATCAACCAGCTCCGCGAAAAGATCGGAGTGATGTTCGGATCACCTGAGACGACCACCGGTGGCAAGGCGCTGAAGTTCTACGCCTCTGTCCGGTTGGACGTCCGCCGCATCGAGACGCTCAAGGACGGCACCGACCCGGTGGGCAACCGCACTCGCGTCAAGGTCGTCAAGAACAAGGTTGCCCCCCCGTTCAAGCAGGCCGAGTTCGACATTATCTACGGCTTGGGCATCTCCCGTGAGGGCGGCCTGATCGACATGGGCGTCGAACATGGCTTCGTCCGCAAGGCCGGTGCCTGGTACACGTACGAGGGCGACCAGCTGGGGCAGGGCAAGGAGAACGCGCGCTCGTTCCTGAAGGACAACCCTGACCTCTCCGACGAGATCGAGAAGAAGATCAAGGAGAAGCTGGGCATCGGTCCGCGGGTCGACAGGGCGGTTGAACCGATCGCAGAGGCGATTCCGGGTGGCGGGCCGGCCACATCGCCACCGGCCAAGGCGGGGCGGTCGGTCAAGAAGGGATCGGCTAGGGCACGGCCTGTCAAGGACGCACCGATCCCGGCTGTTCCCGTGCATGAACCTCTGAGAGACCTGCCAGTCCGGGATGCCTCAGTCGGCAACATGCCCCTCAGCAGCATGCCAGTCGGCAACATGCCCGTAAGGGATATGCCAGTCAATGCCGTGCCGGTCGACTTCTGATCCGCACCGGCAATGGTGAAGCGGGACGAGGGTGCTCTGGCCGACGAGAGAGCAGCCTCGGAGGCACAGGATCCGGTTCCCGGAACCAAGCAACAGGGAAGGGAACCGGATCCGCGCGACGTCGCCCGCCAGATCGTGCTGCGTCAGCTGGCCATGGCACCCCGCAGCCGCGCCGAGCTTCTGCAGAAGCTTGCGCAGCGTGGCTGCACGCCAGATGTGGCGGGCGACGTTCTTGACCGGATGACACAGGTCGGCCTGGTCGATGATGAGGCCTATGCCCACATGCTCGTGCGATCCCAACATGCCGGACGAGGTCTGGCAAGGCGTGGACTTGCCCGCGAGCTGAGAACCAAGGGCATCGATGCCGAGTTGGCTGACAAGGCACTGTCGTCCATCTCCGATGAGGATGAACGTGATCGGGCGCGCGCCCTTGTGGACAAAAAGCTGAGGGCCATGCACGGTCTGGGCATGGAGGTGCAAACACGACGGCTGGCCGGGATGCTCGCCCGGAAGGGCTACTCCTCGAGCCTGACCTTCGCCGTCATCCGCGAGGCCATCGCGGACTCACCCGAACACCTGCCGGACTAGAGGGCTGCCCCTGGAGCCTGAGGCGTTGACGCTCTGCAGCTCTGTGAACGCCCCGCAGAAGTTCTTGGCTCCGCCGATGATCACCTTGTGAGGCGTCGCAGCAACCTTGGAGGACTTCGCTGCCGTCTGCTCGCCCGTTGCCTTGGGGGACGCCGAGCTGGCCCCTTTCGGCGTGGTCGTGCTGGATCCCGTCTTCGCCGTCGGCGTCGAGGTGGCTAGATTGCTCGAGCCCGAGGAGCACCCCGCCAGCACCCCTGCGAGCACCAACAAGAAGAAAGACCGTCGCATCCTCAAACACCCGTTTTGTCGTCGAGCGCCACGCACGGTACTTTCCACACGAACTCCACGCCAGCAATCTGGACCCGCGGCGTTCGGAGCCCATGATGCTGCCCAGTCAGGCCCCATTGACGCTGGAACACGTACCCTTGTCGATGCGATGAAGACTTATCAGGTGCGCACCTACGGGTGTCAGATGAACGTCCATGACTCGGAGCGACTTTCCGGGCTGCTGGAGTCTGCTGGCTACGTCGATATCGCCGGTGTCCCCGATCCGCCGGAGACTGCGGACGTCGTCGTCTTCAACACCTGCGCCGTGCGAGAGAATGCCGACAACAAGCTCTACGGCAACCTCGGGCAGCTTCGCCCGGCCAAGGTGAAGAACCCTGCCATGCAGATCGCGGTTGGTGGCTGTCTGGGGCAGAAGGACCGCGCCATGATCGTGGACAGGGCCCCCTGGGTCGACGTCGTGTTCGGCACCCACAACATGGGCTCGCTGCCGGCTCTCCTCGATCGCGCGCGTCACAACAAGCAGGCAGAGGTTGAGATCCTCGAAAGTCTTGACGTCTTCCCCTCGACCCTGCCCACCCGACGTGACTCGGCATACAGCGCCTTCGTGTCCATCTCGGTGGGCTGCAACAACACCTGCACTTTCTGCATCGTGCCGACGTTGCGAGGCAAGGAGATGGACCGCCCCCCCGATGCGATCCTGGCCGAGATCGAGGCCCTGGTGGGTCAGGGTGTCATCGAGGTCACACTTCTCGGCCAGAACGTCAACAGCTACGGCGTGGAGTTCGGCGACAGACTGGCCTTTGGCAAGCTCCTACGGGCCTGCGGGCAGATTGCCGGCCTTGAGCGGGTCCGCTTCACCAGCCCGCACCCGTCGGCCTTCAGCGACGATGTCATCTTGGCGATGGCCGAGACGCCCAACGTCATGCCGAGCCTGCATATGCCGCTGCAGTCGGGCTCGGACAGGGTGCTCAAGGCGATGCGTCGTTCCTACCGAAACGAGGCCTTCCTGGGCATCCTTGACACGGTGCGCGAGCACATTCCCGGGGCCGCGATCACGACCGACCTGATTGTCGGATTCCCCGGTGAGTCCGAAGACGACTTCCGGGAGACCCTCCGAGTGGTCCGTGCCTCTCGTTTTTCAGGGGCCTTTACCTTCCAGTACTCCGTCCGGCCCGGCACCGTCGCCGCGTCCATGCCGGACCAGATACCCAAGGCTGTCGTGCAGGAGCGCTATGAGCGACTGCTCGCGGTGCAGGAAGAGGTCTCCTGGGCTGAGAACCTCAAGCTGATGGGATGCGCCGTCGAGGTGCTGGTGGCGCAGGGTGAGGGGCGCAAGGACGCCGAGACCATGCGGCTGTCCGGACGGGCTCGTGACAATGGCCTCGTGCATTTCGCCATTCCGCAGGGTGTCGAGGCGCCACGCCCAGGCGACATGGTGGAGGTGTGTGTGACTCGGGCTGCACCGCATCACCTCGTGGCCGACTCGGGCGTCCAGGGCGGACTCTTCAGAGTTCGCCGCACGCCGGGCGGCGATGCCTGGGCTGCCCTGCAGGACATGCCCGGCTCAGGTCGCCCTGCGGTCACTCTTGGCATGCCGTCCATCGGGAGGCCGCGGGACGCCAGGGTCGCGGCGGGGACCTGTCCCTGAGAGACTGACCGCCGTGCTCATCACCGCGGCCATAGTCCCTGGACCCCCGGCCCTCGTCGCCGAGCTGATGGGTTCGGCCGCTGCTGAGCTGGATGAGCTGCGACTGGCCGCGGATCAGGCGGTGTCACGTGCGGTCTCGGATCTGGCAACGGCTTGGGCCGCCTCACCCGGTTCGGGTCTGGGGGCCGGTTCGGCGTCGCCGCAGATTGTCGTCGTGGGCCGGGGGGAGCCGGCGGAGTTCGACGCAGCGGGGCCGGTGTCCTTCGCCAGTTTCGGCCGCGATGTCGTCGTTCCGGCGATGATCGACGGGCAACGCAGTGAGCCCGAGCTTCCTACTCCCATCATGGTCGCCCGCTACCTTGCGAGTCGAGACCTTGCCGCGCACCCCGAGCATGCCGGGCTGTGGGCATCGGCACGGTGGTTGACGACCAGTGGCGCCGCCGCCTTCGCCTTGGGCCGGCGGCTGGCCGTGGGCGGCATCAGCGTTGCGCTGATCCTGGTCGCAGATGGTGCGGCCTGTCACGGGCCCAAGGCACCCAGAGCGCAGGACGAACGGGCCGACCGGTACGACGAAGGGGTATGCGCGGCTCTTGCCTCGGGACGAGCGGCTCGGCTGGCTCAGATCGACGTCGAGCTCGGTGACGAGCTCGGTGCAAGCGGATCCCAGGTCTGGCCGGTGCTCGTGGCCGCAGCGGCTGGCGACGGGATCGGCAAGGTGCACTGGTCGGGTGCGCCCTACGGTGTTGGCTGGGCCGTCGCGAGCTGGCGGCCGATCACGTCGAGCGGTGTGGTGACCAGCTCCTGAGTACGGCTATTCAGTCTGCTCAGGTGGACCCATTAGCCTGCCTTGGCGTGCCCCGGCACATACGCCCCTGTGACCGCGTTGCGTTCATTCTGCCGAGGCAAGTTCCTGATAGCGGCTACATGTGAGTGCATCGCTGAATGGAGCCATGGAAGGCTCTACCCATGACCGATCTGATCATTGAATGGCCCGCCACACCCAGAGTGGAGTAGTCCGACCTGGCCCGGCGACTGCTGGGGCCAGAGGTTCTCGAGGCCATCCTCAGTGTCCGCCGCCACGAGCAGGACGCCTTTGCCGGCACCGACCCCCACGAGATCGCAGAGCGATTCCGCTTCGCCTGGGCGCACACCTCATCATTGCCCAGGCCATGCAATTGCGGAGCGGTCGGCGAACACGATCTGGACCCGGGCCGGCTCGCCAACTCAACAGACACCAGCGCAGGGAATACGGTCTGCTCGAGTCGGCAACGTCACGGCTTCGGGCCACAGCCTTCAGCAGGACGCGTACGAGACCGAAAGAGGAGAAAGCGGGCACCGCCCTCGCAGCGGCCAGATGGGTGCTAGAGCAGAGGGGTCTCGACGATGCTGAAAGACTCGGGGCGCGCGTCGTGGTAGCGCAACCACGTCGGAACCATCTTGACCAGCGTGAAGTCCTCGCGGAACGCGCGGGACTTCGGGATCTGCTCCTGGTGGATGCGGCCGTACTTCTCCCGCTCGGCACCCGAGAGCACCTCGGCGTCGCCCTCGGCCTGCACCGACACCCTGTCGGCCCATCCGACGACGAGCGCGACCCGCTGGTTGCCGCCGATGTTGACGACCTTGCGGGCGGCGGCCTTGGTGTCGAAGAGCACCTCGCCGTGGTCGGTCACCGCGAGGTCGACGAGCGCGGCCTCGGGGTGCCCCTCGGCGTCGACGGTGGCCACCACCCCCAGCTTGGCGGCTCGAACGAACTCGACGAACTCAGCACGGGTCATGGGGTCTTTGGACATTTCGCCAGTCTAGGGCTGGGGCTCGGGCCAGCTCCGAGGGGATACGCCCTCGCAAGGCTAGGACCGACCGCATCCCCCGGCCCGGCAAAAGCGCGGCCCGGGCAGGTAACTGCCTTCACCGGGGCCGGGTCGCAGGAACGGTTGACGTGCCGGGGAGCCGTTCTTCTCGCCTGCACGGGTGATGCGGGGAGCGAGCGAGTGACGGTGGCTTGGCCATCTGGCGTTGTGTTGGTCGGCGACGGCACGTTTCGATCCTCCCCTTGAGGCGCTGTCATCGGCATGTGAGGTCGAGTCGCAACCTGGTCACTGGGTCCGGCCGCACCCACACCTGCAGTAGCCGTGCCGGCCACCGGCCTGAAGCCGGGCAGGGAGCCTCGCCGGTTTCCCGGCCTCCGCGTGCCGGTCCCAGGACTGTGCCGCTGAAGCCGATCTGCTGATGGTGACCCCGGTCTGAGCGGGACCAGCCGGTGCTCCGCCGGGCCGAGGTCCCGCGCATTGTGGGTGATCTCCACCCGTTCTACTGGGTCCTGCACAGCCACATGAGGTGAAGCCAACACCGGTGCGGGCGAAACAACCTCGGAGCTAATTCACCGCCAGGCGTTGGGACGGACCGATGCGAGAGGCAATGTAGGGAGGGGCCGCCCTCGACGACCAATCATCAACAGTGTGTTGACAACAGGTCGTTGATGTTTGAGGCTGGGCACCGTGCAGACTCCCGAGTCAGACCAGCAGCAGTCAGCCCGCGAACAGAGTGCGCGGACGCACTTGCTGGATGCCGGCGCATCGTCGCTTCCGCGAGCGCCGTGGCTGCACCGCGCGCAGCCCCCTTCCGCGGTCGACCTGGTCCGCTTCGCGGTGTGGCGTGGTCAGGGCGACAAGGTCAACGACGACGAGGTGATGGCCGCCCTGACGCTGTTGCCGGCGGCGCGAGCGGAGATGGAGCAGCTCGAGACGGCACTGCTGTTCACCGCACGCGCGCAAGGACTGTCCTGGGGGAGGATCTCCCGGCCGATGGGCCTGGGCTCGGCCCAAGCTGCCCTGCAACGGTTCGACCGGCTGACGGGTCGCGTCGAGCCCCGGGGAAAGTCCTGAGGTGCCGGCGTACATCTCCGCTCCAGAGGATCTGGTACTCCATGGGCCCCGGGTGATGGGCTTCGTGTCGGCCCCGCGCGTCGCCGTTCGCTTCGGTCTCGACCCTGACATGGCCCACGAGCTGCTCCTCGACTTCGAGGCGAGCGGCTGGGTTCAGCACTCCAGCTTCGGCGGCAGCTCTGGTTGGTCGATGACCGACGCCGGTCGGACCGAGAACGAGCGGCGGCTCGCGGTAGAGCTTGGCGTGGCAGGGGTCCGCGACGCCGTCTCGGCACTCCACACGGAGTTTGTCCCGCTCAACCGACGGTTCGGCACGGCGTGTAGCGACTGGCAGATCCGACCCACCCGCATCGATCCCATGGCCTTCAACGACCACACCGACTGGACCTGGGACGAGCAGGTGCTGCGGATGCTGACCTTCTTGGGCCAAGCGTTCGCTCATCTGTGCATCGAGCTCACGGCCTGCCTGGAACGCTTCGACGGCTATGCCGACCGCTACTCCTACGCCCTGGCCAAGGTCAACGCCGGACAGAGACGCTGGGTGGACGCACCAGAGCTCGACTCGTGCCACACCGTGTGGATCCAGTTCCACGAAGACCTGCTCGCAACACTCGGAATACCTCGAGGATCCGACGCATAGATCCGTGCCGTTCGCGTCATCGCCCTGGACCTCAGGATCGTTTGTCGAACGACGACCGTGCGTGCGATCAACAAAGTGACTTGTTCTAGTGCAACTAGAGTAATATGATGGAGCCGTGCTCCTTCGTCTGGACTCCCGAGATGACGCTCCGCTGTTCGTTCAGCTCGCGAATACCCTTCGCATTGCTGTAATGCGCGGCGACGCAGGCCCAGGCGAAAGGCTCCCCTCCGCTCGCGAGCTGGCGGCATCCCTGGACATCAACGTGCACACCGTCCTGCACGCCTACCAGGAGCTGCGGGACGAGGGGCTGGTCGAGCTGCGTCGTGGACGTGGCGCAACGGTTGCTGCCGCCGCATCCCAGGACTTCGCAGCCCTGAGGACGGCGTTGGGGGCCGTCGCCACCGAAGCCAGCCGACTGGGGCTCTCTGCCGCAGTCGTGAGCGCACTGCTCAAAGAAGAAGGACTGAGATGACCGCCCCCGCACGTGCTTCCCGTGGCCGAGTCATCGCCTTGTCCGTGGGTATCCCCGTGGTGCTCCTGGCAGGAGCGGGGACCCTGGTGCTGTCGTGGTCGGCCCGGCTGCCGGAGCCGGTTGCGAGTCACTGGGGCCTGCAAGGCGTGAATGGAACCTCTTCGCTGGCAGGACTCCTCGGGGTCTGGCTCGTCATCGGAACCCTGCTGACCGCCCTTCTTGGCGGGATTGCCCTCTTCGGAGGTCAACCTGCGTTCACCCGCCGGATGGCGGCGGCGGTGAGTACCTGGTTGGCCGCGTTCCTGGGCGGAATGCTCATCGTGACGGCATGGATTCAGCTGGACGTCGCGGACGCCTACCTCGCCCGAGACTTCCCGCTTGGTGCGATCGGCGTCGTTGTGCTGCTCAGCCTGCTGCTGGGCGCCGGGGTAGCAGCCCTGATGCCCGCAGACCCGGTGCATGCCGATCCGGGGCCGGTGCCGGCGGATGCGGCCCGCACCGCTCTAGGCGCTGACGAACGCGCAGTGTGGACAGCGACGGTCCGCATGCGCGGCACCGACGAGGCAACCGCGGCTGCGATCGTGCTTGTCGTGGCCGCAGTAGTCCTAACCGGCCAGGTCGCACTCCTTGGCTTCCTCCTGATCCCGGTCCTGCTGATCGTGCTCGGGCGCTGGCGGGTGACGGTCGACAGGACTGGTCTGTGGGCGCGCAGCCTGCTGGGTGCTCCCCGGACCGGAGTCGCCCTCGACCAGGTAGTGCGAGCCGACGTCGTCCCGCTGCACCCCCTGCGCGAGTTCGGTGGCTGGGGGATCCGCTCAGACCTCAAAGGCAGGTACGGGCTCGTGTTGCGCGCCGGAGACGCGATTGCCGTGCAGCGTGCCGGTGGCGGAGTATTTGTGGCCACCGTGGATGGTGCAGCTGATGCCGTTGCCCTGCTCAACGGTCTGGCCGACCGGGCGCGTGCCACGTGAGCGAGGATATGGCGATGAGCGAGATCTCCGAGCAGAACGGCACCACGGACGGCGTGATCGTGATCGATCACCTGGTCAAGACCTTCGGTTCCGTGCGTGCGGTCGATGACCTGTCATTCACGGTGCACCCGGGCCGGGTGACAGGTTTCCTGGGCCCGAACGGGGCGGGCAAGACCACCACGTTGCGGATCCTGCTGGGCCTGGTCTCCCCGACGGCTGGCACGGCGACCATCGGCGGATCGACCTACGGGCACGTCACCCCGCCGATGCAAGCGGTTGGGGCCGCGCTCGAGGCCGCGAGCTTTCACCCGGGACGCGGCGCCCTCGACCACCTGCGGGTCTATGCCCCGCAGGCGGGCGTGAGCGACGCCCGCTGCCGAGAGGTGCTCACGTTCGTGGGCCTGGACACGGTCGCAGGACGGCGCGCGGGCGGGTTCTCGCTCGGCATGCGTCAGCGGCTCGCACTGGCCACGACGCTGCTTGGTGATCCGCCGGTGCTGCTCCTGGACGAGCCCGCGAACGGACTTGACCCCGAGGGCATCGCCTGGCTTCGCGTTCTGCTGCGCCACCTGGCCGCCGAGGGTCGCACGGTGCTTGTCTCGAGCCACGTGCTGTCGGAGGTCGAGCAGACCGTGGACGACGTGGTCATCATCGCGCAGGGTCGATTGGTGCATTCCTCCTCGCTGGCCGAGCTCGCGGCCCTGGCCGAGCCGAGCGTGCGGGTCTCCTCACCGGATGCCGCTGGACTGGAGCGGATGATCACGGCGGCCGGCTGGGCAGAGAGGGTCGAACCGGCTGCAGCCGGGCAGCCGGGGGTAGCCGTGATTCACCGCGTCACCGCGCGTGAGATCGGGGCGCGTGCCTTCGCGGCCGGGGTCGAGCTGCATGAGCTCGTTCCGCGCGACGTCGGGCTTGAGGGCATCTTCCTTCGGCTCGTCGGCGAGGACGTGGACGCCCAGGTCGCCGAGCCGCACCTTGAGCGAGGTGTTGCCCGATGAACGCCGCGCTTCGCACCGAGTACCGCAAGCTCGTCTCGACCCGGCTGTGGTGGATCCTGCTGCTCTCGATGGCGGCCTACATGGCGTTCCTGGCCGCGATCATGGCCTTCGCCCTGACCCAGGACCCTGCCTCGCTGACCGGCGGGGTGCCCGGCGCCGAGCCGGCGACCGCGATGACCCCCGAGGCGGTCGCCAAGACCATCTACACGCTCGCGACCTCGCTCGGGTACGTGTTCCCGGTCATCGTGGGCGCCATGGCGATGACCTCCGAGTTCCGCCACCAGACCATCACACCCACCCTGCTGGCCGAGCCACGCCGCACGGTCTTCCTCAGCGCGAAGATGATCTCCACCGTCCCGGTCGGCCTGCTCTTCGGGGTGGTCGGCACCGCGGCGACCGTGGGCGCGGGCGCGGGTGTTCTCGCGCTGCTGGGCAAACCCACCTACCTCACCGACCCGATCGTTATGCGTAGCGCGGCTCTGTCCGTGCTGGCGCTGACCGTGTGGACGGTCGTCGGGGTCGGGTTCGGGTCCTTGGTGACGAACCAGGTCGCGGTCATCGTCATCATGCTCGCGTTCACCCAGTTCGTGGAGCCGATCCTTCGCATCGTGCTAGGGCTGGGCGACTGGTCTGAGGGGATCTCGAAGTACCTGCCAGGCGCCGCGGGTGAGGCGATCACCGGCAGCTCGTTCTACGCCGACAGCGGTATCGCTGCCGGGTTGCTGTCCTCCTGGAGCGGGTTAGTCGTCTTGCTCGGGTACGCGATCGTGTTCGCCCTGATCGGACGCCTGACGACCTTGCGGCACGACGTCACCTAGCTCTCCGGCAGGTGAGGTCGTGTTTGCCGACCGTCCACCGTCCCGATTGCCGAACGGCTGGCGGAGCATGTGGCCGCCGATCACCGCCACCTTTGGTGATCCCGTAGCTGGATCGGCGGATCCAAGCGGTCAACGCAACAGGAGCGGATTAATCTCTTCGATTGGTTTGCGGAGGGCTAGCCGTTTTCGGGGGCGGTCGTTGAGCTCGGCGGCGACCCAGTCCAGGTCGGCTGCGCTGTGTACCGAGAGGTCGGTGCCCTTGGGGAAGTACTGCCGCAACAACCCGTTGGTGTTTTCGTTGGTACCGCGCTGCCACGGCGGGTGTCAGGCATGTTCACGGTGGGGACCCCGTCGACTACTTCCAACCTGAATCGGTTCGCCGCTAAGAACTGTGGCATGTCGCGAGTGTGCTGCATCGCCAGCGCCTCGACTGGCGTACGACGCTGGCCAAGAATGCACCACACGTCAGCGACGCCCTCAACGGCTGGCAGTAGCCCCTGAGCAGCAGCAACACCACCAGGCGCGTCCATCTGGGATCCGGAATGAGCGCACGCTCATCGACATGTCCAATAGTTTCCGGCGTCCCGAAAGCGGAACCTCAGTGCAGAGCTCACATACGCTGATGAAGCGAGCGGGCCACATCCGCGCGAGGACAGCCAAGCGGGCAGAATGTGCGCATGATCGCAAAGGTCTTTGTCAGCACCGGCGACTCGACTGAGATCGCTCCCGGCCCGGGTGGGCCCGGCGGGACCTGGGAGTCCGTCGGCATGATCGACTCTTCGCGCGAGCGCGATCTGTGGAAGTGGTCCAGACGCGACCGAGCTCAAGGGCGATGGTGCGGAAGCGATTCCGTCATGGCGAGTGAGATGCGGCGCGTGCTCGATCGGCTCGGTCGTTGAGGCTCGTTCTGCGGAACGGGCGACTGCCCGGAAGTGACGAGATCGTCAGTGTCGAAGTCATCGACGGGACGATTCACCGGATCGGGTCTATCGATACGTCGATGCCTCGGGTGGAGACGATCGACCTTGGTGAACGTTGGCTGATTCCGGGGCTCTGGGACAACCACGTTCACTTCACCCAGTGGGCGCAGACCGTCAGACGACTGGACGTGTCGACCGCGATGTCCGCGGCCCAAACTGCCATTCTGGTTGCAGAACGAGCGGCCGCCATTCCAGTTGGAGAGAGTCTCATCGGGTTCGGCTTTCGTGACGGACTGTGGCCGGATGCGCCGAGTCGGGAGCTGCTCGACGCGGCGGCCAGCCGCATCCCGGTGGTGTTGGTCAGTGCTGACCTGCACTCCTGCTGGATGAACTCGATGGCACTCGCGCGATACGGCTTTGCGGATCACCTGACCGGCCTGCTCCGCGAGGACGACTGTTTCGCCGCTCTGCGCGACCTCGAGACCGTCTCCGACCTCGTGCTGGACGGATGGGTCGACGAGGTGGCCCGGTCCGCGGCATCTCGAGGCGTCGTCGGAATCGTCGATCTGGAGATGGCGTGGTCTCTCGATCCGTGGGTGCGCCGAATCGCGGCCGGCACTGATGTCCTCCGGGTCGAGTTCGGCATCTACACCCAGCACCTAGACCGCGCGGTGGGTCTCAGACTTCGCTCCGGTGCTGTGATTGATGGCACCTGCGGGTTGCTCACTGTTGGTCCGTACAAGGTCATCATCGACGGCTCGCTCAACACCCGGACGGCGTACTGCTTCGACGAATATCCGGGGCCGGAAGGCCGGGACGCTGCACACGGACAGCTCACGGTGTCGAAGGACCAACTACTTTCCCGCATGCGAGTGGCGGCCCGGGCTGGGATTCGCCCCGCAGTGCACGCCATCGGCGATCACGCCAACGGCATAGCCCTTGACGCTTTCGAGGAGCTTGGCTGCACCGGAAGCATCGAGCACGCTCAGCTGCTTGCGGTGGCAGACATTGCACGCTTTGCGAAGCTCGGCGTTGTGGCCAGCATGCAGCCCGAACACGCCATGGATGATCGCGACGTCGCCGACCACTATTGGGACGGGCGCACCGAGCGTGCGTTCATGCTCGCCAGCCTCCTGAATGCGGGTGCTGAGCTTTCGCTCGGTTCCGATGCCCCGGTGTCACCGCTCGATCCCTGGGTGACCATGGCTGCTGCCGTCGGCCGCACGCGGGATGGTCGGGAACCGTGGCATGCCGAGCAGGCCATTTCCCGACAGTCAGCCCTTGCCGCGTCCGCGCGGGGACGACACGTGGTCGCAGTCGGAGACATCGCCGACCTGGCGATCTGTGAGACCGATCCGTTCGCAGCATCTGTTGCTGACCTGAGGCGGATGCCCGTGGCCGCGACGCTGCTCGGCGGCCGCTTCACGCACAACGAACTCTGAGCACAGACGATGCTCGGCCTGGCAGCGGTCGTCGGTGTCGCACTGCTCATCGGATTCCGCCCACCGCCGGCCTGACCCGGTGGGTCGCCGCGATCGGCGTTCTCGCGATGATCACCTTCGCACTCACCAGCCGAACGCACTATGCCGCTTTGTGCGCGCGATCGTGCCGAATAGAGTGCGTATGCGTTGGGAGTGTCCCGGCGCGCGTGACGCGACGACCCCGCTCTCTTGCCCGGACGACGATACCGATTGAGGATGCGACTTGTCCTTGTTGTGCGCCCTTGGGCGTCGGCGGATGACGAGCAGGAGGAGTGGCCAGTCATGATCCTCCCGAAGGTTCGGGACCCTCGCTTCGTGACGATCCGCCGCGGTGGAACCCTCTCTGACTCGGATCACCATCTCCTCGCGATGTGGGCGGCATTGTGCGCAGAGCACGTCCTTGACCTTTTCGAGTTTGCCCAGCCCGAGGACCCGCGGCCCCGGCAGGCGATCGAGCATGCCCGCGCCTGGGTGCGTGGCGAGGTCAAGATGATGCAGGCGCGGGCGGCGGGCGGTCATGCAATGGGCGCGGCCAGGGACCTGCGAGGGCCAGCACGGTATGCCGCGTACGCCGCTGGCCAGGCTGGTGCCGTCGCACACGTCGCCGCGCACGAGCTCGGTGCGGCCGCCTATGCGATCAAGGCGGCCCGGGCAGCAGGGCCAGAAGCCGAGAGCGAGGCAGCAGGGCGGCTCGAGTGCCAATGGCAACGTGATCAGCTCCCGGGGGCGATTCGCGAGCTCGTACTTGACGACCAGCGGTTGCGGAACGACCTCTGCTGGTCGGTGTTTGTCTCCTAGAAAGTGCGTCGGGGCCCGCGGAGCACGCTCGCGCGCGCCGGCTCTCATCGACGGTGTCCTGCCGCACTCCCCAGCGGAGTACGTTCGCCGCACACCCTCCCAACCGAGTCAGCGCGCCGCTGCTGACCGTTACGCCCGCAAGATCCTGTCCATCGACTTGCCCTTGGCCAGTTCGTCGACCAACTTGTCCAGGTAGCGAATCTTCCGCATCAACGGATCCTCGACGTCTTCGACGCGCACCCCACACACCACACCGGTGATCAACGACGCGCGCGGATTGAGTCGTGCAACGGTGAAGAAGCCCTCGAACGTCGTGCCCGCGGCCAGATGGTCACTCAACATTGACTCGTCGAAGCCGGTCAGCCATTGGATTACCTGATCCAGCTCGGCCTTCGTACGCCCCTTCTTCTCCACCTTCGTCACGTAGAGGGGATAGACCGACGCGAAGCTGGTGGTGAAGATTCGGCTCATCCCTGTGAGCCTAGTGCCCCCCACGTTGAGCGGAGGTCTGCCGGCTCAGGGCCGCCGGACTAGGGCGACGCAGCCGCGCCGAGCGTGTACCGCACGTCCTGGAGCAGGACGATGTCTCCGCCGTCTGTGCGAGCTTGCTCGAGCACCTGGGTCACCTGTTCATACAGGAGACCGCGACGTTCCTCTGGCGAGATGTCGACGGCCGTGATGCTCCCGGTGGGTCCGACCGCTCTGGCCGCGGGGAACGTCACCGCACCGCGGCCGCACCCGACGTCGGCCACGCGCTCACCGGGCGCCAGATCCATCAGGTCGACCAGCCCTTCGGCGATCGGAGCGAAGAACGCCACACCACTTTGGTCGTACGCCTCGGCGATCTCATCGAAGAGGCTTGTCACGCCGGCAGTCGCGTCCTCGGGGCGGTCCACCCGGACATGATGGCGTACCCCGGTTGGAACCGCCAGGGTCCCGAAAGACCGCCGTGGATCCCCCGTGCGGGATCACCCCGCGAGCCGGCGTCTTCTGACCATTGCCGTCTCGGTGAAGGAGGGCGCCGTGTTAAATGGCACCGCTGAGGAACTGATGCGCTGAAGGGATGAGGCACCGTGGCTGGATCCGGAGAAGGCAAGGTCCGCCAGGAGCCACCCGCGATGGCCGCCCCTTTTGAAGAGGCGCAGGGTCGCCGTGGTGGTCGGCGTACTGGTCGCTGTGTTGGCCCTTGCCAGGTGTGGCGGGGACGTCGTGGCACTGGGTCGAACAGATGTCGCGAATTCGGATCAGACGTCCCGCAACGGGTCGTTCCTGATCACCGTCACGGGAGTCGCATACGGGGTTCAGGAGATAGGTATAGATGCAGCCGCGAAGTCACGTGGGGTCAGCGCCTACAAACCCAAGAACGGCCAGTTCATCGTGTTCTACGGCACCGCGACCTGCGTGGGCTTCGGGCGAGCGACAATGCCCAGCACGAGCAGCACCCTGACGGATGCCACTGGCAAGAAGTACACGGCGGCGGGTCCATTCGTTGGGGCCGTGGGCCAAGGATTTGATGAGGATCAGCTGCCAGGCACGACCCATTCGGGTTGGTTCGTCTTCGACATACCCGAATCCGTCTACAGCGTCAGGGGGATCCCACCCGGCGACGCTTCATCGCACCCGGGCTCCGGTGTGGGCCGATCGGGGTGCATACCATCACACAGCGATACTCCGGGGCCGTGGGTCGGGAGTGGAGCACCTGAGCCTCACTCACCCAGCTCCTGACTTCCGCCCATCCCCGCCCCGCCTCCGCCATGCATGTCCGGAAGCTGACCCGTCCGGGATGTCGCTCGTCGAGCTCGGCCGGTGCATAGGTGATTCAGAGGATGCACACAACGAGATCGCAGCAGGGCGCTGGAACCTGACGTCATGGACAACAAAGAGCGCGATTGGCAGCAGACCTCAACCTCGGATCGGAGCAGCAGGATGAGTTCACCGGCTTCACTAGGGGTCCGAAAGCATGCACGTAACCGCGCGCTGGTACTGGTGTCCGCGATCACCCTCGGCGCCGGGGCAGCCGGTGTTGTGGGCACGGCTGTCATCGCGTCCACACTGCCGGGCTCAACCTCTGCCACGAGCTCCGCGAGCTCCGGTTCGACGACCTCGGTCACATCCGGCTCCCAGCTCCAGGCCGGCACAGCCCCCTCAGCAGCTAACACGCCGCCCGTCGCCACCTCTGGCGCCTCGTAAGGCGGACGCTCACGCTCTGACTTTGTGACCTCGCGTCTGGGCGAATGCGCGTCTGGGAGACTGCTGGGGTGTCAGTGATTGCGATCGTGGGGCCGACTGCCAGCGGCAAGTCGGATCTCGCTCTCACCCTCTCCCAGCGAATGGGTGGCGAGATCGTGAACGCCGACGCCATGCAGCTCTATCGCGGCATGGACATAGGCACCGCCAAGACGCCGGTCGAGGCCCGCCGAGGGATCGCCCACCATCAGCTCGACGTCCTGGACATTCGTCAGGAAGCCAGCGTCGCGGCATACCAGCGAGCAGCCCGCCTGGACGTCGAGGGCATCCGCTCCCGCGGGCACCGGCCATTTGTGGTCGGCGGCTCGGGACTGTACGTCCGCGCAGTTCTCGACCGTCTCGACATCCCGCCCACCGACCCAGCGCTCCGTGCCAGGCTCGAGGGTGAGCTCGCGCAGGAGGGCGTCGAGGCAATGCACGCGCGCCTGTACCTGGCGGATCCTGTTGCTGCACGGGCCATTCAGCCTCGCAACGAGCGGCGCGTCGTGCGGGCCCTGGAGGTTATCGAGCTCACCGGGCGGCCCTTCTCCGCCACCCTGCCGACCCGGGAGTACCACCTGTCCACCGTCACGATCGGCCTGCTGGTCCCGCGGCCGGAGCTTGACGCACGCATCGATGCCCGTGTTCACCTGATGTGGGACTCGGGCCTGCTCGAGGAGGTGCGCGCTCTGGACTCAGCCGGTCTTCGCGAGGGCAGAACAGCGGCCAGGGCACTCGGCTACAGCCAGGCGCTCGCGCACCTCGACTGCAGCCTCAGCGCCGAGCAGGCGATAGAGGACACGATCACCTCGACCCGCAGGTTCGCCAGGCGCCAGGAGTCGTGGTTCCGCCCCGACCCCCGCATCCACTGGCTCGGGTATGACGACTCGCACCTCGTCGATCGCGCACTGGACGTCATCGACGCCAGCTGAGTGCAGCGTGGTCGTCAGCCCGGTCATGTTCCTCCCTCCCCTCCGTGCGGCGACTCGTTCTTCTTGGCGCTGCGTGAGGCGGGGCTGTGAGCAACAATGGGGGAGATGACTGACACCGGCGAAGTGCAATTCACCAAGGGCCATGGCACCGAGAACGACTTCGTGCTTGTGCTCGATCTCGACGGTTCTCACGACCTGACCGCCGACCAGGTCCGGCGCCTGACGGATCGGCGGGCGGGCATCGGAGCCGATGGTGTCATTCGCGTCGTCCCGACGAAGGCGGCTGACGAGCAGGACGTGCGCGATCAGGGCGCTGCGGCCCGCTGGTTCATGGACTATCGCAACGCCGACGGAAGTGCCGCCGAGATGTGTGGAAACGGGAGCAGGGTGTTTGCCGCCTATCTGCGCCGCGAGGGGCTGGAGACGGCTGACGAGTTCGCCATCGCCACGCGCGGTGGCGTCAAGCTGCTCCGATTCGAGCGCGACCTGATCGCGGTCAATCTCGGTGGCTGGCGCATCGTGGACGTCGAAGGAGCCCGCGAAAGGGGCTTCGACGTCATGGTCAAGGTCCGCGGACATGACCCGATGCCCGGTCTGACCCTGGACCTGGGCAACCCGCATGTCGTCGTGGCGCTGCCGGACTCCAAAGATCTGGCCTCGCTGGACCTGACAGAGGTCCCTGAGGTCAACCCGGCTGCCGCACACGGCACCAACGTCGAGTTCGTCCGGCCGATCGGCCCGGGTCATATCGCCATGCGGGTGTACGAACGCGGCGTCGGAGAGACTCGTTCGTGCGGCACCGGCGCCGCGGCAGCGGCTCTGGCGATCCGTTGGTGGGCTGGTGAGGACCCTACCGCGGATGAATGGCGGGTTGACGTGCCCGGCGGGACGTTGCGAGTCCGGGCGCTGCCTGGTCAGGAGGTCGAGCTGGCAGGCCCGGCAGTCCTGGTGGCGGACGGGTTGACGACCCTGAACTGAGCGCTCAGAGCGCGCGACGGCGGGGATCGGTTCCATCATCTCCCGGACCTCAGACCTCGAGCTCGGCCCGAACTCCCAGCAGCCGGACCGGCCCTCGTGAGGTGAACGCGTCCAACGCAGCCAGGGCCGCCTGTTCGATCGCGTCCACGTCCGAGGATGCCGCAGTCAGCGCCCGGCCGTGGGTGCTGGTGATGAACGGGGCATACCGCACCTTCACGACGGCTCGGACGGCGCGTCGCTGCCCGTCGGCGACATCTTCAGCCACCCGCCGGGCGAGAGCCGCGACCTCGTCGCGTACCCAGTCCCAGTCCTGGAGGTCCTGCTGGAAGGTGGTCTCACGACTGTGCGAACGGGCAACGTACGGCGCGCTCACCACTGTCGAGCTGGCCTGGCCCTGGGCAAGCCGCGCAAGCCACGGACCTGTCGTGGGGCCGAGCGTCGCGGCGAGAGCCTGTGGATCGGCACGCGAGAGCTCGAGAACCGTGGAGATGCCCATCCCGGTCAACCGCCTGGCGGTCTTGGAACCGACTCCCCACAGCACGTCGGTCGGCCGCTCGCCGAGCAGCCCGAACCAAGACGCGTAGGTAAGCCGGAAGATGCCGGCAGGCTTGCCGAAGCCGGTGGCCAGCTTGGCCTGCAGCCTGTTCTGACCGATGCCCACGCTGCAGTCGAGATCGGTGGCGGCACGGACCCGCTGCTGGATCTCCCGAGCCTTGGCCTCCGGGTCGTCGGTCTCGACAGCAAGGAACGCCTCGTCCCAGCCGAGCACCTCAAGGATGGCGTCGACATCGCTCAGCGCCTCCATGACCCTGGCCGAGGCAGCCTCGTAGTGCTCCCGGTCGACTGGCAGGAAGACCGCTTCGGGGCATCGTCGGGCCGCGGTTCTCAGGGGGATCCCGGAGTGCACGCCGTATTCGCGGGCTTCGTAGGAGGCGGTGCTGACCACACCCCGCTTGGTCGGGTCACCGTCACCGCCGATCACCACCGGGCGGCCACGCAGCTCGGGACGGCGCAGGAGCTCGACAGCCGCGATGAACTGGTCCATGTCGACGTGCAGCACCCATCGGGTCACACCGTATTCTCGCCTGTCGCCCAGCCGTTCAGCCAGACCATTGACATGGGTCGGACCCGTTCACGGCATCAACGGGACCTGGAATTGTCAGCGGGGCTGGATTCTGGCGTGCCCGGCGAATAGCCGGCTCACCGAGGTGACCTGTGCCGACTAGCTGCGGTGAACCGAGATCAGCCGGAACCCGCGTGCGGTTGCCTGGCGGCCAACAGCGAAGACACCCGGCTCGCTGGCTTCAAGCTCGGTCGCCAGCCACCGTTGCAGGGAGTCCGACCCCAGGTTCTTCTGAACGACCAGGTATGCCGTGCCGCCGGGTGTCAGACGCGGCAGCCACTTCATGAGCAGGTCGTGCAGAGCGGGCTTGCCGACCCGGATGGGCGGGTTGGACCAGATCCCATCGAACCGAACGTCGGCCGGCACCTCGTCGGGTTTCATGGCCTGGAACGTGTTGACTCCCAGCGTTTTGGCGTTGTGACGAGCCAGGGCAAGGGCACGCTGGTTCACGTCGACGGCCCAGATGCTGGCATCAGGGCTCAGCAGTCCGAGGCTCAGGGCGATGGGGCCCCAGCCCACGCCGATGTCCAGCAGGTTGCCGGTCGGCGGCGGAGCGGGTGCCTCGTGCAGCAGCACCGCGGTGCCGATGTCGATCCTGTCCGGGCAGAAGATTCCTGGCGCGGTGGCGACGATGACCTCGCGGCCCGCCAGGTACACCCGAAGCTCTCGACGTTCGGCGGCGCTGGCCGGCTCGGCGGTGAAGTAGTGGTCGGTCTGCTTGGTCATCACCGTCACGCTACCGCCGCCGGTCGATCGCGACTCGGACCAGGTCCCGCAAGGAAGCCACGTTCGCGGGTGGTGGTCCGGGAGCAGTGCGACGAATGCCTCAGAGCAGCCCGAGGATCGTCGCCGTGGCGTCGTACTCGCCGGTCGTTGGTCCGAGCGAGGAGTCGACCGGTGCGCCTCCTGGCCACGTGTGGCCGCCGCCTCTGACGGTGACGAGCTGGGCGCCACACGGGTACGTGGTGGTGACGATGTGCCGGGCCACGACCGCGCTGGCTGGAGTCCGGCAACCATCCACGGCAGCCCACGCTGCGATGGCTGATGCGGCCGGCGGGATCGCGGGGTAGCCGGGCCGTCCATCGGTGCCCCCGCGGTAGGGATCAATGGGGTCGGCATCACCGTGGACGGCGACGATCCGGGTCGGGTGGCAGCCTGGCCGCGGGTTGAACGATGCCGCCACCGTCACCACTGCCCGGAACCTGCCGGGCAGGGCGCAGGCGGCGAAGGCCGCCATGTCACCTCCGTCGCTGATCCCGGTGATCACCACGCGCGTCGGATCAGCGCATTCGCTGGCGGTCAACTGGGTGACCAGAGCGGTCAGGAACGCCAGATCGTCGCGACCGGTGGTACCCGTGAAGTTCCAGGACCGCGCGCGGCCTGCGCCCTGTGGAATCACCGCCAGAACGTCGGCCGCCATCGCGCGGGAAGGCATCCGGCTCTGGGCTGCCAGCTCCTCGGAGGTCCGGCCGTATCCGGGGAGCCCGATCACCAGGCCCAGCCTGTGCTGCCCGTCGTCTCCGGCCGGTACGGCGAGCAGCGCCCGGCGTCCGCCCGGCAGGGCCAGGACCACGGTGCCGGCCTCGCGCTCGCGGCCACAGCTCGGCCGGGGGCTCGATGAAGAGGTAGTGGGCGGCACCTCTGCCGGCCCTGGGACGGCGCTCGTCAGGACGGTCGTGGGACTGGCCGACGGAGGCGTTGGGTCCTGTTCGCGCGAGACCCCCGCGGGAGGGGGCCCTGCGCAGCCCGCGACGGCCAGCAGGACCAGGATCGTTGCCCCGCCCCGAAGAAAGTGCACCGTCCCAGCCTCCTCGTCCTCCTGCTGTTGTCGGCATAGGGGTGCGGGCAAGCGGCATACCGGAACAATTAGTTAGCGCGCGAGGTTGGAAGATGCGATCCTAAGGGAGATATGACTCAACGATCTGATCTGTTCGACTTCAAGGCCTCTGCGCTCAGTGACGATGACACCTGGCACCGCGATCAGGCGGACTTCGGTGCCGACCCTGATGGCGCTCAGCTGGATCGTGAGGAACGCGCGTCCATGCGCCGCGTTCCTGGCCTGTCGACCGAGCTCGAGGACGTCACCGAGCTTGAGTACCGCCAGCTGCGCCTGGAGCGAGTCGTCCTCTGTGGCGTGTGGACCGAGGGCACCATCGAGGATGCGGACAACTCGATCCGTGAGCTGGCCGCTCTCGCCGAGACTGCCGGGTCGACCGTGCTGGCCGGGCTCATCCAGCGCCGGCAGAGGCCCGACAAGAGCACCTTCCTGGGGTCCGGCAAGGCGATAGAGCTGCGCGATGTCGTGATCGCCGAGGGCGCCGACACGGTGATCTGCGACGGCGAGCTGAGTCCGGGCCAGCGGCGCGCGCTCGAGGACGTCGTCAAGGTCAAGGTCATCGACCGGACCGCGCTGATCCTCGACATCTTTGCCCAGCACGCCAAGAGTCGTGAGGGCAAGGCTCAGGTGGAGCTGGCCCAGCTGCAGTACCTCCTGCCGCGCCTGCGTGGCTGGGGCGAGTCGATGTCCCGTCAGGCCGGTGGCCAGGCTGCTGGTGGCCAGGGGATGGGCTCACGTGGCCCCGGTGAGACCAAGATCGAGCTCGACCGGCGCCGGATCAACAGCCGGATCGCCAAGCTCAAGCGTGAGATCAAGGCGATGAAGACCACCCGGGACACCAAGCGGCACAGTCGCAAGATCAACGGGGTGGCGAGTGTCGCCATCGCCGGGTACACCAACGCGGGCAAGTCGTCCCTGCTCAACCGGCTAACCGGCGCGGGAGCCCTGGTCGACAACCAGCTTTTCGCAACCCTGGACCCGACCGTTCGCAAGGCGGAGACCGCCGACGGCCGACTGTTCACCCTGTCTGACACCGTCGGCTTCGTCCGGGCACTGCCGACCCAGCTCGTCGAGGCCTTCCGGTCGACCCTCGAGGAGGTTGCCGACGCCGATCTGCTGCTGCATGTGGTTGATGGCGCCCACCCCGATCCCGAGAGTCAGATCTCGGCCGTGCGCGCCGTTCTTGCCGAGGTGGGCGGTGACCAGATCAGGGAGGTCATCGTCGTCAACAAGGCTGACGCCGCTGACCCCGAGGTGATTGACCGGCTCCGGCGCAGTGAGAAGCACTCGATCGTCGTCTCGGCCCGCACCGGTGAGGGGCTGGACGAGCTCCGCGCCCTGATCGCCGACGAGCTGCCCCGGCCGGACATCGCGGTGACCGTGCTGCTGCCCTACGACCGGGGCGATCTGGTCAGCCGGCTGCACAACGAGGCCGACATCCTCACCAGCGAGCACACCGAGCACGGCACCCGTCTCGAGGCCAAGGTCAACCAGACGCTGGTCGACGAGCTCGCGGCATACGCGGTTTGACGCATCACCGCCGCCGGACGGGTCGACGTTCTGGCATAACCTGAGGCAATGCCTTCGAAAGTCCATGACCTTGACACCCTCCTGGACGCCGCGGTGCAGGGGATCGGCGGTGTCCAGCGCGCCGGACAGGTCGAGATGGTCCACGCGGTGGCCGACGCCATCGCCAAGCATGAACATCTCCTGGTCCAGGCGGGCACCGGCACCGGCAAGTCGCTGGCCTATCTCATCCCCGCCGTGGTGCATGCCTTCAGCTCCGGCCGGCCCACCGTGGTGGCCACCGCGACGCTGACCCTGCAGGCCCAGATCGTCGACTTCGACATGCCTCGGCTGGCCAGGGCGATCGCCCCGATCCTGGGTCGCCAGCCGACCTACGCGCTGGTCAAGGGCCGTCGCAACTACCTGTGCAAGCACAAGGTCTCCGGCGGGTTCCCGGCTGATGACGAGGGCAGCCTGCTGTCGGTGGGGGCGGTTGACTCCAACGCCTCCTGGCTGGGAGCCGAGGTGGTAAGGCTGCGGTCCTGGTCCGAGGAGACCCAGTCCGGCGACCGTGACGAGCTTCTGCCAGGGGTCTCCGAGCGGGCCTGGCGTCAGGTGTCGGTCGCCGCGCACGAGTGCCTCGGCGGCAAGTGCCCGATGGTCGCCGAGTGCTTCGTGGAGCAGGCCCGCGCCGGAGCCAGGGACGTCGACGTGGTCGTCACCAACCACGCCTTCATGGCGATCGACTCGTTCGAGGGCCGGCAGATGTTGCCCGAGCATGACCTGTTGATCGTCGATGAGGGCCATGAGCTGGTGGACAGGGTCACGTCGACGATCACCGACGAGCTGACCGTGGCGATGATCGCCGGTGCTGCCAAGCGGGCCGGGCGTCTCGCGCCGACCGACCAGGTCACCGATGCGTCCGAGTTCCTGGCCGCGATCGTCGACGAGCTGCCCGAGGGCAGGCTGAACGGCATACCGGACTCCCTGTCCCTGGCTCTGGCCCGGGTGCGCGACTCTGCTCGCGCGGTGCAGACCGAGCTGAAGCCGGCCTCTCCCGAGGACAACGACGGAGCCCGCCAGGTCGCCCGCGCGGCCATCGACGAGATCTTCGAGAACGCCGAGCGGATGCTGGAGGAGCGCGACCTCGACGTCGCCTGGGTGAGCAAGGACCCGCGCCGTGGCTCCGTGCTGAAGGTGGCGCCGATGAGCGTGGCGATGTTGATGCGGGACAAGATCTTCGGCGACCGCACGGTCGTCATGACCTCGGCAACCCTCGAGCTCGGCGGCACCTTCGACGCGGTCGCCGGGACGCTCGGGCTGCGCGGCGAGGGCGCGCCGACCTGGCGAGGGCTCGATGTCGGCAGCCCGTTCGACTACCCCAGACAGGCCATGGCGTATGTCGCGAAGCACCTGCCGGCGCCGGGCCGCGACGGCATGGCGACCGAGACGCTTGACGAGATCGAGGAGCTGGTGCGAGCCGCCGGCGGCAGGACGCTCGGGCTGTTCTCCTCGATGCGGGCAGCGGTTGCCGCGACCGAGGCGATGCGCGAACGCTTCGGCAAGGCCTCCGGAGAAGCCACGGCCGCAAACACTGCCAGTGACACGGAAAGCACCCCGGACGCTGACAAGGGCGCAGGAAGCGACGTCGGCAATGATACGGAAGACATCCAGTTCATCTGTCAGGGCGAGGATCAGACCTCAACGCTGGTAAGGCAGTTCGCCCGCGAGCCCCGGACCTGCCTGTTCGGGACACTGTCGCTGTGGCAGGGAGTCGACGTCCCAGGTTCGTCCTGCCAGCTGGTCATCATCGACCGGATCCCGTTCCCTCGCCCGGACGACCCGCTGTCCTCGGCACGTGCGCAGGCCATTGCCCGGATGGGAGGCAACGGTTTCATGGCGGTCTCGGCCACCCACGCGGCGTTGCGGCTGGCCCAGGGCGCCGGCCGGCTGGTGCGACGCAGCGATGACCGAGGAGTGGTGGCAATCCTTGACTCGCGAATGATGACCGCGCGTTATGCCGGGTTTCTGCAGAAGTCGCTGCCACCGTTCTGGCCGACGATCGACCGGGCAATGGTCCTGGCCGCACTCAGGCGTCTGGACGAGACTGCCGCCGAACCGTTGCCGGTGCACGAGCCTGCGCTTCGCGGTGTTGCAGGGGTGGTGGACGCCGTTCCGATGGGCGGCGAGGACGAGGATGACCGGCCGGCAGACGAACGGCCGGTGGCTGGCGACCCGCCAGTGGCCGGATCCGCCAGGACCGCCGTCACCCAGGGCCACGCCTGGACCACCGAGCAGGACTCGGAGCTGCGAGAAGGCGTCGAGCTCGGGCTGACCCTGGATGAGCTGGCCGACCATCTCGACCTTGAGGACGACGTGATCATGGCCCGGGTGAGGCTGTTCGGCCTCGAGCTGTCGGACTCACCGAAGATGGCCTTCTGAGACTCGACATGAGTCTGTCGCCGCGCCGTGGCAGTCTGGCCCCGTGACCAACCAGTCCCTTCAGGCTCCCACCACCGGCGTGCCGCCCTACGTGCTGATCTCGGGTCCGGAGGGCGTGCTTGCCGAGCGTGCCCTCGACTCGACCCTGGAGGCATTGCGCGCCGGCGACCCCGATCTTGAGGTCATCAAGCTGTATGGCGAGGGATATGAGAGCGGGACTCTCACCATGCATGCGTCCCCGTCGTTGTTCGGCGGGACCAAGGCGATCGTCGTCCTCGATCTCGACGAGGCGCCGGAAGAGCTTCAGAACGATGTGCTCGCCTATCTGGCATCGCCTGCAGACGAGATCACGCTGGTCGTGGCACACAAGAGTGGCTCGCGCGGCAAGAAGGTCCTGGACACCCTGAAGAAGGCGGGGGCGCGGGTCATTGACGCCGCGCTGATCAAGTCCGATGGTGACAAGACGCACTTCGTCGCCAACGAGTTCCGCAGGCAGGGCCGCAAGGCCACCCCCGGCGCGGTACGGGCGCTGGTCGATGCCGTTGGCAAGGACGTGCGCGAGCTGACCGCCGCGTGTGCGCAGCTGGTCGCCGATACCGAGGGCCTGGTCGACGAGGCCTTGGTCGACAAGTATCAGGGTGGCAAGGTCGAGGCGACGGGCTTCAAGGTCGCTGACGCCGCGATCGCAGGCAACGCGGGGGAGGCCCTGAGACTGCTGCGCCACGCCATCTCGGCCGGCGACAGTCCGGTGCCCATCGTGGCCGTGCTGGCGATGCAGCTGCGGCAGATGGTGAAGGTCGGCAGTGCAGGCCGCGGTCCCTCCGCCCAGCTGGCCAAGACCCTCGCCATGGCGCCCTGGCAGATCGACCAGGCGCGCCGGAAGCTCACCGGCTGGGACCCCGAGGGCGTTGGCCGTGCCATCCAGGCTGTCGCCGCAGCAGACTTCGAGGTCAAAGGCGGTGGCCGGGACCCGGTCTATGCCGTTGAACGTGCCATCCTCACGATCTGCCGCGCCCGTAACCCCCGCTGATGCCCGCGATCTCACGTGGTCGGGCCTCCGACTCGAGCGGCCGGGAAGGCCGCGGTTTGGCGGGGTGCGGTCTTCGCTGCTAGATTTGAACGTCGCGTGCGCGCTCAGGTCGTGTGCGCATGCAGTACCACCCAGAGCGTCTCAACCACGGGTATCCCCACGCCCGGTCCCGAGCCGCTTCTGTCGCCCTCATGACAGAGCCTCATCGACCTACCCGAATGCGAGAAAGATTCCACGTGGCAAATATCAAGTCCCAGCTCAAGCGCATCAAGACGAACGCTCTGGCGACCGAGCGCAACAAGGCCGTCAAGAGCGAGCTCCGCACCTGGATCCGCAAGTTCAAGACTGCGGCCGACTCCGGGGACGCAGCTGCGGCTGCCGACGCTCTCAAGGTTGCCTCGACCAAGCTCGACAAGGCTGTGAGCAAGGGCGTCATCCACAAGAACAACGCGGCGAACAAGAAGTCGTCCATGGCCAAGAAGGTTGCATCCCTGTAGGGATTCACGTTCTGCTGGCTTCGAGAGGCTGTCTCCCGTCCAGGTGACGGCCTTTCGCATCTGCAAGACCCGTCCGAAGGCTGATGGTGATCGGCGCCAAGCCACCGCCTGCGCTAACCTGTCACCCATGCGAAGCTCGCTTCTCCTTAGCTAGCCGCGTTGGCCGACCCGGACCTCAACGCGGCAACCCCTCCTGCGCGGGGGGTTTTCTTATGTGCCAGTCAGGGGCACCAGGGGTTGCAATCGCAGGACGACGAACAGAGGACGCGATGATGAACGACACTCCGTACCGGTATACCGCTGAGATGGCCGAGCGCATCGAGACGTCGTGGCAGGACCGGTGGCAGAGCGAGGGCACCTTCCGTGCTCCGAACCCTGCCGGCCCGTGGGCTGACCCCGAGGCCGTGGCAGGCCGCCAGAAGCTCTTCGTCCTGGACATGTTCCCCTACCCCTCCGGCGCCGGGTTGCACGTCGGGCACCCACTGGGCTTCATCGCCACAGACGTCTTCGCGCGCTACCAGCGGATGACGGGAAAGAACGTCCTGCACACGCTGGGCTACGACGCGTTCGGGCTGCCCGCCGAGCAGTATGCCGTGCAGACCGGTCAGCACCCCCGCAAGACCACCGAAGAGAACATGGTCAACATGCGGCGTCAGCTCCGCCGCCTGGGCCTGGGCCACGATGACCGCCGTGCTATCGCCACGATGGACCCGGAGTTCTACCGGTGGACGCAGTGGATCTTCGTCCAGATCTTCAACAGCTGGTATGACGAGTCGGCCGAGGGTGGGCGCGGAAGAGCCCGCCCGATCAGCGAGCTGGTCGCGGCGCTCGAGTCAGGGGAGCGGAGGACCAGCTCCGGCGTGCCGTGGCAGTGGCTGGACGCCGATGCGCGGCGCAAGGAGATCGACGACCAGCGGCTGGCCTACATCACCCAGGCGCCGGTCAACTGGTGCCCGGGACTGGGCACCGTTCTGGCCAATGAGGAGGTCACCACGGACGGTCGGTCCGAGCGTGGCAACTTCCCGGTGTTCAAGCGCAACCTGTCCCAGTGGATGATGCGGATCACCAAGTACTCGGACCGGCTGGTTGACGACCTGGACCGGCTGGACTGGCCCGAGCCGGTCAAGCTGATGCAGCGCAACTGGATTGGTCGTTCATCCGGTGCCAAGGTCTCCTTCCAGGCGCCTGTCGCAGAGACGGCCACGACCGCAGATGGGTCGACGACCGCCGGCGGGACCAAGACCGTCGGTATCGATGTCTTCACGACCCGACCGGACACGCTGTTCGGAGCCACCTTCATGGTGCTCGCGCCTGAGCACCCGCTGGTGGATGTCATCGTCCCCGCTGACGGTTGGCCCGTGGGCACCCGCGAAGCCTGGGTTCCCGGCGGATCCGAGAGCGTGACACCCCGGGAAGCCGTGGCGGCGTACCGCCTGTCCGCCTCGCGCATGAGCGACGTCGAGCGGCAGTCAGAGGGCAAGGACAAGACGGGTGCGTTCACCGGCGCCTTTGCGATCAATCCCGTTGATGGCCGGTCGATTCCGGTATTCGTGGCCGACTATGTGCTGATGGGATATGGAACCGGCGCCATCATGGCGGTCCCTGGTCAGGACGTGCGCGACTGGGAGTTCGCGACCAAGTTCGACCTGCCGATCATCCGCACGGTGCAGCCGCCCGAGGGTCACCCGCAGGACGAGGCGTTCACCGGCGACGGACCGGCGATCAACTCAGCCAACGACGAGATCTCGCTGAACGGGCTGGGCGTCACCGAGGCCAAGGCCAGGACCATCGACTGGCTGCGGGACAAGGGTCTCGGCGAGGAGACGGTCACCTACAAGCTGCGCGACTGGCTCTTCTCACGTCAGCGCTACTGGGGCGAGCCGTTCCCGATCGTCTACGACGAGGCCGGCAACGCGATCGCCCTGCCCGAGTCGATGCTGCCCGTGCTCCTGCCAGAGGTTGCTGACTACTCTCCGGCCACGTTCGACCCCCAGGATGCAGAGTCCAACCCGGCGCCGCCGCTGGCCCGGGCTCAGGACTGGGTCAACGTCGAGCTGGACCTGGGCGACGGGCTGAAGTCCTACCGTCGCGAGACCAACACGATGCCGAACTGGGCCGGCTCCTGCTGGTACGAGCTGCGCTATCTGGACCCGGCCAACAACGACGTCCTGGTGGATCCCGAGGTCGAGAAGTACTGGATGGGCAAGCAGTCCGAGCCCGTGGTGGGAGCCCCGGTCGGGGCGATGGATCCCGGGGGCGCCGACCTGTATGTCGGTGGGGTCGAGCACGCCGTGCTGCATCTGCTGTACTCGCGTTTCTGGCACAAGGTGCTCTTCGACCTCGGTTACGTCAGCAGCGAGGAGCCCTTCCGCAAGCTGTTCAACCAGGGCTACATCCAGGCGCACTTCTTTCGTGACAGCCGTGGCCAGTCGGTGCCCGCGGTCGAGGTTGTCGAGCAGGCAACGCCCAGCGGTGAGATCGCCTACACCTGGAAGGGATCGCCGGTCACCCGCGAGTACGGGAAGATGGGCAAGTCGCTGAAGAACGTCGTCACTCCCGATGAGATGTTCCAGGGCTACGGCGCCGACACGTTCCGGGTCTACGAGATGTCGATGGGCCCGCTGGACCTGTCGCGTCCGTGGGAGACGCGGGCTGTCATCGGGGCCCAGCGATTCCTGCAACGTCTGTGGCGCAACGTGATTGACGAAGAGAGCGGCGAGCTGCTGATCAGCGAGGATGTCCCCGATGAGGCCACGAAGCGTCGCTTGCACAAGACCATCGACGCCGTGCGGACCGACTATCACGGCTTGCGTTTCAACACCGCAATCGCGCGGCTGATCGAGTTCAACAACGCCCTGACCAAGCTGGCCGACGTGCCTCGTGAGGCGGCCGAGGCGCTGGTTGTCATGACAGCCCCCGTGGCGCCGCACATCGCCGAGGAGCTGTGGGCCAAGCTGGGGCACAGCGAGTCGCTGACCTATGCGGACTTCCCGACGGCCGACCCTGCGTTGCTCGTGGACGACCTGGTGACCTGCGTCGTTCAGATCCAGGGCAAGGTGCGTGACCGGCTCGAGGTCGCGGTCGGCATCAGCGAGCACGACCTGCAGGCCCAGGCGTTGGCCAGTGACAAGATCGTGGCAGCCCTTGACGGCAAGGTCGTCCGGAAGGTCATCGTGCGCCCGCCGAACCTGGTCAACATCGTCGCCACCTGAGCATCAAAGCGGGTTCCTGGTCGTGCAGCGATAGCCTGCCAAGGTGAGCATTGCGATCGTTACTGACTCCACGGCATCCCTGCCCGAGGATCTTGTGGCGAGCCACGGCATTGTCGTGGTGCCGCTGCATGTCGTTCTGGGCGGGCAGGCCTACAGCGACGGCGTCGACTTCACCACGGATGAGCTTGCCGCGGCCCTGCGCAAGTTCACCACGGTGACCACCTCACGTCCGTCGCCGCAAGCCTTTCTCAATGTCTACGAGGCGGCCGCAGCCGGCGGTGCCGAGGCTGTCGTGTCGGTGCACATCTCCTCGGACATGTCAGGGACCGTCGGGTCCGCCATGCTCGCGGCCAGCCAGTCAGCGATCCCGGTGGAGGTCGTCGACTCCCGCTCGGTGGGTATGGCGATGGGTTTCGCTGTGCTGTCCGCAGCGGTCGCAGCACGGGAGGGAACGGACGCCAAAGCGGTTGCAGCCATTGCGAGTTCGCGAGCGCAGGCAGCCACCGTCATCTTCTACGTCGACAACCTGGAGCATCTGCGCCGCGGCGGCCGGATCGGGTCGGCTTCGGCGCTGCTCGGGTCGGCGCTGGCCATCAAGCCATTGCTGGCGCTGTCGGACGGGCACATAGACCCGATCGAGAAGGTTCGGACGGCCGCCCGTGCGTTGAGCAGGCTGGAGGAGCTCGCCCTCCAGGCGGTCGAGGCAGCGGAGGCGTCTGGCGTCGACATCGCCATCCACCATCTCGACTCCCAGGCGCGGGCGAACGATCTGGTCGACCGGCTGCGGACCAGGGTCCCGTCATCGACGACGGTGATTCTCGTCGAGCTGGGAGCGGTTGTGGGCGCACATGTTGGTCCGGGCACGATCGCGGTTGCAGTCTCGCCGCGGCCGCACGGCCTCGGGAGCTGACCGTGCCCGAGTCGTGGATCGTGGTTGCGGTGGCCGCAGTGCTCGGATTCTTCATCGGCTCGATCAACCCGGCGACCATCATCGCCAGAACTCGCCACGCGGATCTTCGACAAGGCTCCGGGAACCCCGGCGCGACGAATGCCGGTCGTGTCCTGGGGGTGCGCTGGGGCGTCATGGTCGGCCTGCTGGATGTTCTCAAGGGATTCCTGCCCACGTTTCTGGCGCTGTTCTTCTTCGACCGTTTCACGGCATACGTGGTGGGACTCGCCACCGTCTTGGGGCACGTGCTTTCGCCCTTCCTCCGCGGGCGAGGTGGCAAGGGTGTCGCCACCTCTTTCGGCGCCGTACTGGCCGTCTTCCCGTGGTTTGCGCTGGGCATGCTGATCTTCTTCGGACTGATGCTGTGGCGAACGCGGTGGGTGGCAGGCTCGTCGCTTGCTGCTGCGGGACTGCTCATGTTCTATGCCGGGCTGGCGCCGCTTCCGGATCCTGTTCTCGCCGGAAGAGTGTGGGGGATCTGCATCGCCCTTCTCGTCATCATCCGCCACCGTGACAACGTCCGCCGCTGGTTTCAGAGGCGACTAGCCTGACCTGGGCCGTTGCAGCCGATACTGGGCGGATATGGGGCTCGCATCCATCACCCAGAGTACGGATTCTGTGACTGCAAGCCCGATCCGCACGAGTCCTGCGGGCTCGATATGTTTGGCCGCATGCCGGAGACGATCGAGGACTACTACGAGCGGGTTGAAGCCGCGGCCGACGACACGGGTCGTCTGGCGATGAACGCCGAGATGCAGGCCTGGGAGGTTTTTCCCTTTGAGTCCGAGGGCTTGCGGCTCAAACCCCTCGAACCGCTCACCGAAGAAGAGGCCGCTCGTCATGGTGAGAATCCGGCGCAGTGCCTCTGCTCGGAGCAACATTCGGACGATCAATGGGTCGTCTGGACCAATGACCATTGGAAGGTTGGGCTGTCCGAGGAGTCCGGCGCGCCCCTCCTCCTGATTCTCTCGCCGTGGGCCCACCATGACTTCACCACGCTGCCGGCGGATCTCGCCGCCGAGATGGGCCAGATCATGGTCGCCCTCGGAGCCGCGATCGAGGCCTTGCCCAGCGTCGCCCGCGTCCACATCAGCAAATGGGGTGACGGGGGAGCACACGCCCACATCTTCTTCTACGCCCGGCCCGCCCGGATGCCGCAGCTGCGCGGCACCATGATGGCGGTCTGGGACGACTACCTGCCCCGCATTCCGGGCGCGGTCCGTGACTCGAACGCTCGCGCCGTCATCCAGGATCTGGTCGGGTCTTATGGCGGACGGGCCCTCGGGCGGGCAGTCTGACCCGTTCGGGCTGGCAGATCCGGACCAGACAGGCACGGGCTCTCGGGGGCTCAGGGTAGTCGTCCACATCGGTTGCTCGGATCGTCCCATCGTTCACAGTCCATCCCTCAACGCCGTACTTCTTCGTGCACGCCTCCTAACGTGCTGGTATGCCGCGTCGCCGTCCCGAACCTCCAGCAGACGACCGTCTTGCCGTCATCCTGGGCATTCCGGTTGCTGGCTCCCTGATGACAGCGTCGTCGCCGTTGGCAGGTTGGGTCCCGCAGCGATCGTCGGTGGCTCGTCTACCGGCTGGGTCACCGCCAAGTGGTGATGCGACCGGTGAGCGGCCTGTTGCCGTCCCGCCTGATGCCGTGGTCCCGCCTGTTGTGGTTTCGCCAACTGGCGTTCTGGCAGGTTCGGCCTCGGCACGGTTCGCGCAGGCATCTCCCGACAACGCTCGCCACCGACGTCCGGGTCCGCCGAAGCCGGCGATCCTGACCGTTCCGGTGGCCTTGCGCGGGGTGCGTGCCAAACCCCGCCGCCTGGCGGTGCTTGGGGTACTGGTCCTTCTGGTCGCAGTCGCCGTGGTCCTCGGGATACGGGTCGCCTGGGCAAACGCAGCAGCAAAGCCTCAGTCGATCGCGGCGGCCGCCCACGGCCCGCCCGACGGGCTGGTCTCCCGGACCGTGCCCGCAGCGTTCGCCACGGCAGGAGCCGATGGGTCGCCCACCGCCACCGCCACCGCGATCGGCGTGTTGCTGGTCCATGTCGTGGGCGAGGTGCGTCGTCCGGGCGTCGTCCGACTGCCTTCCGGCTCGCGGGTTCTCGACGCGGTCGACGCGGCGGGCGGGGCGAAGCCGTCGGCCGACCTCAACCGGGTGAACCTCGCCCGCGTTCTCGCCGATGGTGAGCAGATCCTCGTGCCCAAACCAGGGCAGGTTGTCGTGGGTGCGCCCGGCAGTCAGGGAGCCGGAGCAGGTTCAGGAGGTCAGGGCTCCCCGGGTGGAACCGCGGGCGCGCTGGTGAACCTCAACACCGCAGACGCGGCTGCCCTTGACTCGTTGCCTGGTGTGGGCCCTGTTCTCTCACAGAGGATTCTGGACTGGCGCACCGCCCATGGCCGGTTCTCCACCGTGAACGAGCTCGGTGAGGTCAGTGGTATCGGGGACAAGCTCCTGGCGCAGATCGGGCCCAAGGTCACCGTCTGAGATGTCGGCACCACCCCCGCAAGCACCTTCGTCGGGCACACCGTTATCAAGCACACCGTTACCGGGCACCTCGTCATCGGGCACGGGCGTGACACGCGGCCAGGAGGTGGATGATCGCCCTGGGATGGATGTCCGGCTGCTCGTTCCGGCTCTGCTCGGGTGGATCGCCGTGGCAGCCATGCTGTCTCTGCGACCGCTGGTGCTGGTCCTGTCGGCGACAGGGTTCGCAGGTCTTGGCCTGGTGTTCATGCACCGTCGGTGGCGCCGCCGATCCTGGGTCACTGCTGTCGCGTTCGCGCTGCTGGGCACGGCGATGTGCCTGGCCGCCACTGCTGCCAGCTCCAGTGTCCGTGAGGCGGGCCTGGTTCCCAGCCTGGCCGGCCAGCGAGCCTCAGCCACGGTGGAGGCCGTGGTCCTCTCGGACCCTCGGGTCGTCCGGACCAAGGGGGTTCGGCCCACCGAGCTGGTCATGGTCAGGGTGTCGGTGCGCGCTGTTGTGGGCCGGGGTCAGCGCAGCAGATCTTCAACGCCGGTGCTGGTGTTCGGCGACAAGAGGTGGGTGCACGTTCGCTGGCGGGAGACAGTTCGGTTCAGCGGTCGCTTCGATGTCGCGGACCCCGGCGATGACGTGGTGGCGGTATTCAACCCCTCGACAGCGCCCGAGTCGATAGGCGAACCAGGGTGGATCGCCGACATCGCCGAGCACGTTCGTTCGGGACTGCGGGATGCGGTGTCAGGCCTGCCGGACGACGCGCGCGGACTGTTGCCAGGTCTGGTGATCGGCGACACGAGCCGGACTCCGGAGTCGCTGACCGCCGCGATGCTGACCACGGGTATGACCCACCTCTCGGCGGTATCCGGCAGCAACGTCGCGGTTGTCCTGGTTGCTGCGCTGGGACTGTGTCGCCTTGTTGGCGTGCGCCGGCGATGGCGTCCGCCCGTTGCGCTGCTCCTGCTGGTCAGCTTCGTCATCCTGGCCAGGCCCGATCCGAGCGTGCTGAGAGCCGCGGTGATGGGAGTCATCGGCCTGCTGGGACTGAGCACCTCACGTCGCCGAATGGGTGTCCCGGCCCTGTCAGGTGCCGTCCTGGTCCTCCTGTGTATCGACCCCTGGTTGTCCCGGTCATACGGTTTCGCCCTGTCCACCCTGGCCACGCTGGGCCTGTTGCTGTTTGCCCGGCCGTGGGGAGACTGGTTCGCCCGCTTCCTGCCCACCCGTCTGAAGGGCCTCGGCGTGGCGATCGCCATTCCTGTGGCAGCGCAGGCAATGTGCGGCCCGGTGATCGTCCTCCTGCAGGGTTCGGTCACCCTGATCGGCGTCGTTGCCAACCTGCTGGCTGCCCCGCTCGTGGCGCCGGCCACGGTGCTGGGTGTATCGGTCGCACTGGTTGCGCTGGTCTCCCACCCGGTCGCGGTCTTGCTCGGCTGGCTCGCAGCGCTGCCCACACTCGGGATCGCCTGGGTCGCCCGCGCCTGTGCGGATGTTCCGATGGGCACCCTGCCCTGGCCCGATGGCGCACCAGGGGCGCTGCTCCTGACCTTCGTGACGTTGTGCCTGCTCTTCATGGGCCCATGGCTCATCATGACGATCCGCTGTCGCCCCTACCTTGTGTCCGCGCTCGCCGTGCTAACCGTGGCTGCGGCGTGGCCGACCGGTGGCCTTACCTGGCCCCCGTCCGGCTGGCGGATCGTGGCCTGCGACGTCGGTCAGGGTGACGCCCTGGTGTTGGCCAGCGGTCCGGGGCACGCGGTGGTGGTCGACGCGGGACCGGACCCCCGGGCAATCGATGACTGCCTGACCCGGCTGCACGTAGAGGTCCTCGATGCCGTTGTCCTGACCCACTTTCATGCCGATCACGCGGAGGGGCTACCAGGTGCCATGAGGGGACGCGTTGTACGCCAGATCCTCACTTCTCCGGTGCTAGACCCTGCTTTCCAGGTCGGCGAGGTCCAGCGTTGGGCCGCCGCAGCCGGCGTCCCGGTGCAGCCGATCTATCCCGGGGACAGGCTTCACTGGGGTTCGGTTCAGGCGTCAGTGATCTGGCCCGTCCGGGTGATCCATGAAGGGTCGGTGCCCAACAACGCCAGTGTCGTTCTTTCCGTGGATATCGCCGGTCTGCGGGTGCTGATGCCAGGCGATGTCGAGACCGCCGCCGCACATGAGGTGCTGTTGGCCCTGCGGCGCGACCCGGCATACCAGGGAGCCGGTAGCTACGACGTGCTCAAGGTGCCACACCATGGTTCTCGGCTTCAGGATCCGGCATTGCTCAAGGAGGTGGGGGCCCCTGTGGCGCTGGTCAGCGTGGGTCTGGGGAACACCTATGGCCACCCGGCACCGGGAACGCTGGACCTGCTGCGGGCCGACGGCTCACTCGTGTTCAGGACCGACCGACGAGGTGACATCGCGGTAACCCGCACGAGCGACGGGACGGTGCTTGTCTCGACCCGACGTCACCAGGACGTCGGGTGAGGCAAGTCTCAGGTCAGGATGCCGGCTTGGCGTAGGCCGCCACTCCGGTGTCCATCAGGATGCAGGGCTCGTCGCCGATGGTCCAGGCATCGTGTCCCGGCTCCAGAAGAACACGTCCCCAGGTCCGATGGTCAGCTCGGCTCCGTCGTCCGAGCGCACTGTCATCCGCCCGGACACGCAGTAACCCGTGTGCCGTGCCATGCACGATCCGGTCCCTGCGATCGGCTTGACGTCCCTGGACCACTGCCAGCCAGGTTGGAAGGTCCCTCTGCCCATGGTGAAGTCCCCGAGCGTGACCACATCGAAGTGGCCATTCGCCTGGAACTTCCGGGTTTCGTGCGATGCTTCGATGTTGCGTGACTCAAGCTTGGCCATGATCTGTCTCCTTCGGTGGGCTCGGGTCGCCGGGTCCTTCACGTTGCCCCATGCGCATCCCGGCTACTAAGGGGTATTAAATTCTGGCAGAAGAGACACGCGATTTCGGCCCCCAGTCACGGAGCTCGTGCCCCGCAGGGCTCAGGTGAGCAGGGCCGTGATGGTCAACAGCACGGGCACGGACAGAGCCGTCGTGACGAAGATCGAGTCACGGGCCAGAGTCGTCGAGCGGTTGTAGCGGCTGGCGTACACAAAGATGTTCTGCGCCGTCGGCAACGCCGCGACCACGGTTGCCGCCAGGAGCGCGCGGCCGTCGAGGTCGAACAGCCAGCGCGCCACGGTATACGCGAGCAGCGGCTGGACCAGCAGCTTGAGGGTGCAGACGACGGCGAGCTCCACGACGGAGCCTCCGGCGATGGGCCGTGGGCCAAGGCGCAGCGAGACGCCGTAGGCGAGAAGGACCCCCGGTACCGCCATCCCGGCGATGAGAGCGATCGGAGACGCGATCAGGGCTGGCACCTGCCAGCCGGCCATCGAGCAGAGGAGGCCCAGGAAGGAGCCGACCGTGATCGGGTTGCGCAGAGGCTGGCTGATGAGAACCCACAGCGAGGGGCGACGTCTGGATACCACCGCATCAAGGATCGCGAAGGCCAGCGGTGTGATCACCAAGAGCTGCATGAGGAGGACGGGGGCGATGAATGTCGCGGACCCGAGCACGTACACGGTGATCGGCAAGCCCAGGTTGCCCGCGTTCACGTAGCCGGACGAGAGCGCACCCAGGACCGAGTCCCCGGTCGACCGTCGCCATATCGTTCGAGCAAGCAGCGTGTAGGCCCCCGCTACCCCAACGAAGCTCAGCGCCGCGACAGCCAGCGCGGACGTGAAGATCTGGTCAACCGGCGCTGTCGAGAGGGTCTGGAACAACAGCGCCGGCGTGGCCACGAAGAAGGCCAGCCTGGTCAGCATCTGCTGGCTGTCGGAACCTAGTACACCGAACTGTGCGAGCAGGAAGCCCAGCGCGATGATGGCTCCGAGCGTGGCGAACCCGGCGAGGACCCCCTGCAACGCGCGGTCTCAGCCGCGGGTGAAGACGCGTGGCGTCGCGGTTGCCGCTTCGCACAGTGCGTCCAGCGTGGCCTTAACCGCCGGGACGCGCTGCAGGTCCGTGGTGGTGACCACATGGACCTCCCGGCGTGAGGCCGGCGAGATCGGCAGGGTGACAACGTCGGGGTGGCTGGCGCTACGCAGGATCAGGTCGGGGATCAGCGCTACGCCCAGACCCTCGGCGACCAGGCCGAGGACCGCCACGTAGTCCTCCGTCTCGAACGACACGTTCGGCATGAACCCTGACTTCTGGCACACCTGCAGGAGGTGGCCGCGACAGCGCGGACAGCCGGCGATCCACGACTCGTCCCCGAGCAGCGAAAGGTCGGCTACCTTCGCCGTGGCCATCGGGTGGTTCTTGGGCACGGCGAGCCGGACCTCGTCGTCGAGCAGCTTGTGGATCACGAACATGTCGAGATCCTCCTCGCCACGCCCGAGGTCTGTGCCCTCGTAGGCGAAGGCGACCGCGAGGTCGCACTCGCCGGCCCGCAAGGCCGCCAGGGACTCCGGGGGCTCGGCTTCGGTGAACGTCACCTTGACGTCCGGGAAGCGTTGCTTGACCAGGGCTAGTGCGCGGGGAACCAGAGTTGCCGAGGACGAGGGGAAGGCCATCAGCCTGACCCGTCCGGCACGCAGCCCGGCGATCGCCGCAACCTCCTCCTCGGCTGCGTCGAGTGCGGCCAGCACCCCGACGGCGTGCCGGGCCAGCACCTGGCCGGCCTCGGTCAGGCGGACGTGGCGCCCCACCCGTTCGACGAGCACCGTACCGGTGCGCTGCTCAAGCCGGCGCACCATCTGGGAGATGGCGGGCTGGGAGTAGCCCAGCGAAAGGGCGGCCAGGGTGAAGCTTCCCTCGTCGGCGATGGCGCGCATCACGCGCAGCCCGGCTGCATCAATCATGCGACGAGTTTATAACGGCAAGTTATCGCTTGGCCAAAGATTCGTGTCTTGTGTGATCTGGGCTGGACGCCAGACAACTGATGTCCTCCTGGGGGATGACGCCGGTCGAGCTGTTCTGGCGGCTGACATACGGCGGCGGGTCGCATACTTGATCACGTGGAAGCTGCACTGACGACGGCTCGTGACCAGGCGGCATACGAGAGGCTGGTCGAGCTCCTACGCGGGGGGAACGTCGTGGTCCTGACCGGGGCCGGGCTCTCCACGGAGTCGGGCATCCCGGACTACAGGGGACCGGACGGCAGGCGGCGGGTGACGCCCATGACGTATGGCGAGTTCGTTGCCTCGCCGGCCAGTCGCCAGCGATACTGGGCGCGCAGCTTTGTGGGATGGCGACGATTTGCCGGCGCCACGCCGAACGACGGACACCGTGCCGTAGCCGACCTTCAACGGCTGGGCCTGGTTCGCGCCATCATCACCCAGAACGTTGACGGACTTCACCAGCGCGCCGGCGCCCGCGACGTCCTCGAGCTGCACGGCAACCTGTCACGGGCCCGGTGCCTGGACTGCGGCGAGACCACTCAGAGAGCCGACCTCGCCGGGCGACTGCTGGAGGCGAACCCGCACTTCGAGGCGATTACGGGGGAGATCCGCCCTGACGGAGACGTGGTGCTGTCGGACGAAGCCGTGTCCGGCTTCCACCCCCCGCACTGCCTGGTCTGCCACTCGGACCTGGTAAAGCCCGACGTCGTCTTCTTTGGTGAGTCAGTGCCCAAAACCCTCGTCGAGCAATGCTGCTCGCACGTTGATGCCTCGTGGGGCCTTGTCGTGCTGGGGTCGTCGCTGAAGGTGATGAGCGGATATCGGTTCGTGCGACGCGCGGCCGCAGCCGGCATACCCGTGGCAATTGTGACCCGGGGGACGAGTCGCGGCGATGAGCAGGCAACGATCCGGCTGGATGCCTCGCTGGGAGTCACTTTGAGCCAGATCGTCAAGGACCTGCGGGTCTGACACCTATGCCAGATCAGACACGGCAACGCCCGATCACACCTTGCGCAGGACCGCGGTGACCTTGCCCAGAATGCTGGCGTGATCGCCGTCGATGGGTGAGAACGCCTTGTTCTGCGGCATAAGCCACACATGGCCGTCCTTGCGCTTGAACACCTTGACGGTGGCCTCGTTGTCGAGCATCGCCGCGACGATATCGCCGTTCTCGGCGGTCGGCTGCTGGCGCACGACAACCCAGTCCGCGTCGCAGATGGCTCCTTCGATCATCGAGTCGCCGACAACCTTGAGCAGGAACAGCTCGCCCTCGCCGACGACCTGTCGTGGCAGGGCGAAGACATCGTCCACGACCTCTTCGGCGGTGATCGGGACACCGGCGGCGATCTGCCCGAGCACGGGGACATAGGCGGGGGTGGGGCGGGCGTCGCCACTGCCGGTCTCGTCGACGTCCTCGCCGTGGCTCTGGCGGTACCCACGCCCGTCCGAGGCAGCGTTGGGGGAGAGGACCTCGATCGCACGCGGCCGGTTGGGGTCCTTGCGCAGGAAGCCCTTTCGTTCGAGGGCCAAGAGCTGGTACGAGACGCTGCTGGGACTCTGCAGCCCCACAGCCTCGCCGATCTCGCGCAGGCTCGGCGGATAGCCGCGACGGTCCACGGAGTTGCGGATCACCTCGAGCACACGACGTTGACGGGTGGTCAGCCCGTCGCCTGACTCGCGGTCGGGCATCTCGTGGACCTTAGCCATGATTTCGTCCCCTTGCTGGTGCCACGAGATGCCCGTTGTCAGAGGCGTCTGCTGGGCTAGTCGACATGCGGACAGCCTATGTCTCTCGGACACGAGTTTCAAACACCTGTTCGACTCGTGTCTCGACAATGTCGGCGTCACGTGTTAGACATCGTACAAACGTTCTATCGGACGCACGTTCGATTAACGTCAGAGATCGCACCACAGTGGAGGACGTCATGTCAGCTGGAGCCGTAGGGGTGTTCGTACCTCAGCCCGTCCGTATGCCGTCGCGCACCGACCACCCACGGCTGCGTCTCGTGGGTGCAGGCGAGCGGGGGAGCGCCGACCAGCGGATACTTCACGGCAAGCGCCCATTCCCGGACGAGGGCACTGGCGCTTTGTCGTTCAAGGCGACTCGTCTGACCCGCAGGGGTCGCCTGGTCGTGACCCTGATGGTTGCCCTTGCGGTGGCGGTCCTCGCCGTGGCGCTGGCCAGCTCAGTCGACGCGGCCAGCCCCCGGATCGACCACGCCATGACGGTCTCGGCAGGCCAGACCCTGTCTGAGGTGGCCGCCACCCAGCTGCCGGGCCTGTCGGTTGGCAATGCCGTGGCGCGGATCCAGCTGGCCAACGGTCTCAATACCTCGCAGGTGCATGCAGGTCAGCTGCTGCTGATCCCGAAACTGCCCTGACGCTAGTAGACACAGGACGCGCTGGTAGACACACGACGCGCTAGTTGACCCGCGACGTTTGACCCGCTAGGACCCCGACGGCTCTCGTGCTCTGGGCAGGCGTCGACCCGCTCAAGCCGGGCGAGGGTGGTGTCGGTTGCTGTTTGTGGTCGGCTCGTCGCCGAGGGCCGTCAGATCGAGCTTGATCCGGGCCCAGTCGCGGTCGTCCTGATCGTGAGCCCCGTGCGGACCGGGGGGGAACGGCGTCTGACGACGGTGGTTGCGATTGAGGGCGGCAATCAGTAGCAGGACCATGATGATCAGAAGAAATGTAGTCATGGCAGTAACTATGCGCTCGACTAGTTCACGCCACGAGTGGCATTTATGACGATGTTCGACAAGTTTCTGCCATACTTGATGACATGCTCAAGACTGTGGCCGTGCTGCTGTTCGATGACGTTGCGTTGTTTGAGTTCGGGGTGCTCGCAGAGGTGTTCGGCATTGACAGGGCCGACGAGGGGGTGCCCCAGTTCGACTTCCGCGTGTGTGGGCTGGAGGCCGGGAGGCCGCTGTCCGCTCGCAACGGGATCGTGATGGTTCCTCCCTACGGTTTGGAAGGCCTGGTGGGCGCAGACCTCGTAGCCGTCCCGGCGACCCGTATCCGGGACTACCCGCCCGAGATGTTGGAGGCCTTGCGCCAGGCCGCGGCCGGCGGGTCGATCATGCTGTCGGTCTGTTCCGGGGTGTTCGTCCTCGGGGCGGCAGGGTTGCTGGATGGGCGGCAGTGCACCGCGCACTGGCTCGACGTGGAGCGGCTGGCGGAGCGCTTTCCGAATGCCAAGATCAACCCGGACGTGCTCTTCGTCGACGATGGTGACCTCATCACCAGCGCCGGAACAGCTGCCGGCATCGACGCGTGTCTTCACCTCGTGCGCCGCGAGCTCGGCAGCGCGGTGGCCACACGCATCGCGCGCCGGATGGTGGTTTCCCCCCAGCGGGATGGCGGGCAGAAACAGTACGTCGACCTGCCCGTCCCCGAGTGTTCGTGCGAGAGCCTGACTCCCGTGCTGACGTGGATGCTGGAGAACATCACCGTTGACCACCCGGTCTCCTCACTGGCGAAGCGGGTTGCCATGTCGGAGCGCACGTTCGCTCGCAGGTTCGTGGCCGAGACAGGGACGACTCCGCACAAGTGGCTGTCCATGCAACGGGTGCTGCATGCACGGAACCTGCTTGAGCAGACTGACCTGGCTATTGAATCCGTTGCAACGAGAAGCGGATTCGGCACCGCGGCACTGTTGCGCCACCACTTCCGGCGAGTGGTCGGGGTGGCTCCTGCGGACTACCGGCGCAGGTTCGCCTCGGCGTAGGTGCGCTCGCTGGCACGGAGGTTGCTTTGCCCTGATGTCTTGGTAGTACTGCTGATGTCTCATCGACAACCGTCCCACGAGGTTGCGAATGTTGACCTACCGCAAGGAGCGGAGGTAGATCAACAGGGAGGCCAAGACCATGAACATCACCAAGAGCAACAGGATCAAGAAGCTGGCGGCGGGCGCCACGATGGCGTTGGTGTTCGGTGGAGGTGCTGCGGCAGTCCTGCTGCCCACCTTTGCCAGCGCTGCCGTCACCACCCAGAGCGCGGACGACCCCGCCGGTCACGTCCGGCACAGTGGGGACGACCTCTTTGGCCAGAGCACCCCGACCCCGTCCTCATCCCGGAGTGCTGACGACCCGGCTGGACACCTGCGGCACGGCGCGGACGACCCGGCCGGACACGTTCGGCACGGCGCGGACGACCCCGCCGGGCACGTCCGGCACGGCGCCGACGACCCCGCCGGGCACATGTGAGACCTGGTTAGACATACCTGAGACTTGGCGGAGGGGCCCTGAGAAGCACACCGCCACGACTGGGCCCGCCACATGATGTGGCGGGTCCAGTCGTTTTTGGGGCCTGCAGATTCAGCAGCTCTGGCGCGAGGTACCCTGGCCTTGCTGTACTCCCACACCCGCTTGTCAGTCTCGCCGCTATTGAATCCGTCGCAACGAGAAGCGGATTCGGCACCGCGGCACTGTTGCGCCACCACTTCCGGCGAGTCGTCGGGGTGGCTCCTGCGGACCACAGGCGCAGGTTCGCCTCGGCGTAGGAGCGCTCTGCCGGCACCGAGGTTGCTTTGCCTCGTGGTCTTGGTACTACTGCTGATGTCTCATCGACAACCGTCCCACGATGTTGCGAGTGTTGACCTACCGCAAGGAGCGGAGGTAGATCAACAGGGAGGCCGAGACCATGAACATCACCAAGAGCAACAGGATCAAGAAGCTGGCTGCGGGTGCCACGATGGCGTTGGTGTTCGGTGGAGGTGCTGCGGCAGTACTGCTCCCCACCTTTGCCAGCGCTGCCGTCACCACCCATAGCGTGGACGACCCAGCCGGTCACGTCCGGCACAGTGGGGACGACTTCTTTGGCCAGAGCACGCCAGCCCCTTCCGCGTCCCAGAGCGCTGACGACTCGATGAGTGACGACAGCGTCGGCTCTGATGACTCCGCCAACAGCGCCAGCCGCGGGTCGGACGACGCCCTTGCTCCAGGCGCCCACGGGTCTGATGACGGCGTGGCCGAGGCCAGACATGGTGCAGACGACCCGGCCGGGCACGTCCGGCACGGCGCGGACGACCCCGCCGGGCACGTCCGGCACGGCGCCGACGACCCCGCCGGGCACATGTGAGACCTGGTTAGACATACCTGAGACTTGGCGGAGGGGCCCTGAGAAGCACACCGCCACGACTGGGCCCGCCACATGAAGTGGCGGGCCCAGTCGTTTTTGGGGCTACTTGATAACGAGCCTGGCGTGCGCTGTGCGGACGGTCAGGGCTGTGGTTACGCCGTAGATGGTGACATTCTCGGTCGCGGGGATTCGGAGCCACTCCCCACCGTTGACACTGAACTCGCCGCCGTAGGTGATATCGATACGACTGTCGTACTTGCCGCCCTTGCGGTACGCGTGGGTGATGTCGCCCTCGGGGTAGGTCCCTCCGTCTGAGTCAGTTGGCTCGGTGAACCCATCACCGAACACGTACACGTAGCCCTCGTTGGTCGGCCGGATGCGGACAAGAAAGCCCATCAGGTTGACCGGGTCGATCTCGCCGGGCTGGAACCCCTTGGCCGGCCATCTCACCTCGAAATACGTGGGCAGGGTGACGAGGGTGACGTTGCCTTCGGGCTGGATGTGCACGGTCGGCAGGGCCCAGGCTGTGTTGTGGAAGGCGGCCAGGATCAGCCCCATGCCCAGTACTGGCTTCCCCGGTACCAGCTGCGGCAGGCAGGTTGTTCCGATCGGTTGCCAGCCGCCGATGGGCATGTTCTGAGCATCCACCTCGCGCCGGAACAGCTGTATCTGCGGGCCCTGGCCTTGCTGAGGGGTGTTGCCGGCGCAGGCCTGAATCGCCCCCAGACAGGGAAGATCCGCGCTTGGCCCCCCGGGTACGTTGTTCGGGCAGGTGGTCATGCTTGTGTACTCCCACACGAGCTTGTCAGGCTCGCCCGTCTGAAGGTCCAGACCATTCTTGGCCCAGCCCAACTCTTGGCTGGTCAAGTTGGTCTCGAGGCCTGCTTTCGTGGCAGTTCCAGCAACATCGGCGGTGGCCGATCTCGCGGAGAATAGAACAAGTGCGAGGCTCGTCAGGCAGAACAAGGCCGTAGCGGAGCGCTTCATCGCGATGTCACTTCACGAGTTTCAGGGACGAAACTGACCAGGCTTGACCGATATACACCAGCACAAAATGGAAGCGAAGGTCTTTGCGTTTGTCGATGACGACCGCATTACCAGACTTATCGATCTCGCTCCGAGGTTCCTGTACCACGTTGGCGAGGACGTCGTACTTGCTCGGGCTAGTGGCGTTCGTGGTTCCGATGAACTTGATGGTCACCGGGTTGCCGTCGTAGCGGTGTCCTTCTCTAGTGAGTCGGGTCGCATCCTTCTCGAATCCAGTGCAGGCGATGGCAGAGGTTTGGCAGAGCGGAGACAGGATCCCGGAGCGTGGAACTGTCCACGCTACGTTCAGGCGTTCGAAGAAGTAGCGGGTGAAGGCTTCGGCGCCGGCGGGGGTGTGGGCACGGGCTGCGGCGGGGATGTTGGGGTCAATGGC
>JBDTWH010000228.1:0-45166 GCA_040006795.1 Actinomycetota bacterium | reverse complement strand
GCAGTTGGCTTGCTGTCATCAGAGCGAGGCTACCCGGTGCCTGCGGTGATTTCGCGAGACGGTGTTTGTCTCCCGCTCCGGGGCGACCTGTCTGCCCTCTGTGCAAGATGATGACGAATCCTGCAAGAACTTGCAGGGCGTCTCATGTTTGTCGCCTATGCTTCTCGATCGTGAAGGCTATCCGTCGCTTCAGCGTCCGCACCGTCCTGCCCGAGCCGATCAGCGCACTGGGAGAGCTCGCCAGCAACCTGCGCTGGTGCTGGCACCCTGAGACGCGAGACCTGTTCTCCGGAATCGACCCGAAACGCTGGGCGGCCGTTCGCAAGGAACCCGCCAAGATGCTCTCGGCGCTGTCGGCAGACGAGCTCCGCGGCCTTGCCGCGGACGAGGCCTTCGTGGAGCGGGTCCGGGCGGCGGCCGGGAATCTCGCGGCATACCTGAGCGAGCCCCGCTGGTACCAGAGCTGGGCGGGGCAGGTCGAGGGTGGCGCTCCCTCGTCCATCGCCTACTTCAGCCCCGAGTTCGGCATCACCGAAGCCCTGCCGCAGTACTCCGGTGGTCTGGGCATCCTGGCCGGCGACCACCTCAAGTCCGCCTCGGATCTCGGTGTGCCCGTCGTCGGCGTCGGGCTGTTCTACAAGACCGGCTACTTCAAGCAGTCGCTCAGCCGCGACGGCTGGCAGCAGGAGACCTACCCCGTGCTCGACCCGGACGACCTGCCCCTGTCGCTGTTGCGCGAGCCCGGGGGAGCACCCTGCCTCGTCACGATCGATTTTCCCGGTGGGCGGGTGCTTCATGCCCATGTGTGGAAGGCCCAGGTTGGCAGGGTTCCGCTGCTGCTGCTCGACTCCGATGTCCCTGACAACGACGAGGCAGCCCGCGGGATCACGGACAGGCTGTACGGCGGCACCGGCGAGCTGCGGCTTCAGCAGGAGATGCTGCTCGGTGTCGGCGGGGTTCGGGCTCTGCGCCTGTGGTCCCGGCTGACCGGCGCACCGGCTCCAGATGTCTTCCACACCAACGAGGGTCACGCAGGCTTCCTGGGCGTTGAGCGGATGCGAGAGCTGACAACCCCCGATGTCATGGGTGCCCTGACTTTTGACGAGGCTCTCGAGGCGGTCCGGGCGGGCACGGTCTTCACCACGCACACCCCGGTGCCGGCGGGTATCGATCGTTTTGGGGTCGACCAGATCCAGCTGTACTTCGGCGGCGACAACGCCATCCCCGGCGTGCCCCTCAAGAGCCTGCTGGCACTCGGTGCCGAGGACTACCCCGGTGGTCAGGCCGGAGTGTTCAACATGGCGGTGATGGGACTGCGCCTGGCGCAGCGGGCCAACGGGGTCTCCAGGCTGCACGGCGTCGTCAGCCGTCAGATGTTCGACGGCCTGTGGCCGGGGTTCGACGACACGGAGGTCCCGATCACCAGCATTACCAACGGCGTTCACTCGCGGACCTGGGTCGACCGCAGGGTCTACGAGCTCGCGGGCAAGTACCTGGGCACGACCGAGGTGGACGAGCACGATGCGTGGGCGGGTATCGTCGACATCCCCGGTGACGAGATCTGGGCAACCAAGCGGCTGATGCGCGAGCAGCTCGTGAGGGAGGCTCGCCGCCGGATGAAGTCAAGCTGGATGAAGCGCGGCGCAAGCCCGGCCGAGCTCGGCTGGACAGAGGACATCCTGGATCCCGACGTGCTCACGATCGGTTTCGCCCGCAGGGTCCCCACCTACAAGCGACTCACCCTCATGTTGCGGGACCCGGCACGGCTGAAGAAGATCCTGCTGGACCCCGAGCGTCCGGTGCAGCTCGTGATCGCCGGCAAGAGCCACCCGAACGACGAGACCGGCAAGACGCTCATCCAGCAGCTGGTCAAGTTCGCGGACGACCCCCAGGTTCGTCACCGCATCGTCTTCCTGCCGAACTACGACATCGCCATGGCCCAGTACCTCTACCCCGGTTGTGACGTCTGGCTGAACAACCCGCTGCGACCGTTCGAGGCCTGCGGGACGTCTGGGATGAAGGCCGCGCTCAACGGCGGACTCAACCTCTCGATCCTGGACGGGTGGTGGGACGAGTGGTACGACGGCGAGAACGGCTGGGCCATCCCGACCGCTGACGGCGTCGAGGATCCGGACCGGCGTGACGACCTCGAGGCGACCGCGCTCTATGACCTCATCGAGGGCTCGGTAGCTCCACGCTTCTATGACGTCGACGAGGACGGGCTGCCCCAACGCTGGCTCTCGATGATCAGGCACACCCTGTCCACGCTGGGCCCGAAGGTGCTGGCCTCCCGCCAGGTTCGGGACTACACGACCCTCCTGTACGGCCCTGCGGCACGTGCGGGCTGGGCACTGGACGGTCCCGTCTGGACTGGTGCGCGGGACCTGGCGGCATACAAGGCCAAGGTCCGGGCCGCCTGGCCGAGCGTGCGGGTGGACCACGTCGAGTCCTCAGGTGTCTCGGACTCTCCGCAGGTTGGTGACGTCCTGCATGTGCGCACCTTCGTGTCCCTGGGCGACCTGGCCCCTGAAGAGGTCGAGGTTCAGGTGGTTCACGGCCGCGTCTCGGAGTCCGATGCGCTGACGGACATCGAGACCGCGCCGCTGTCCTTCGCGGAGTCGTACGAGGACGGCCAGCACCGCTTCGAGGGTGACCTCGTGCCCACCAGGACCGGCGCCTTCGGCTACACCATCCGGATCCTGCCCAGGCACCACGGCATGGCCAGTGCTGCTGAGCTCGGCCTGGTCGCCAACGCCTGACCACCCAGGTCAGGCAACCACGCTGTAGACCCGCACCGAGGCTGCCGTGAGGGTGACGGGTCCATCCAGCGGGTCAACCGCTGGGCACAGGGCGCCCTGTCCATTCTCGCGAGGCCCTGGCAGTGCCCACCCGCTGTCCCAGACCATCCGGTAGGTCGTGCCGTCGCCCTGTGCCGGCAGGGTCACCTCGGCGTCACTGGCGCCCCCGTGAAAGATGATCAGCAGCGACTCTGCGCCCAGAAGGGTGCCGTCCAGCAACATCGTCAACGTCCGGGTGTGCGGATCGTCCCAGGTCCGGTTCCCCATCGGCTGACCGTCAGCCGAGAACCACACGGGATCGGAGACCCCCGCCCGATGCTGCCGGCGTCCGGTGAAGAAAGATCTCTGGCCCAGAACGGGGTTGCCTGCCCTGAGCCGGGTCAGGAAGCGCATCGTCGTCAGCAGCTCGTCCTGCCAGGGCTCCAGATCCCAGTCGAGCCACGACACCTCGTTGTCCTGGCAGTACGTGTTGTTGTTACCAGCCTGAGAACGGCCCAGCTCGTCGCCGGAGCTGAGCATCGGCACCCCGCTGGAGAACAGCTCGGTGGCCAGGAGGTTCCGGATCGAGCGGTGCCGTCTGGCCCGGAGCAACGGGTCGTCGCTCGGACCCTCGATGCCGTGGTTCCACGACCTGTTGTCATCATGGCCGTCCCGGTTGCCTTCCCCGTTGGCGCGGTTCTGCTTGCGCTCATAGGCCGTCGTGTCAGCCACGGTGAAGCCGTCATGGGCGGCGACATAGTTGACCGACGCGATCGGGCCGCGGTCGCGCGCGCCGAACAGGTCGCTGGAGCCACTGAGCCTGGTTGCCAGCTCGCGGACGCCCTGGCCCTGGAGGTGGCGGGCCGAGCGGGCGACATCGGGCAGCCAGAACGTGCGTACCGCATCACGGAAATGGTCATTCCACTCGGCGAAGGGTGGTGGGAACTGGCCGGTGCGCCATCCATCCACCCCGAGGTCCCAGGGCTCGGCGACCAGCTTGACCCGTGACAGCACGGGGTCGGTCCGCAGTGCGACCAGGAAGGGATGGTTCGGGTGGAAAACATCGTCGCGGCCACGCCCGAGCGTGACTGCGAGGTCGAAACGGAAGCCGTCAACGTGGCAGTGCTCCACCCAGTAGCGCAGCGAGTCCAGGACCATGCGGGCGACGACCGGATGGCCAAGGTCGAGGGTGTTGCCGCATCCCGTGACGTCGCGGTCATGTCCATGCCCGTCCAGGCGGTAGTACGCGCGGTTGTCCAGACCTCGCCATGACAACGTCGCGCCACCCCGGGCCTGCTCACAGGTGTGGTTGTAGACGACGTCCAGGATGACCTCGATCCCCGCGCGATGGAGCAGCCTGACCATCCCCTTGAACTCGTCGAGCTGGCCCTGGGGATCGGTGGACGCGGCATACGCCCCATGAGGCGCGCAGAATCCCAGGGTGTTGTACCCCCAGTGGTTGGTGAGCCCACGGCCGATCAGCTCGGGCTCGTGGGTGAACGCCTGGACTGGCAGGAGCTCCACAGCAGTCACACCCAGGGACAGCAGGTGCCTGACGATGGCAGGGTGCGCCATCCCGGCATACGTCCCGCGCAGGAGGTCCGGGATGTCAGGATGGCGCTTCGTGAGGTTGCGGACGTGCGTCTCGTAGATGATCGTCGTGGCCCAGGGCACCTGCGGCGGCGTGTCGTCGCCCCAGTCGAAGCGGTCGTCGACGACAACGGCTCTTGGCACGTACGCCGCGCTGTCGCGTTCGTCCCTGACATCCGGATCGCCGCGCAGCTCGGCATCCACCACGTGGCCGAACACCTGCGGGACCCCCTTCACGACCCCCTCGATCGCCCGGGCGTACGGGTCCAGCAGCAGCTTGTCCGGGTTGTAGCGCAGGCCCTGGGCGGGCTCCCACGGGCCGTGTGCCCGGACGCCGTAACGAGCCCCCGCCCCCAGCCCCGGGACCGAGCCGAACCACGTCCCGTGGGCATGGTCCTGCAGGGTGACCCTGCGCTCGCTGACCCCGCTCGTGTCTGCGGGCTCGAACAGACAGATCTCGACGCCGTCCGCGTGTCCGGCGTAGACGGCAAAGTCAACGCCGGCGCCGGTGGCTGTGGCCCCAAGGGCGGGAGGGAGATCTCGAGAGGTGCCCATGGCCTCAAGGGTAGGCAGTCGTTACCTTAGGCACATGACCGATCCGACTTCGCTGCCGAACTTCCCGCCCCCGCCGAGCCAGCACCCCCTTCGCGGACGCGTGCTCGACGCCCTGATAGACGAGGGACTGGAGCCCAACATCGACGGTGACGGCGATGTGGCCTTCACCGTCCAGGACCAGCAGCTGTTCGTGCGCTGCATGGAGGGTGACTTCACCATCATGCGCATCTTCGGTCAGTGGCAGGTGGGCGACGATGTCCCGCAGGATGCCCTGAGCCAGCTCCAGGCCTGCAACGAGCTGACCCTGCGCCTCAACGTGGTCAAGGCCGGTATTGCGAACGGGACCCTGGTGGTGACCGGTGAGCATGTCGTTGCACCCGAGACAGACATCAAGGCACTGCTGGTGGTCACGACCCAGCTGGTCCTGTCGGCGGTCCACCTGTGGCACGAGACCATCACGGGCCAGACGAACGACGATGGCGCCGGGACGGAACAGGGATGAGCGATCTCGTGAAGTTCGAGGTGGAAGGCGGCATCGGCACCATCCGCCTGGACCGCCCTCCCATGAACGCGCTCAACTTCGAGATTCAGGATGGCCTGCACGCTGCGGCCCTCGAGGCCACGGCGCGACGCGACGTCTCTGCAGTGGTCGTCTTCGGCGGCGAGACGGTATTCGCGGCCGGCGCGGACGTCAAGGAGATGCAGCCTCTGTCGTACACCGACATGGTCGACCGCTCTGTGGCCCTGCAGGCGGCCTTCACCGCGATCGCCCGGATCCCCAAGCCCACCGTGGCTGCTATTACCGGGTATGCGCTCGGCGCGGGCTGTGAGCTCACGCTGGCCTGCGACTTCCGGGTCGCTGGCGACGACGCCAAGCTCGGTCAGCCCGAGGTGCTGCTCGGCCTCATCCCGGGTGCCGGTGGCACCCAGCGGCTGACGCGCCTGATCGGCCCGGCCAGGGCGAAGGACCTGATCTTCACGGGGCGCTTCGTCTCGGCCCAGGAGGCACTGCAGCTTGGCCTGGTGGATGAGGTCGTCGCCCCCGACGACGTGTATGCCGCGGCGCGCCGGCGCGTTCAGCGCTACGTGGGCGGTCCGGCCTATGCCATCCGCGCAGCCAAGGAAGCCATCGACCGCGGCATCGAGGTTGATCTCGACACGGGTCTGGAGATCGAGCGGATGCAGTTCGCCGGCGTCTTCGCCACGCGTGACCGTGACCTCGGCATGGCCGCCTTCGTCGAGCACAAGAAGGGCGGGGCCCAGTTCGAGGGCCGCTAGCCCATCTGGCACGGCGGAGCCGCTACTTTGCGGCTAATGTGTCGAACGGGCTGTCGGGTGTTGCTCATCAGGGCGGACCGGCGTTTCTTCAGGCGTTGTTTCCTCCGAGGCCCATGAGTGCCAAGATGTCCCGAAACCTCAAGTCATATTCCCTACGAAGGGGGACGAGCCAGCGATGAACATCGTCGTCTGTGTCAAGTACGTGCCCGATGCCCAGTCGGATCCCACGTTCAGCGAGTCGGACAACACGACCGATCGGCTGGGCGTTGACTGTCTGCTCTCTGAGCTCGACGAGTACGCGATCGAGGCGGGGCTCAAGCTGGTCGAGGCCGACGGAGGCGATGACAGCATGGTCACCGTCCTGACCGTGGGCCCGGACAAGGCCGCCGATGCGATCAAGAAGTCGTTGCAGATGGGCGCCCACGCAGGCGTGCACGTCAGCGACGAGGCGATCCACGGGTCTGACGCGGTGGCGACGTCGCTGATCCTGGCCGAAGCGGTGAAGAAGATCGGCAACCCGGACCTGATCCTGACTGGCATGACGTCCACGGACGGAACGATGGGCGTTGTCCCGGCGATGCTCGCCGAGCGTCTTGGCCTGCCCCAGGTCACTCTGGCCTCGGAGCTGACCGTCGCGGATGGCACCGCCACCATCCGTCGCGATGGTGACCTCGCCTCGGTGACGATCACGGCCTCCCTGCCGGCCGTGGTCTCGGTCACCGACCAGATCAACGAGCCGCGCTACCCGTCGTTCAAGGGCATCATGGCCGCCAAGAAGAAGCCCGTCCAGACCTGGGCGCTGGCCGACCTCGGCATCGACCCCGCCGCTGTGGGCCTGGCCGGGGCCTGGACCAAGGTCGAGTCCTTCGCCAAGCGCCCGCCCCGTGCGGTGGGCCAGATCGTCACCGATGAGGGTGAGGGCGGCACGAAGCTCGCGGAGTTCCTGGCCGCGCAGAAGTTCATCTGAACCGACCAGACAGCTCACCCGAACAGGCTGACCACCCGAACAGAGCGGGTCAGCCGAACAGAGAAGATGTAGGAGCAACGCACATGGCTGAAATTCTGGTTCTGGTCGACCACGTCGATGGAGCGGTTCGCAAGACCACCTTCGAGCTGTTGACGATCGCCCGTCGCCTCGGCGAGCCGTCTGCGGTTCTGGTCGGCTCGGGGTTCGACGCCGCCAGGGAAGCCCTGGAGCAGTATGGCGCCGAGAAGATCTACCGGGTGGAGTCTGGCGAGGTCACCGACTATCTGGTGGCGCCCACAGCCGAGGTGCTGGCGGCGCTCGTGGCTTCGGCGGCGCCCGCGGCGGTCCTGATCAGCTCCTCTCCGGAGGGCAAGGAGGTCGCGGCTCGTCTGGCGATCAAGACCGGTTCCGGTCTGCTCACCGACGCGGTCGACGTGCAGGCCGGTGAGGGTGGCACGGTGCACACCACCCAGTCTGTCTTCGCCGGCGGCTACATGGTCCAGGCCACCGTCACCCACGGCACCCCCATCATCACGGTCAAGCCGAACTCGGTGGCGCCAGAGGCAGTTTCGGGCGCTGCCGTTGACGAGCTGGTCGAGATCTCGATCTCGGCCGGCGCCAAGACGGCCCGGATCAGCGACAGCCAGCCACGGGCAGCCTCAGGCCGTCCCGAGCTGACAGAGGCCGCGATCGTGGTCTCCGGGGGCCGCGGCACCGCGGGTGACTTCTCCAAGGTCGAGGAGTTCGCCGACTCCCTTGGCGCAGCGGTCGGGGCCTCCCGGGCGGCGGTTGACGCGGGGTGGTACCCGCACAGCAGCCAGGTCGGCCAGACCGGCAAGGAGGTCTCCCCCCAGCTGTATGTCGCCGCGGGCATCTCCGGTGCGATTCAGCACCGTGCCGGTATGCAGACGTCCAAGACGATCATCGCGGTCAACAAGGACGAGGAGGCCCCCATCTTCGAGATGGTCGACTTCGGCGTCGTGGGTGACCTGTTCACCGTCCTGCCCCAGGCCACCAAGGCGGTCAACGCGGCAAAGGGCTGACCAGGCACGGGCACACGGGCAGGACTCGGGCCTCGAATCGCGCCCACGTAGACTCGATGGGTGCTTGAACCCTCTGCTCCTCCCACCTCTGTGTACCTCGACCATGGCGCGTCGACGCCGATGCTGCCTGAAGCGATCGAGGCGATGACCGCTCAGATGGCTACGGTTGGCAACGCCTCGTCCCTGCACACCTCGGGCCGCCACGGGCGCCGTGTGGTCGAGGAGTCCCGGGAGGCGACTGCCCAGGCGATGGGCGCCCGCCCCTCTGAGGTGCTGTTCACCTCCGGCGGCACGGAGTCCGACAACCTGGCTATCAAGGGCACGTTCTGGGCCCGCCGGGATGCGGATCCTCGGCGGGTGCGCATTCTGACGAGCATGGTCGAGCACCACGCAGTCCTGGACTGTGTCGACTTCCTCGAGGCCCACGAGGGTGCCAAGGTCACCCGGCTCGAGGTCGACCACGTCGGGCGCGTTCATCCTGAGACGGTGCGCGCCGCGATCGGCGCCGACCCCGACACGGTTGCGCTGATCAGCGTGATGTGGGCGAACAACGAGGTCGGAACCGTCCAGCCGATTGCCGAGATAGCCGCCGTCGCCCACGAGTTCGGCATCCCGGTGCACAGCGACGCAGTCCAGGCCGTCGGCCAGGTGGAGGTCGACTTCGCCGCCAGCGGGCTCGACCTTCTGAGCATCAGCGGCCACAAGATCGGTGGCCCTCATGGAGTCGGTGCCCTGCTGGCCCGCCGCGACGCAGCTCTCGTGCCGCTGACCCATGGCGGAGGGCAAGAGCGTCAGGTGCGCAGCGGCAGCCTGGATGTCCCGGCGATTCGCGGACTCGCGGTGGCCATGCGCCATGCCGCGGCGAACCGCGTGGAGGGCGCCCGGCGGCTGACTGCCTTGCGCGACATGCTGATTCGTGGCGCCCTGGACGCCGGCTTCGGCGTCCAGGTGACCGGCGACTGGGAGCCGGGCGACGGCATACGCCGCCTGCCGGGCAATGCTCACCTTCTGGTTCCCGGTTGTGACGGTGACTCGCTGCTCTATCTTCTGGACGCTGCCGGCGTCCAGTGCTCCACCGGTTCTGCCTGCCAGGCCGGGGTCCCGCAGCCGAGCCATGTCCTGCTGGCCATGGGGATGTCGGAGCAAAAGGCCCGTGGCGCTCTGCGGCTGACATTTGGGCACACTTCCTCGGCGGCTGACGTCGATGCGTTCCTTGCCGCTCTGCCGGCTGCGGTGGAGCGTGCCCAACGGGCTCAGATAGCCACGAGCCCGGTGCGCACAAGGCCTCAGCCGGCCCACACCGGAGAGCCGGTTGCTGAGCAGTCGATCCCAGGAGTGCCGGGCCCCGAGCAAGCTCGCTGATGCGCGTCGTTGCCGCGATGAGCGGCGGGGTGGACTCGGCGGTTGCCGCCGCCCGCATGGTCGCGGCCGGCCACCAGGTTGTCGGTGTTCATCTCGCGCTGAGCCAGAAGGCCGCCACCTTGCGCGAGAGCGCACGTGGATGTTGCACGATCGAGGATGCGGGGGACGCCCGGCGGGTGGCCGACATGATCGGAATCCCCTTCTATGTCTGGGACATGGCCGCGCGGTTCAAGAGCGACGTGGTCGACGACTTCATCGCCGAGTACGCGGCGGGTCATACGCCCAACCCCTGTCTGCGCTGCAACGAGAAGATCAAGTTCGCCGCCCTGCTCGACAAGGCCGTGGCTCTGGGGTTCGACGCCGTGGCGACCGGCCATTACGCCCAGATCGTCGAGAGGGCCTCTGGCTCCCGGGAGCTGCACCGCGCCGTTGACATGGACAAGGACCAGTCCTACGTGCTGGGCGTGCTCGATGCGGATCAGCTGGCGCGGTCCTTCTTCCCGCTGGGTGACACGGCCAAGCCACAGGTTCGGGCGGAGGCCGCTGCTCTCGGGTTCTACGTCGCGGACAAGCCCGACAGCCACGACATCTGTTTCATCCCCGACGGCAACACCCGCAAGTGGCTGACCGACCGGCTCGGCGAGCGGCCCGGCGACATCGTGGATGCCGACGGCGCAACGGTCGGACATCACGGTGGCGCCTACGCGTTCACGGTCGGGCAGCGTCGCGGGCTGCGGCTGGGTCAGCCCGCCGCAGGCGGCCAGCCTCGCTACGTCGTGGAGGTGCAGCCGGCCACCAACACCGTGGTGGTCGCAGCAGGCGAGCTGCTCGGCATCGACTCGATCACCGGGAACCACGCCCGGTGGTGCGGGCCGGCGCCGCAGGGCGTGGTGTCGGCGGGAGCACAGGTCCGGGCTCACGGCGAGGAGGTTCCTGCGACGGCCTGGGCCGACGGGGATCGCGTCGAGGTGCGCCTGCACCGCCGTATCCGGGGCGTCTCGCCAGGCCAGACAGTGGTCCTGTACGACGGACCCCGGGTGGTCGGATCCGCCACGATCGCGGGGGCGACCACGAGCACCGGAGCAGCAAGCGGGTCAGCGGCCAGCTGCCCGCCGGCCACCGGTTAGGCTCTCGAGGTGAGCAGAGCCAGCGGGACCGGGTCGTGGCCGGGCACGGACGTTCACCTGGCGGTGAACGCGGTTCGGGACCTGCTCGGCGAGGACGGGCTGCCCTATCTTCCCGAGCTTCCTGCGCGCGGGCCTGGCGGCGACATGATCGGCAGGGCTGCCGGGCTCCTCGCCGATCTGGCCGTCGACCTGCAGCCGATGGGGTGGCGTTTTGTCGACCGCCCGGGCCACGACGCCCATCGCACCTCGGGGCTGCTGCGCCAGGACCTTGACGAGCTGGCAGAGGCATTTGACGGATACGAGGGCGACCTCAAGCTGCAGATCGCCGGTCCCTGGACGCTCACTTCCTCGATCTGGCTGCACAGAGGCGAACGGTCGGTGGTCGACGCCGGCGCAACCCGCGACGTGATCGCATCCCTGGCGCAGGGACTGAGGGTCCACCTGGATGAGGTTGCCAGGCTCGTTCCCAAGGCGAGCCTGGTGGTCCAGATCGACGAGCCGGGCCTGCCCGCGGTCCTGGCCGGACGGCTGCCCACTGCCTCCGGCTTCGGGCGTCTGCGTGCGATCGACGCGACCACTGCGGCCGAGGGTCTGCGCGACGTGGTCGCGGCGGCGGGGGACCGGCATACCGTCATCCACTGTTGCGCCGCTGATGTTCCGCTGGTGCTGCTGAGGGATACCGGTGTCTCTGCGGTGTCTGTGGACATCGACCTGCTGAGTCCCAGGGGCTGGGAGTCCCTGGCGGCGACCGTCGAGTCGGGCGTCGACCTGTGGGCTGGCGTGGTCCCCACCGCCGGGACCCGGGAGCGACCCGGCAGGGAGGCCGGGAAAAGGGCTGGGGGCAGATCGCAGGACCTCGGGCAGGAGAGCGTCAGCGCCGTCATCGGGCCGCTGGTCGAGGCCTGGAGCAGGGTCGGGCTGCCGCTCTCGGAGCTGTCCCGGGTGACTCTCACGCCGGCCTGCGGGCTAGCCGGCCTCACACCTTCGGGTGCTCGCAACGTTCAACGACTGGCCGTGGACGCGGCCCGGGCATTGTCCGAGACTGCGGGAGGTTGACCACCACATGACGGCCACGATCACTCACCTCTACGACCGACTCAGTTGCCTGGGAGAGCCTGGACGACCGGGAACCTCGACATGACATCACCCACATCCTGATGGCCGCCACCACCGGAGAGGTCACGTCGGGCGTTGCGAACGTCATGAAGGCCACCAGAGTCCCCTGGCAGCTCAAGTTCATTGCACTCGCGTTCATCTGGGGTTCGAGCTTCCTGCTCATGAAGGTGGGCCTTCGATCCCTGGCGCCCCCTCAGATCTCCGGACTGCGAATCTTCAGCGGGGCAGCGGTTCTGATGCTCCTGCTGACCGCCTCGGGCGGCCGGTTGCCCCGGGACCGGCGCCTGTGGGCACACCTGATGGTGACTGGTTTCTTTCTCGGCCCCCTGCCGTTCACTCTGTTTGCGCTGGGGGAGGAGCGGGTCAGCTCGGCGCTGGCGGGTATCGGCAACTCGATCACGCCGATCGCCACGGTGCTGTTCAGCTTCCTGCTCCTTCGCGGGGACAAGCTCGGCGCCCGCAAGATCGCGGGGGTGGTCATCGGCTTCGTCGGGGTCCTGGTGATCCTGCAACCGTGGGCTTCGCTGGGGCGCCCGGACCTCCTGGGCTTCGGCATGACCCTGGTCGCCGGGATGTCCTACGGCGTGGGCTGGACCTACACGAAGCGCTTCCTGGGACGGGGAGACTTCGGTGGCCTCACGCTGCCCACGGCGCAGATGCTGGCCTCCGCCGGACAGATGCTGCTCGTGCTGATGCTCTGGTGGCTCACCCAGCGCACCCGCCTGTCCCTGGCGGCGCCGTGGTCACTGCATCCGAACACCCACGGCGGCTCGGTCCTGTGGCCGGTCGTTGCCGTGCTGGTTCTAGGCATCGTCGGGACCGGGATCGCCATGTCGTTCCAGTACGACGTGGTGCGCGCGGCCGGCCCGACAGTCGGGACCTCGGTCACCTACCTGATCCCGATCGTGGCGGTCACCGTCGGCGTCCTCTTCCTGGGGGAGCGGCTGCAATGGCCTCAGTTCGCCGGTGCCGCCATCGTTCTTGCGGCTGCTGTGCTGATTGGGCGATCCAACCGGCATTGAGTTCCTGCCGACGGCGAACCGTCGTCGGAATTGGGGCAGGATATGGCTGTGACCGACCTCCCGACCGACGTTCCCGCCGATGTCCGGCACGAATGGACCGAGCTCGCCGAGCAGGTGCGCGGGCACCAGTTCAGCTACCACGTCAAAGACTCGCCGACCATCAGCGACGGCGAGTACGACGCGCTGATTCGGGAGCTGAACGCCCTCGAAGACCGGTACGCAGAGCTGCGGACCCCTGACAGCCCCACCCAGCAGGTCGGCGCGGCCTTCTCCACAGACTTCGCCTCCGTCGACCATCTGGAGCGAATGCTCAGCCTGGACAACGCCTTCAGCGCGCAGGAGATCGCGGCCTGGGCGGCGCGGGTGGAGCGGGACGTGGCATCGGCGGGTGGCGCGGCCCACCACTATCTGTGCGAGCTCAAGATCGACGGGCTGGCCATCAACCTGCTGTATGAACGCGGTCGGCTGGTCCGGGCCGCGACCCGCGGTGACGGCCGCACCGGCGAGGACGTCACGAACAACGTCCGCACGATCGAAGGCATCCCGCACCGGCTGACGGGCCCGGATCATGCTGAGCGGATCGAGATCCGGGGTGAGGTGTTCTTCCCGGTCGAAGCCTTCGCCGAGCTGAACGCGTCGCTGGTGCAGGCGGGCAAGGCGCCGTTCGCCAACCCCCGCAACGCAGCGGCCGGATCGCTGCGGCAGAAGGACCCCCGGGTCACCGCCACCCGACCGCTTCGGATGCTCGTCCACGGGATCGGTTCGCATCAGGGCTTCGCGATGGAGCGCCAGAGCCAGTCGTATGACGTGCTCCGCGGCTGGGGCCTGCCGGTCTCCACCCACTACCAGGTGTTCGCCGACATCACCTCCGTGCAGGGATACATCGACCACTATGGCGAACACCGGCACTCTGTCGAGCACGAGCTGGACGGCATCGTCATCAAGATCGACGAGGTTGAGGTGCAGCGTCGGCTGGGTTCGACCTCGCGAGCACCTCGCTGGGCTATCGCCTACAAGTACCCGCCCGAGGAGGTCACCACCAAGCTCCTCGACATCCGGGTCAACGTCGGCCGGACCGGGCGGGTGACCCCTTTCGGGGTGATGAAACCGGTCAAGGTCGCCGGTTCCACCGTGGAGATGGCCACTCTCCACAACGCGTCCGAGGTCGTCCGCAAGGGTGTGCTGATCGGCGACACGGTGGTTCTGCGCAAGGCCGGTGATGTCATCCCCGAGATTGTCGGACCGGTCGTCGACCTGCGAGATGGGTCCGAGCGAGCTTTCGAGATGCCGACCCACTGTCCTGAGTGCGGCACCGAGCTGGCCGCGCAGAAGGAGGGCGACAAGGACATTCGTTGTCCCAACTCCCGGTACTGCCCGGCCCAGCTCCGAGAACGGCTGTCTGCGCTGGCCGCCCGCGGCGCCTTTGACATCGAGGCTCTCGGCTGGGAGGGCGCCATCGCCCTGCTGGAGGCCAAGGTTCTGGCTGACGAGGGCGATCTGTTCACCCTGGCACCCCGACCCGACGGCGACACCAAGGACGCCGAGGCGCTGCTCATCACCGTGCCGCTGTACACGCGTGCCGCGAAGAAGACCGATCCAGCCGGCGCCGCCGTGGATGGTCGCGTGCTCTCGGCAAACGGCGCCAAGCTGATCGCCAACCTGGCAGAAGCCAAGCGGCAGCCACTGTGGCGAGTACTGGTGGCGCTCTCGATCCGGCATGTCGGCCCCACCGCGGCTCGCGCGCTGGCCGGACACTTTGGTTCGATGGACGCGATCCGTGCCGCGTCGCTCGAAGAGCTCTCGGGTGTTGACGGCGTCGGCCCGGTGATTGCCGAGTCGATCCGAGAGTGGTTTACCGGGCAGCGCACTGGCGAGGAGACCGAGAGCTGGCACCTGCGGATCCTTGAGAAGTGGAAAGAGGCCGGGGTGCGGATGGCAGACGAGGTTGACGCGTCGAGTCCCAAGACCCTGGCCGGGCTGACGATCGTGGTTACCGGTTCGCTGGCGGGTTACTCGCGCGACGAGGCGAAGGAAGCCATCCTCTCCCGCGGTGGCAAGGCAGCCGGCACGGTGTCGAAGAAGACCGACTACGTCGTGGTGGGAGAGGGCGCCGGGGCCAAAGCCGACAAGGCGAGGGGCCTCGGCCTGAAGGTCCTGGACGAGGACGGTTTTCGGGAGCTCCTCGAGTCAGGTGAGTTCACCCCGGCTGGCGATGGTGACCCGGGTGACGGCCAGGGTGCCAAGGGCGACGACGGCCTGGGCGACGGCAGCACAAGTGCCGCTGTCACGAGCGGGGGTCGCGTCAACGACGACAGCGACACCAGCGAGGTTCGGGAGGAGCTGCGATGAGTCCTGATCTCGATCGGGAACGGGACGAGGCCGGGCGGCCCCGAAACGCGCGCCCCCGCGATGGGCTTGGTCGACCGCTTCCTCGCGGAGAGTCCGGCGTTGTCCGGGTGCCCGACGACCTCGTCCTATCAGCGGGCGACAGTCTGGTTGAAGCGCAGCGACTGCTGGACGAAGGCATGCCCTTCCACGCCCACGAGGTCCTGGAAGCCACCTGGAAGGCAGCCCCGGACGCAGAACGTGACCTGTGGCAGGGGCTCGCCCAGCTGGCGGTCGGCCTGACCCACGCCCTTCGCGGCAACAGCTCCGGCGCCGCTACACTGCTCCGGCGTGGAGCCGACCGCGTCTCGGGCTATGTCGACGAACCGCCATACGGTATCGATGTCGCGGGACTGCTTGAGTGGGCCAGATCCCTGGTCGCGCAGCTGAGCGATGGTTCCGCCGGCGTCGTCGAGCTGGAGGCCCCCAGGCTCTGCCGCACCTGACGTACCGACTAGCTACCGCGCCCCAGGTGAGTATCCCTACCGGCAGGTCGTTCCTCCGGAGTGAGGCGCCAGGTCACCCGGTCCCGGGCGCACCTGTGCGGGCCGGGACCGGGGCCGGACTTCAGGCTGGCTGGACGGTGTAGTCGACAGTCTGCACGCGGCACATGCCGTCCTGGAAGATGAAGGTATCGATGGCGTGCTCTGCCTTCCGGCCGCCCCCGATCGCCGACCACTCCAGATACAGCACATCGTCGACGAACGTCGTGTCGAGCTGCCAGGCCGCCGAGGGGAGATCGCTGAGCAGCTGGGTGAACACCTGCCGGGCGCCGTCCTTGCCGCGGTACACCTTCTTGTTCACGATGAGGATCGCGTCCTCGGTGTAGTCCGAGACGATGCCCTCCAGGTTCCCGGCTCCCAGCTCCTGTCCGTGGTGGGCGAAGACCTCTTCCGGCGTGCGTGTCATTGGCGTCCCTCTCGCTTAGGCGTGGAACTCGGAACCTACGCCGACTCGGCCGTTGCCGGAAGAGGCTTGGGCCTATCCCGCGCGAATGGGTCGCACTTGCCCTACCGTGCAGAGAAAGGGCGACCACGGGGTTGTCCGTCGCTCGCTCTGGGAGGCGTGATGAAGGCGGTTCGGCTGCATCGGTATGAGGAGCGTCCGGTTGTCGACAACGTCCCGGAGCCTGAGGCTACCGGGCCCTTCGACGTGGTCGTCCGGGTCGGCGGAGCGGGTCTGTGCCGCACTGACCTGCACATCGTCGAAGGTCAGTGGGCAGACAAGAGCAACGTCGGGCTCCCGTACACGCTGGGCCACGAGAACGCCGGCTGGATCCACGCGGCCGGCCCTGCGGTCGAGCACCTGTCGGTCGGCGACGCGGTGATCCTTCACCCGCTGGTGACCTGCGGATTCTGCCGGGCCTGTCGCGCCGGCGACGACGTCCACTGCGAGTCCAGCCGCTTCCCCGGTATTGACACCGACGGCGGTATGGCGGATCTCATCAAGACCTCTGCCCGTTCGGTGGTCAAGCTCGCCCCCGGGATTGAGCCCGCAGCGGTGGCCGCGCTGGCGGACGCCGGTCTCACGGCCTACCACGCGGTGAAGAAAGCCGTCCCTCTGCTGTACCCGGGCAGCACCTGCGTCGTGATGGGGGCGGGAGGCCTTGGCCACCTCGGCATCCAGTGCCTGCGCGCGATGAGCGCCACCCGGATCGTCGTGCTCGACCCCAACGAGGAGGCTCTGGCCCTGACCGGTGGCTGGGGGGCCGACGAGACCGTGGTCGTGGATGGCAAGCACCTGGACCGCGTCCTCGAGATGACGAACGGAATGGGCGCTGAGGTGGTCCTGGACTTCGTCGGCGAGAAGGGCGCGGAGCACGACAGCTGGGCCATGACCAGACGCGCAGGAAGCGACTTCGTGATCGGGTATGGCGGGACGGTCGACATCCCGACCATCGACGTCATCTCGACCGAGCGCAATGTCGTGGGAAACCTTGTCGGCAGCTACAACGACCTCGTTGAGCTGATGGCCCTGAACGCCGCCGGCCGCGTCACCATGCTCACCCAGACCTACCCGCTGGATGCGGTGAACGACGCGATGAGCGACTTGGACGCCGGTCGATTGCGAGGCCGGGGCATCCTCATCCCCTGATCCGGGGACCGACCCATCCTGGAACGCTGCTGGGCTCACCCTGGAACAGGAGGTCAGCGAGCACCAACTGAGCACGCGGCAGGCGACTGAGAGCGGCCCACTAGACTTGACGGCATGTCCGCTATCTCTCGCGACGATGTCGCCCATCTCGCCATGCTCGCGCGCATCGACCTCAGCGACGGCGAGCTGGACAAGATGTCCGGCGAGCTCGCCATCATCCTTGAGTCCGTTGCCCGGGTGAATGAGGTGGCCACCGACGACGTCCCGGCGACGTCCCACCCGATGCCCATGAGCAACGTGACCCGTCCTGACGTCGTGCGCCCCAGCCTGACCGCCCAGGAGGCGCTCGCCAGTGCGCCGGCCTCTGAGCAGCAGCGCTTCTCCGTCCCGCGGATCCTGGACGAGGACTAGGCACCGTCGCCTCCCCGGTCCGCCGAGTACCACCGAGTCGGTTCTTCGAGTACCTCCGAACAAAGGTTCAGCTGTGACTTCTGACATCATCCGGGCGAGTGCCGCCGTCCTCGCAGACCGACTGTCCCGCAAGGAGATCAGCGCGGTCGAGGCCACCCAGGCACATCTCGACCGGATCGAGGCCGTGGACGGCTCGGTCAGGGCCTTCCTGCACATTGACGCCGAGGGTGCCCTGGCCACCGCTCGTGATGTCGACCAGCGACGGATGGCCGGTGAGGAGCTGCACATCCTGGCCGGGGTGCCGATCGCCATCAAGGACATCGCGACCACCAAGGGACTGCCCACCACGGCCGGGTCCCGGATCCTGAAGGGCTGGATCCCGCCGTATGACGCCACGATCGTCACCAAGATCAAGGCGGCCGGAATGCCGATCCTGGGCAAGACCAACATGGACGAGTTCGCGATGGGCTCCTCGACGGAGCACTCGGCATACGGTCCAACGCACAACCCCTGGGACCTCGAGCGCATCCCCGGGGGTTCCGGCGGTGGCTCCTCCGCTGCCGTCGCGTCCTACATGGCGCCGTTGGCGATCGGCACCGACACCGGGGGCTCGATCCGGCAGCCGGCCGCGGTGACCGGCACGGTCGGGTGCAAACCGACCTACGGCGGCGTATCGCGGTACGGCCTGATCGCCCTGGCCAGCAGCCTCGACCAGGCCGGCCCGGTCTCACGTACGGTGCTCGACGCAGCGTTGCTGCACTCGGTCATCGGCGGCTACGACCCGATGGACTCGACGTCAATCAACGCGCCGGTCCCCCCGGTCCTGGAGGCCGCTCGCCGCGCCGACGTCAAGGGGATGCGCGTCGGAGTGGTCAAGCAGCTGGGCGGTGAGGGCTACCAGCCGGGTGTCCGGGCCCGTTTCGAGGAGTCGGTGCAGCTGCTCGTCGACGCAGGCGCCGAGGTGGTCGAGGTCTCCTGCCCGAGCTTCGACTACGCGCTCGCGGCCTACTACCTGATCCTGCCCAGCGAGGCGTCCTCAAACCTGGCCAAGTTCGACGCCATGCGCTACGGCCTTCGCGTCCTGCCCGAGGGCGTGGATGACCCCAGTGCCGAGCAGGTCATGGCTGCCTCCCGCGACGCCGGTTTCGGCGACGAGGTCAAGCGCCGCATCATCCTGGGCACCTACGCGCTGTCCAGCGGCTACTACGACGCCTACTACGGTTCTGCCCAGAAGGTCCGCACGCTGATCCAGCGCGACTTCGCCGCAGCCTTCGAGAAGGCAGACGTCCTGGTATCGCCGACCACCCCGACGACCGCGTTCAAGATCGGCGAGAAGATCAACGACCCGCTGGCCATGTACCTCAACGATATTGCGACGATTCCGGCCAACCTGTCCGGCATCCCCGGTATCTCCCTGCCGAGCGGGCTGGCCGAAGAGGACGGGCTGCCGACGGGTATCCAGATCCTGGCGCCGGCCACCAGGGACGAGCGGTTGTATGGCGTGGGTGCATCGCTGGAGGCCGCGCTCGTCCGGCGCTGGGGTGGACCGTTACTCGCCAAAGCCCCTGAGCTGCCGATCGGCGCTACCGGGGGTTCGACCACTGCTACCGGCCGGGAGGTCAGCGCATGAGCACGCCCACCAGGGCCGCAGAGCCCGTCGTCGACTATGCCGAGGTCCTGCGGAGGTACGACCCGGTGATGGGGCTCGAGGTTCACGTCGAGCTCAACACCGCGACCAAGATGTTCTGTGGGTGCGCGACCGGTTTCGGCGCAGATCCGAACACCCAGGTGTGCCCGGTGTGTCTGGGACTGCCCGGAGCGCTCCCGGCCGTCAACGCGGCAGCGGTCGAGTCGGCCATCAGGATCGGTCTTGCGCTCAACTGTGAGATCGCCGAGTGGTGCCGGTTCGCCCGGAAGAACTACTTCTACCCGGACATGCCGAAGAACTTCCAGACCTCGCAGTACGACGAGCCGATCGACTTCAACGGCTACCTCGATGTCGAGCTGGAGGACGGGTCCACCTACCGGGTCGAGATCGAGCGTGCCCACATGGAGGAGGACACCGGCAAGTCACTGCACATCGGTGGCGCCACCGGTCGTATTCACGGTGCGGACCACAGCCTGGTGGACTACAACCGGGCCGGTATCCCGCTCGTCGAGATCGTGACCAGACCTCTTCTCGGCGCCGGGGAGCGAGCGCCCGAGGTGGCCAAGGCGTACGTCGCGGCGCTGCGCGACCTGCTCAGGGCACTCAAGGTCAGCGACGTCCGGATGGAACAGGGCTCGCTCCGTTGCGACGTCAACCTGTCGTTGCGGCCCAGGTCACAGGACCCTGCCGCCCAGAATGACGTTCCGCTGGGCACCCGGACCGAGACCAAGAACGTCAACTCGCTGCGGTCGGTCGAGCGGGCGGTGCGCTACGAGATGACCCGTCACGCCGCCGTGCTGAACAGCGGTGCCTCGATCCTCCAGGAGACCAGGCACTGGCATGAGGACACCGGGGTCACCACCTCCGGGCGGGTGAAGTCCGACGCCGACGACTACCGGTACTTTCCCGAGCCTGACCTGGTGCCGGTTGCCCCGACCCGTGAGCGGGTCGAGGAGCTGCGCGCCACGATGCCCGAGCCGCCCGCTGACCGCCGCCGCCGGCTCCAGAACGACTGGGGCTACAGCGACCTGGAGATGCGCGACGTGATGAACGCCGGCGCTGTCATGCTGATCGAGGAGACTGTTGCCGCTGGTGGCACGCCGGGTGGTGCGCGCAAGTGGTGGCTTGGCGAGCTGGCCCGTCGCGCGAGCGCCGAGGCCCGTGACCTGGCCGACTTCGGTGTGACCCCCGCCGATGTTGCCGAGCTCGACTCGCTGGTGACCTCCGGTCGCCTCAACGACTCGATGGCCCGTCAGGTGCTGGACGGCGTGCTCGCAGGGGAAGGCTCACCGCTGGTCGTTGCGGACGCGCGCGGGCTACGGCTGGTCAAAGACGACGGAGCGCTGTCAGCGGCCGTCGACGCTGTCATCGCGGCCAACCCTGCGGTTGCGGACAAGGTTCGAGAGGGCAAGGTGCAGGCGGCCGGGGCCCTGATCGGGCAGGTCATGAAGGAGATGAAGGGCCAGGCGGATGCGGCCAAGGCCCGCGAGCTCATTCTTGCCAGGCTCGGGTCCTCATAAGGTCTGCCCAGTCGGATGAGAGGCCGACCACCGGTAGGTTCCCGCGCGGGTCATCGGCCCTCATCCTTTCCCAGCAGGAGTGTGGCGCCGAGGACGAGGCCGCCCCGGTCATCAATGATCGCGGGTACCAGCCGGAGGTCCAAGGCATTCGTGCCCTCGCGGTGGGGTTGGTGCTGTTCTACCATTTCTGGCCGGCAAAGCTTACCGGCGGGTTCATCGGTGTCGATATCTTCTTTGTTGTCTCCGGATTTCTTATCAGCTCGCATATGTACCGGGAGGCAGCCAGCACCGGGGGAGTGAGGATCGGCAGGTTCTGGGCACGGCGGGTTCGCCGACTGCTGCCGATTTCTCTTCTGGTGTTGCTGGTGTCTCTGCTGGCCGCTCTGGCGCTCTTGCCCAAGACCGTGTGGGCCACCACCTTCAGGCAGGTTGCTGCCAGCGCCCTCTACACCCAGAACTGGATTCTGGCCGGAGATGCCGTCGACTATTCAGCCGCCGACAATGCCGCAACGCTTGTCCAGCACTACTGGTCGCTCTCCGTGGAGGAGCAGTTCTACCTGGTGTGGCCGGTCATCTTTGTTGGCGCGGTAGCCATATCGCGCGTGACACGGAGACGACTCAGCTCCAGAGCACTCCCCATACGTGGGTATGTTGCCATTCTTGTCTCGCTTGCCACACTCTTTGCCGCCTCGCTGGCATATTCCGTCGTCGCGACTCATGCGGACAGCGCCAGGTCATACTTTGTGACGCCGACCCGAGTATGGGAGTTTGCCGCAGGTTCGCTGATCGCCCTCACATTCTTGGGGCGACAATGGGCCAGTTCCCGTAGCTCGCTCATCGCCTGGGCAGGTTTGGCGATGATCGTCGTGAGCTCCTTCCGGTTATCCAGTGCCACTCCCTTCCCGGGGTGGGCCGCTCTCTTTCCCGTCATGGGAGCATGCATCCTGCTGGGGGCACCGGGCGGCTACTCGCCTGGCGCACCACGGTGGTGGTTGTCAAGAAAACCGTTGACGTTCCTGGGGGACATCTCATACGGGATATATCTCTGGCACTGGCCAATGATTGTTCTTGGGAGAAGTGTCCTCGATAAGGAGCCGGAGCTGGCCACCAAGCTCATCCTCATCGTTCTCACCATCGGGTTGGCCTCTGCCAGCAAGAAATATGTTGAAGATCCCTGGCGACATGGCCAAATCCTCGGATCCACCAGGCGTGCGATGATCTTTGCAGCCGCCGGAACGGCGTTGATTGCCCTTTCGGCCTTCGCGGCGATGCCGCGTATCGATACCAGTCCGCAGACCATGGTCGAGCGCCAGAGCAAGGACTCGTGCTTCGGGCCAGGTGCGTTGGTCCGGGGTGCGCACTGCGCGTCTGTCCTGCACGACAGCAAGCCCAGCCCTGGTCCGGAAGTCGTCGTCGCACAGAATCAGCAGCCGGCCTATCCGGGCTGCCAAAGCCCGGAAGAGGGCACGGCGGTCCTCAGCTGTGGGCTTGGCGTCGCGGAACAATCTGCAGATCGCACGGTGGCGATAGTTGGCGACTCACACGCCAGCCAGTGGTTCAGCGCGCTGGACCAGCTGGGCAGGACCAGAAACTGGCATATCAAGACCTTCACCAAGGCGGGCTGTCCGGTGACGTTCGCCATCCGTTCCAGCGGTAAGCCCGGGTGTCTTGCGTTTTCCCACGATGTCGCAGATCGCATCGCCAAAGATCCCTCGATATCCGTCGTCCTACCTACCAGCCGCGCCTACGCATATGGCTACGCCTCCGGTGGCGACCCGACGCTGGCGGTACCCAGCGTCGACGGATACGCGGCGGTCTGGAGACAGTGGCTGGATGCCGGGAAAAGGGTGGTGGTTCTGGGTGAGGTCCCCAACCCCGGTTCCAAGCGGGTCCCCGACTGCCTTGCGAAGAACCCGGCCCATTCCAGGGCCTGTTCGCGACCTGCAGCAGATGCCGTGCCGAAGACCCTGCCCCTCGCCGTGGCCTCGGAGAAGCTGAAGTCACGCGGTGTCCTGTACATGGCGATGCGAGACTTCTTCTGTGATCGCACCACCTGCTACGCAGTCGTCGGGGGGTTGATCACCTATCGGGACAGCACCCATATCTCGACGGAGTACTCCCTCGCGATGGCGCCGTACATCGGGACGTTTCTAGACCGTTCCGGCATCATGTGAGCGGGATGCTGTCTCGCTTCATGCACCGTCCCTGACCGGCAGGCGAAGGGCGACGATCCGGTCGTCGCCCGGGTTTGGGGTGCCCCGGAACGTGTTGCTGGTCACCAGCCAGAGCTGTCCGTCCGGGGCGGAGGCGACGGTGCGGAGCCGTCCGTACCGCCCCTGCAGCAGGCGCTCGGGCGTTCCCGCTCCTCCCTTGGCGTCCAACGGGATCCGCCAGAGCGACTCACCTCGCAGGGCTGCCATGTAGACGGCTCCGTCGGCGCCTACCGCGATCCCACTGGGTGACGCGTCGCGGGTGGGCCACTGGACCAGGGGGTCGACGAAGCCAGGCTTGTGAGCGATTCCCTCGGCCACCGGCCAGCCGTAGTTGCGACCTGGCTCGATGCGGTTCAGCTCGTCCCAGGTGTTCTGCCCGAACTCACTGGCGTACATGTTGCCGGCCTTGTCCCAGGCCAACCCCTGGACGTTGCGATGGCCGAGGCTCCACACAGGCGACCCCGGGAAAGGGTTGCCGGGAGCAGGCGCACCGTCCCCGGTCACTCGCAGGATCTTGCCGCTGAGTGACTGCTTGTCCTGGGCTGGAGTGCGCCGGGCCGCATCGCCGGTGGAGATGTAGAGGTAGCCGTCCGGGCCGAAGGCGAGCCTTCCGCCGTCGTGGTTGCCGGCCTTGGCGATGCCCTTGACGATCACCGGGCCCGGCTTCAGCGTCGAGCCGTCGAAGGTCATCGCGATGACCCGGTTGTCGTCGCTGGACGTGAAGTAGGCGAAGACGGTCCGGTCCGACGCGAAGGCGGGGGACACCGCGATACCCAGCAGTCCTCCTTCGCCCTCGGGCTGGACGCCCGGCACCCGTCCCACCGACGCTGGCGCGAGGCCGGGTGCGACGTGGAGGACCTCACCCCGGTCGCGCAGGGTCACCAGAGCGGTGCCGTCGGGCAGGAAGGCCAGACCCCAGGGCACGGGAAGCCCGGTTGCGATAGTCGTAGACCCGGAGAACGCCGTGGGCGTGGACTCGGATGGCGGTGACGCCGGTGGGGCGGATGCCGTCGGAAACGCGACCCGCTCGCCGCTGCTCGTACAGCCCGTGAGGGTCAGAACGAGCAAGAGCGTCCAACAGACCCGTCTACTCATCCCACATTCTTACCGGATACGGTCTGGACATGCCCGTGATCTCGTTGCCTGACCGTGAATGGATTGACCTCGTCGGACCCGTGGCGGGTGTCGAGATGGTGGCCTGGGACCTGGTGGGGGAGCCACCGCGGCGGGAGGAGATCACCTTCGTGGTGCCTCCCTACATGGTGGCCAGCCCGTGGCAGCGGCTAGGCCTGCTGCCAGGTCTGCGGGTGGTTCAGCTGCTGAGCGCCGGCTATGAGACCGTGCTCCCCGCACTCTCCGCCGGGGTGAAGCTGGCCAACGCGGCCGGTGTTCACGACGCCTCGACGGCGGAGCTGGCGGTGACGCTCACGCTGAGCTCGCTACGCGGCATCCCTGAGTTCGTTGCCGCACAGGGGCGCTCGCAGTGGTTACCGGCGCAGACCCGGACATCACTGGCGGACAGGAAGGTGCTCATCCTCGGGTATGGCGGGATCGGGGTCGCGATCGCGCGTCGCCTCAGCGGGTTCGAGGTGAAGCTCACAGCCGTGGCCTCGCGCGCCCGGGGCGGAGATGAGCTGGTGGCGTCCGTGCACGGGATCGACGAGCTCCCGGCCCTGCTGCCCGAACATGACGTGGTCATCCTGATCGTGCCACTCACCGAGGCGACCAACGCCCTGGTAGACCGGAAGTTCCTTGCCTCGATGCGCGACGGAGCACTTCTGGTCAACGTCTCGCGCGGCAAGGTGGTGGACACCGACGCGCTGGTGGAAGCGGCAGCGTCCGGGCGGATCAGAGCCGCGCTCGACGTCACCGACCCTGAGCCGCTGCCCGCTGACCATCCGCTGTGGAGCACCCCCGGAGTCCTCATCTCACCTCACACCGGCGGAGTGACCTCGGCGTTCGAGCCGCGGGCTGTCGAGCTGCTGAGAGAGCAGATCGCCGCGTTCGTGGGTGGGCGTCCGTTGCGCAACGTGGTGAACGCAGACTGAGCTCTCGTCCAGGCCATTGCATCTGTCGGTGGTCCGCTGCAGGATCGAGCAATGACGACCCCGACAGCCCAGACCGCCCAGACGCTGCTGGCCATCGGCACCCGCAAGGGGCTCTGGCTGGCCCGCAGCGAGGACCGGAACACATGGACGCTCGACGGTCCGCACTTCCTCATGCGTGAGGTTCCCAGCATCGCCATTGACACCCGCAGCCGGCTACCCCGGATCCTCGTCGGGTTTCGTTCGGAGCACTGGGGCCCGACCATCATGCGTAGCGATGACCTCGGCCGGTCCTGGGATGAGACGCCGGACGGCGCGATGCGCTTCCCGCCGGACACCGGTTCCGCGGTCGAACGGGTCTGGCAGATCACTCCCGACCCGCACGACGACCAGGTGGTGTGGGCCAGCACCGAGCCGCAGGCGCTCTGGAGAAGCGGTGACCGTGGCGAGACGTTCTCCCTGGTTCGGGGCCTGTGGGAGCATCCTCACCGTCCGGAGTGGGGCGCCGGGTTCGGCGGGGCCGCGATTCACACGATCCTGCCCGATCCGGCGGACCCTGCGCGGATGCTCGTCGCGATGAGCACAGGCGGGGTCTACCGGACCGCGGACGGCGGCTCGTCGTGGACTCCGAGCAACAGCGGCATCAAGATGCCCCACTCGCCCGACCCGTGGCCGGAGTTCGGCCAGTGCGTGCACAAGGTGGCGCGTGACAGTGTCACTCCGTCGCGTCTATACGCCCAGAACCACCACGGTGTGTATCGCTCGGATGACAACGGAGCTGCCTGGACCTCGATCGCCGAAGGCCTGCCGACCGACTTCGGGTTCACGGTCCTTGCCCATCCGTCCAGGGGCGACATTCTGTGGCTGATCCCGATCACTGCTGACGGTGAGCGGGTCCCGCCCGGCGGCCAGCTTCAGGTTCAGCGTTCCTCCGATGCCGGTGCAACCTGGGTGACGTGCGCCGACGGGCTGCCAGGGCCGTCATACACCTGCGTGCTCCGGGATGCGGCCGCCACCGACACGCATGAACGGGCAGGGCTCTACTTCGGGACCCGCAACGGCGAGGTGTACGCCTCCGCAGACGAGGGCCAGAGCTTCTCCCGCATCGCCGAGCAGCTTCCCGACGTCCTGTGTGTGAGGGCGGCCGTGCTCGCATGAGTGACGGGGTTCGGATCATCCTTCCCGGCGTCCTGCGGGAGGTCGCCGGAGGTCTCAACGAGCTCGTCGTGCCCGCCGGGGATGGGACGATGTCGCTGCGAGCGGTCCTGGACGCTGCGGTGGTCACCCGTCCGCAGCTCGGCGCCCGGATCCGGGACGAGACGGGTGCGTTGCGCCGGCACGTCAACGTGTTCGTCGACGGCCAGGACGTACGCCGCGTCGGCGGGCTCGAGGTGCTGGTCGGCTCAGGCGCTGTGATCCACATCCTTCCCTCGGTAGCCGGCGGCTGATGCGGGCGTGAGGGCGATGCACTCGCCTGATCCCGGTATCGGGAGGATCCTCGGGTGATGACAACGACGCCGAGCGGCGAGCGCACCCTGACCCTGGTCCGGCACGCCAAGGCCGAACATGCGCGAGGCAAGCTCGACCACGAACGTGAGCTAGCGCCACGCGGGCGCCGGGATGCCCATGCCATCGGAGTGTGGTTGAGCGACCCGTCCCACGCCGTTGTCCATGACCTGGCTCTGTGCTCGACCTCCGAACGCACTCGGCAGACCCTCGATGGCATCCGGGCAGGCGGAGCCGGGTTGCGGAACACCCGCTTCGACGAGCGCATCTACGACGCCAGTGCGGCCGGCCTGCTCGAGTTGCTGCATGAGGTCCCCGACACGGTGGATGCCGTCCTGATGATCGGCCACGCTCCCGGAGTCCCGGTCCTGGCGACGTCGCTGGCCAGGAACGACTCCCGGTCGACCGATGTTCTGGATCGCCTGTCGCTGGGGTTTCCCACGTCCGGCCTGGCCGTTCTCGGGTTCGACGGGCGCTGGGCAGAGCTGGCACCGGAGACGGCATACCTGCGGGACTACGTCGTCCTGCGAGGGTGAGGCCCGGGGCCGGGGGGTGGGGCGCGGAGTCCCCTGGTCCTCGCTGCCGAGCTCTGAGCGTCCGCAAAGCGAGTCAGACCGTCCGCACAGCGAGATCAGGGTCCCGGCCTGTGGACGGGGTCATAGAATCCGGTCATGACCCAGCCTCCGACCGCATCGCCCAGCCTGACTTCGTCCAGCCCCGCACCGACCAGCGCGACGCCGGCGCCCGGCCAGCCCGACATCAAGCCGCGCAGCCGCGAGGTCACCGACGGGCTGGAGAAAGCCGCCGCCCGCGGCATGCTCCGGGCTGTCGGCATGGGCGATGACGACTGGGTCAAGCCGCAGATCGGTGTGGCCAGCTCCTGGAACGAGATCACCCCCTGCAACCTCTCGCTGGACAGGCTCGCCAAGGCAGTCAAGGACGGTGTCCATGCCGCTGGCGGCTTTCCGCTGGAGTTCGGCACCATCAGCGTGAGCGACGGCATCTCGATGGGCCACGAGGGGATGCACTTCTCCCTCGTCAGCCGCGAGATCATCGCCGACTCCGTCGAGACCGTCATGCAGGCCGAACGCCTCGATGGCTCCGTCCTGCTGGCCGGCTGCGACAAGTCACTGCCGGGCATGCTCATGGCCGCCGCGCGGCTCGACCTCGCCAGCGTCTTCCTCTATGCCGGGTCGATTCTTCCGGGGATCGCCAAGATGAGCGACGGGTCAGAGCGGACCGTGACGATCATCGACGCGTTCGAGGCCGTGGGGGCATGTGCGGCCGGACGGATGAGCCGGGAGGACGTCGATGCCATCGAGCGCGCTATCTGCCCGGGCGAGGGTGCCTGCGGCGGCATGTACACCGCCAACACCATGGCCTGCGTGGCCGAGGCTATCGGTATGTCGCTGCCAGGTAGCGCGGCGCCTCCGGCCACCGACCGTCGCCGCGACGGGTTCGCCCGCAAGTCCGGCGAGGCAGTCGTCGAGCTGTTGCGCCGGGGCATCACCGCCCGGCAGATCATGACCAAGGAGGCATTCGAGAATGCCATCGCCGTCGTGATGGCTTTCGGAGGCTCGACCAACGCGGTCCTGCACCTTCTCGCCATCGCCAACGAGGCCGAGGTTGAGCTGTCGCTGGACGACTTCGCACGGGTCGGGGCCACCGTGCCCCACCTGGCCGACGTCAAACCCTTCGGTCGATTCGTCATGACAGATATTGATCGGGTCGGGGGGGTCCCGGTGGTCATGAAGGCTCTGCTGGACGCCGGGCTCCTTCACGGCGACTGCCTCACCGTCACCGGTCGCACCGTCGCCGAGAACCTCGCCGACGTCCGGCCACCGGACCCGGACGGACAGGTCCTGCGCGCCATGTCCGAGCCGATCCACAAGACCGGAGGCCTGACCATCCTGCGCGGTTCCCTCGCGCCGGAGGGTGCGGTGGTCAAGTCGGCAGGTTTTGACGCTGACGTCTTCGAGGGAACCGCAAGGGTCTTCGACGGTGAGCGGGCCGCGATGGACGCCGTCGCGGGCGGCTCGCTCAAAGCCGGTGAGGTGGTGGTCATCCGCTACGAAGGACCCAAGGGCGGACCGGGGATGCGCGAGATGCTGGCCGTGACCGGCGCCATCAAGGGGGCCGGGCTAGGCAAGGACGTCCTGTTGCTGACCGATGGCCGGTTCTCAGGAGGCACGACCGGTCTGTGTGTCGGCCATGTGGCACCCGAGGCGGTCGACGGCGGTCCCATCGCGTTCGTGCAGGACGGTGACCGGATCCGGCTCGACGTGGCTGCCGGGACCCTCGATGTCGACCTGACGCCGGCAGTGCTGGCCGAGCGTGCTGTCGGGTTCACTCCGCCGGCGCCCAGGTACGTCCGGGGCGTGCTGGCCAAGTACCGCAAGCTGGTGGGCAGTGCTGCTCAGGGCGCCGTCTGCGGTTAGGCGCCCGGGTCACGTCACCACCGAAGGGTCGGCGTAGACGGCTGAAAGAGCGCCTCCGACCGAGGCCAACCCGGTCCCAGCGGTCCCGGAATTCCAGATGTCGGACCTAACGTCCGAATACTGAGATCTGAAGCACCCTCGGTTGACACCGTATCGGGGTTGCCGCACGGTTGGGTCGTGAAGCGAATTCTCGTACTTCCCTAGCGCGCAGACTCTTATCGGAGTCAGCGCGCTACCCCTCACGTCCGGATCCGGACCGGGGGGTTTTTTTGTGCAGACGGTACGTGACCCCGGGTGATCCCGGACACGGAACGGACGAGGTGCTCGTTTTCTTGAAAGCGGTGACGAAAGTGTCGGACGGCAACGCCCCAGGCTCAACCTCGGCTGGCTCAGGTACGGCCGGCACCACCTCGGCAGGTTCGAGCCCTGCGGGTTCGGGCTCGCCCCGGCCCTCTCCGTCGGACCTGGCGGGCTCGGTCCGAGCACGTGGCGGTGAGATCGGCGCGCCGGCGGTTCACGTCACCGGAGCACAGAGCCTGGTGATGGCCCTGGAGGCAGTGGGGGTCGAGACCGTCTTCGGGATACCGGGCGGAGCGATCCTGCCGGCCTACGACCCGCTGTTGGACTCCACGAAGCTGCGGCACATCCTGGTGCGACACGAGCAGGGCGCCGGACACGCGGCAGAAGGCTATGCCTCGGCCAGCGGCAGGGTCGGCGTCTGCATGGCGACCAGCGGCCCCGGTGCGACCAACCTGGTCACGCCGCTGGCTGACGCCTATATGGACTCGGTCCCGATCGTCGCGATCACCGGCCAGGTCACGTCGAGATCGATCGGCACCGATGCCTTCCAGGAGGCAGACATCCGCGGCATCACGATGCCGATCACCAAGCACAACTACCTGATCACCGACCCCGACGCGATCCCGCGGGCAGTGGCTGAGGCGTTCCACATCGCCTCCACCGGCCGTCCAGGCCCGGTGCTGATCGACATCAGCAAGGACGCGCTGCAGGCCCAGACCACTTTCTCGTGGCCGCCGAAGCTCGACCTTCCGGGCTACCGGCCGGTGGCGAAGCCTCACGGCAAGCAGATCCGCGAGGCGGCCCGGCTCATCAACGAGGCGCGTCGTCCCGTGTTGTACGTCGGCGGCGGAGTCATCCGCTCCGGTGCCAGCCAAGAGCTGCGTGAGCTCGTCGAGCTGACCCAGATACCCGTGGTGACAACCCTGATGGCCCGCGGCGCGGTGCCCGACACTCAGCCACTCAATCTCGGCATGCCGGGGATGCACGGCACCGTGGCTGCCGTCACGGCACTGCAGAAATCTGACCTGCTGATCACCCTCGGCGCCCGTTTCGACGACCGGGTGACCGGCCAGCTGTCCACGTTTGCTCCTGACGCCAAGGTCATCCACGCGGACATCGACCCGGCCGAGATCTCCAAGAACCGGGTCGCGGACGTGCCGATCGTGGGCGACTGCAAGGACGTCATCAGGGATCTCATCAGCTTCCTGCGAACCGAGCACGAAGCCGGCCATCAGGGCGACTACGAGCCGTGGCGCAAGCAGGTCGCCCAGTGGAAGGCCACGTTCCCGCTGGGCTACACCCCTCAGGACGGGTCCCTTTCTCCGCAGTACGTCATCGAGCGTATCGGCGCGATCAGCGGTCCGGAGTCGGTGTTCGTGGCAGGGGTGGGCCAGCACCAGATGTGGGCGGCGCAGTTCGTGCAGTACGAGCGCCCGAACAGCTGGATCACCTCCGGCGGGCTGGGCACCATGGGCTTCTCGGTGCCGGCCGCGATGGGAGCCAAGGTCTCTCAGCCGGAACGGACCGTCTGGGCAATCGACGGGGATGGCTGCTTCCAGATGACCAACCAGGAGCTGGCGACCTGCGTCATCAACAAGATTCCGATCAAGGTCGCGATCATCAACAACTCGAGCCTGGGCATGGTCCGCCAGTGGCAGACGCTCTTCTACAACGAGCGCTACTCCAACACCGACCTGCACACCAGCCACATGGAGGTGCGGGTCCCCGACTTCGTCAAGCTGGCCGAGGCGTATGGCTGTGCAGGGATGCGCTGTGATGCGGCCGAGGACGTTGACGCCACCATCGCTGCCGCCATGGCGATCAACGACCGGCCGGTGGTGGTGGACTTCGTCGTCCACCGGGATGCCATGGTGTGGCCGATGGTCCCCGCCGGAGTCAGCAACGACCTGATCCAGACGGCGCGCGGACTCACGCCCGCCTGGGATCGCGAGGATTAGGCGCCGTGAGCATCGAAGCGGGGCGAGGAGCGGAGCGGTGTCTCATCCTCGCCAGAGAGCACAGAGGATTAGGCGCCGTGAGCATCGAAGCGGGGCGAGGAGCGGAGCGGTGTCTCATCCTCGCCAGAGGGCACAGGGGATCAGGCGTCGTGAACATCGAGGCGCAGCGTGGAACTGAGCGAGGTCTCATCCTCGCCACCAGAAGCAGTGGAGCGGAAGGGCGATCATGATGAGCAAGCACACGCTGTCAGTCCTCGTGGAGAACAAGCCCGGCGTGCTGACCCGTATCGCGGGCCTGTTCTCACGCCGCGGGTTCAACATCGACTCACTGGCTGTCGGCCCGACCGACAACCCCGACGTGTCCCGGATGACAGTCGTCGTCGACGTCGATGAGCTACCTCTGGAGCAGGTCACCAAGCAGCTCAACAAGCTGGTGGAGGTGCTGAAGGTCGTCGAGCTGGCCGGCACAGCCTCCGTTCAACGGGAGATCCTCCTGGTGAAGGTCAGCGCCGATCTTCAGACCCGTTCACACATCATCGAGACCGCGCACCTGTTCCGGGCAAAGGTCGTTGACGTCGCCACGGAAGCGGTGACGATCGAGGCCACCGGCGACAGCGCCAAGCTCGAGGCGTTGCTGCGGATCCTTGAGCCGTTCGGCATCAAGGAGCTGGTGCAGTCTGGCATGGTCGCGATCGGCCGCGGCGCCCGCTCGATCACCGATCGTTCGCTGCGTTCTGCCTGAGGTCGTAGCGCTGGTGGAGGCACCAACCGGTGGAGATGCACCAACCGAAGTAGCACGCCCCGACATGTAGTTTCCGTGCAGTTCACGCAACAAAGGAGCCCGACGTGGCTGAAATGTTCTATGACGATGACGCAGACCTTTCCGTGATCCAGGGGCGCAAGGTTGCCATCATTGGCTATGGCAGCCAGGGGCATGCCCATGCGTTGAACCTTCGTGACTCCGGGGTCGATGTCCGGGTCGGACTGGCCGAGGGCAGCAAGTCCCGGGCCAAGGCCGAGGCCCAGGGCCTCACGGTCGTCTCGGTTGCCCAGGCGGTCCAGGAGTCCGATCTGGTGATGATCCTGACGCCCGACCAGGTCCAGCGCAAGGTCTATGCAGAGTCGATCGCCCCGAACCTCAGGCAGGGCTCGGCGCTCTTCTTCGCCCACGGTTTCAACATCCGATTTGGTTACATCCAGGCGCCGTCGGGCGTCGACATCGCGATGGTCGCGCCCAAGGGCCCTGGTCACCTGGTTCGCCGCGAGTTCGTTGACGGTCGCGGGGTCCCCGTGCTGGTAGCGGTGGAGAAGGACGAGACCGGAAAGGCCTGGGATCTGGCCAGGTCCTACGCCCGGGCGATTGGTGGCCTGCGGGCCGGTGGCATCAAGACGACCTTCACCGAGGAGACCGAGACCGATCTTTTCGGCGAGCAGGCGGTCCTGTGCGGTGGCGCGTCGCAGCTGGTCATGTACGGCTTCGAGACCCTCGTGGAGGCCGGCTACCAGCCGGAGGTCGCGTACTTCGAGTGCCTGCACGAGCTGAAGCTGATTGTCGACCTGATGGTTGAGGGAGGCATTGCCAAGCAGCGCTGGTCGGTCTCGGACACCGCTGAGTACGGCGACTACGTCTCGGGGCCGCGCGTCATCGACGCCCATGTCAAGGAGAACATGCAGTCCGTCCTTGCGGACATCAGGAGCGGAGCCTTCGCCGCGCGCTTCATCGCCGACCAGGACGCAGGCGCACCGGAGTTCACCGCGCTGCGGGCAAAGGGTGCTGCACACCCGATCGAGGAGACCGGTCGCGAGCTCCGTGGGCTGATGAGCTGGATCAAGACATCCGACGCGGACTATGTCGAGGGCTCGGCCGCCCGCTGAGCAGTCGGCCCACGACACAGCGCTGAGAGGTCTGGCTGCGACCTACCCTGGTCGGTGGCACCCGTCGATCTGGCCCGATCCCTGTCGGAAGGGTCGGGCCAGGGAACTGACCAGGTCAGGTGGGCGTCCACATCGCGGGCTCGGACCGGGCAGTTGCACTGCGCCCCCTAAACTGGCACAGCGCACAACGCGGTGCCGAGGTATCCCCACTGGCTGGCCGCACCATCTCTGGCTGGCCGTTCCGCATCAGCTGTGAAGGACAGGCCCAGTGACCAAACCCGTTGTCTTGATTGCCGAAGTGCTCTCGCCCGCGACGATTGACGCCCTGGGGCCCGACTTCGAGATCCGGCGCTGCGATGGTGCCAACCGCGAAGAGCTTCTGTTGGCCCTGGCGGACGTCGATGCGGTGCTGATCCGCTCAGCCACCCAGATCGACCGGGAGGCGCTCGCGGCCGCCAGACGGCTCAAGGTCGTGGCCCGGGCCGGTGTCGGCCTGGACAACGTTGATGTCAAAGCCGCGACGATCGCCGGTGTCATGGTCGTCAACGCGCCGACGTCGAACACCACGTCGGCCGCAGAGCTCGCCGTCGGGCTGCTGCTGGCCTCGGCCCGGAACATCGCGCCGGCCAGCCAGGCCCTGAGGAGCGGCAAGTGGAAGCGCAGCCAGTACGGTGGCGTCGAGCTGCTGGGCAAGACGGTGGGGATCGTCGGCCTCGGCCGCATCGGTGCGCTGACCGCTGAGCGTCTTGCCGGTTTCGGAGTGAAGCTTGTTGCCTACGACCCCTACCTGAGCACGGCGCGCGCCGGACAGCTCGGCGTACGGCTGGTCTCACTTGACGACCTGCTGCGGCTGAGTGACTTCATCACCGTGCACCTTCCCAAGACTCCGGAGACCCTTGGTCTCATCGGCGAGGAGGCCCTCAAGCTCGTCAAGCCGTCCGTGCGGATCATCAATGCGGCTCGCGGCGGCATCGTGGACGAACAGGCCCTGTACACGGCGCTCAAGGAAGGCCGGGTGGCCGGCGCCGGTATCGACGTGTGGTCCAAGGAGCCCTGCACCGACTCGCCCCTGTTCGAGCTCGAGTCCGTCGTCGTCACCCCTCATCTGGGCGCCTCCACCGACGAGGCCCAGGAGAAGGCCGGCGTGGCGGTTGCCAGGTCGGTGCGTCTGGCCCTTGCCGGCGAGCTGGTCCCCGACGCCGTGAACGTGTCGAGCGGGGTCATCGCCGAGGAGGTCCGTCCCGGAATTGCGCTGGTCGAGAAGCTCGGACGCATCTACACGGCACTCGCCGCTGCGGTCCCGGTGCAGCTCGACATCGAGGTCTGCGGCGAGATCACCGAGTACGACGTGAGCGTCTGGAAGCTGGCTGCCCTCAAGGGCCTGTTCCAGGACGTCGTCGAGGAGTCGGTGACCTATGTCAACGCACCGCTGCTGGCCCAGGAGCGAGGTTGCGAGGTACGCCTGCTGACCGACCCGAAGAGCCCGGACTTTCGCAACGTCACGACGCTGCGGGGGACCCTGGCCGACGGGAGCGAGATCAGCGTCGCAGGAACGCTGACCGGGCCGCGGATGATCGAGAAGGTGGTCGGAGTCAACGGATTCGACCTCGAGGTTCCCGTGTCCGAGCACATGGCCTTCCTGCGGTATATCGACCGGCGGGGAGTGGTGGGCAGTGTCGGCCGTGTCCTCGGCGAGGCCGGGGTCAATATCGGAGGCATGCAGGTGGCCCGCGATGCCGCGGGCGGTCACGTTCTGATGGTGCTCACCGTCGACTCCCAGATCCCGGCAGCGGTGCTGAGCGAGATCTCCGAGGCCATCGGCGCGACCGCGGTCAGGGTCGCTGACCTCGACGGGTGAGCTGGAGCCACGTTGATCCTGACGCTCACCAAGCTGAGAGCCGGCTGAGCGGGACATGAGGCGGTGGTGGTCGCTCGGCCGATGAGCAGACACGCTCGAGGCGATCTTGAGCTGATCGGTGCCCCGCCGTCTCTGGCTGCTGTCTCAACGTTCGAGAAACTCTTTCCCCCGTGCTATGGCGTTCCCGTAATCTCGCGGGTATAAGCGACTCGGCACGACGGGGGAAGGACGTGATTCATTTGAGCGAGGACGAGCTGGCTGCACGAAGGGCGTTGCAGGAGTCACTGGACCTGCGGGACCAGGGCCACACAGACGCATAAACGTCAGCGGAAGCTGAGCTGCGGCGCCGGGTTGATCCTGGCGCCGTTCGTCATGGTCCTGTTCGTCAGGTGAGATGGTGGATCCACAATGCAAGACGGCTCTTACGCTGTGAACATGGTTGACTCGCAGAGATCAGACGCCCTGAACCTCGCTGTGATCGGGGGCGACGGGATCGGACCCGAGGTGGTGGCTGAGGGGCTCAAGGTGCTCGCCGCGGTCACGGCATCCAGCGGGGTCACGGTGAGCACCACGGCATACGACCTGGGTGCAAGCCGCTGGCTTGCCACCGGGGAGACCCTGCCGGACTCGGCTCTTGCCGAGATCCGCGGGCATGACGCGATCCTTCTCGGCGCGGTGGGGGACCCGCGTGTTCCCAGCGGAGTCCTTGAGCGAGGACTCCTGCTCAGGCTGCGCTTCGCCCTGGACCAGTACGTCAACCTGCGCCCGGTGCGGCTCTATCCCGGAGTGCAGAGCCCCCTGGCGATCGAGAGGGTCGCCCCGGGCGGAATCGACTTCGTCGTCGTGCGCGAGGGCACCGAGGGGCCGTATGTCGGCAACGGTGGGGCCTTGCGGGTCGGCACCCCGGCGGAGATCGCCACCGAGGTCAGCGTCAACACCCGGTATGGCGTGGAGCGTGTCGTGCGCGACGCCTTCCGGCGGGCACAGGCAAGAGAGCGCAAGCATCTGACCCTTGTGCACAAGCACAATGTCCTGATCCACGCGGGTGACCTGTGGCGCCGGACGGTCGACGAGGTGGCTGCCGAGTTCCCCGAGGTCACCACGGCATACCAGCACGTGGATGCCGCCACGATCTTCATGGTCAGTGACCCCGGCCGCTTTGACGTGATCGTCACGGACAACCTGTTCGGAGACATCCTGACCGACATCGCGGCCGCTGTCGCCGGTGGCATCGGCCTTGCAGCCAGCGCCAACATCAACCCTGAGGGAACGGCCCCCAGCATGTTCGAGCCTGTCCACGGCTCTGCCCCCGATATCGCCGGACAGGGCAGGGCCGACCCGACTGCCGCCATTCTCTCCGTCGCCATGCTTCTGGAGCACCTCGGCCGGTCCAAGGACGCTTTCAGGGTGGAGCAGGCGGTGGCCTCGGATCTGTCCACCAGAGGGGCCGCGACCCGTTCCACCGCCCAGGTGGGCGACGCGATCGCGGCGCTCGCCGGCTGAGCCGGTGGATGCAGACCCCATCGCTGGGGTGTGGCGCCGAGTCCGGCTAACCTTCGGCTAGCAGACAGCCCGCTCACGTCTTGGAGGACCCATGTCATCGGCAGCACTCTCGTTCACCGTTGAGGTGCGTTCTGACACACTGCCGGACGACCAGCGCGAGGCTGTTCTGGCCAATCCCGGGTTCGGTAAGACGTTTACCGACCACATGGTCCAGGCCACCTGGACCACCGATGAGGGTTGGCATGACGCGAAGGTCATGGCGTATGGGCCGTTGCTGCTCGACCCTTCGGCGGCGGTGCTCCACTATGCGCAGGAGATCTTCGAGGGGATGAAGGCCTACCGTCATGCTGACGGCTCCGTCTGGACGTTTCGTCCTGAGGTCAATGCGGCCAGGTTCGCGCGCAGCGCACGCCGGCTTGCCCTTCCGGAGCTGTCGGAGACGGACTTCATCGAGTCGCTCCGGGCACTGGTCACGACCGACGAGCAGTGGGTTCCGGCCGGGAACGGCACAGAGGCGAGCCTCTACCTGCGCCCGTTCATGTTCGCCTCCGAGGCATTCCTGGGAGTGCGCCCGGCTGCCCGGGTGACCTATTGTGTCATCGGCTCCCCGGCAGGTCCGTACTTCGCGGGCGGGCTGAAGCCGGTGTCGATCTGGCTGTCCACCGACTACACGCGGGCCGCCCCCGGAGGCACCGGCGAGGCCAAGTGTGGCGGGAACTATGCGGCCAGTCTGGCCGCACAGGTTCAGGGCAGCGCCAAAGGCTGCGACCAGGTCGCGTTCCTGGATGCGGTGGAGCGCAAGTGGGTTGAAGAGCTCGGCGGGATGAACCTGTTCTTCGTGCACCGCGACGGCAGCATCGTGACTCCGGAGCTCACCGGCACCATCCTGCAGGGAGTGACGCGTTCCTCGATCCTGCAGCTGGCGGGCGATCTCGGCCTCACGGTGAAGGAGCGTCGTGTCTCCATCGACGAGTGGCGTGAGGGCGTGACCGGCGGCGAGATCACCGAGGTGTTCGCCTGCGGGACCGCGGCGGTCGTCACCCCGGTCGGACGGCTGGCCTGGCAGGGTGGCGAGGTCGTCATCGGCGATCACGACGTCAACGGTGGTGTGGGGTCGGTGACGGCCTCGATCCGTCAGTCGCTGCTCGATGTGCAGTACGGCCGCGCCGAGGACTCGCGCGGCTGGCTGACCCGCCTGGCGTAGCGAGCCCGCGCGACCCAGCGTGACCACAGTCTGAGACCGGGTAGCCAGATGGTGGACTGGCGTGCCACGCTGCCTTTCATGAGCAACCTCTGGACGGTAGTGGCTACAGCCACCATCATTATCGACTAGCGCGACGAGGCAGTTACCGTCGCGCAAACCTCCCATACCTTTGGGGGGTTTTTTCGTTCCCGGGCACACCCCGCCCGGGCGGATGGCGCGGCGGTGACAATGTTCTCAGCAAGACAACGCATGACAATTACTGGTGTCATAACCTGTTGCTCACGACGGTGATGAGAGCACGCCGTCGCTCTGAACAGCATTGCCTGCTCTGACACCATTGCCGCCGACTACGCTTCAGACAGGGCTGACGATGACCGACCTCCACGTCTACGACACCACGTTGCGCGACGGTGCCCAGCAAGAGGGCCTGAACCTGTCGATCGCAGACAAGCTGGCGATCGCCTCGCTCCTGGACGAGCTCGGGGTCGGTTTCATCGAAGGGGGCTGGCCCGGAGCCAACCCAAAGGACACCGAGTTCTTTGCCCGGGCGCAACAGGAGCTCTCACTGCACAACGCCACCCTCGCGGCGTTCGGCGCCACCCGGCGCGCAGGGTCTGTGGCAGCCGATGACCCGCAGGTGCGTGCACTGGTCGACTCGGGCGCGTCTGTGGTGACCCTCGTGGCCAAGGCGCATGTGCGTCATGTCGAGCTGGCCCTGCGCACCACGCCGCGTGAGAACCTCGCGATGGTGCGCGACACGGTTGGCTTTCTGACGGCGGAGGGGCGGCGGGTCTTCCTTGACGCCGAGCACTTCTTCGACGGTTATCGCAGCGACCGCGACTACGCCATCGAGGTGGTCCGCACCGCGATGGAGGCTGGGGCGGAGCTCGTGGCTCTGTGCGATACGAACGGTGGCATGCTGCCGCACCAGATCTCGGATGTCGTCGCGGACGTCCTTGGCGCGACCGCGGCCCGGCTCGGCATCCACTGCCACAACGACACGGGTTGCGCGGTCGCCAGCTCGATGGCCGCGATCCGGGCCGGCGCGACGCACTTCCAGGGAACGGTCAACGGCTATGGCGAGCGCACCGGGAACGCTGACCTGCTCAGCGTCATCGGCAACCTGCAGCTCAAGGAGGGTCTGAGCCTTCTCGCGCCCAGCAGGCTGGCCGAGGCGACACGTATCGCGCACCAGATCAGCGAGGTCACGAACGTCCCTCCCTATGGCCGCCAGCCTTATGTCGGGGCGAGTGCCTTCGCGCACAAGGCCGGTCTTCACGCGAGCGCTATCAAGGTGGACCCGGACCTCTACCAGCACACCGACCCCAAGGCCGTGGGCAACGACATGCGCATGCTGGTCTCGGGCATGGCCGGCCGGGCCAGCATCGAGCTCAAGGCACGTGAGCTGGGTTTCGACCTGACAGGCGAGAAGGACCTCTTGTCGCGAATCGTCAAGCGGGTCAAGGATCTCGAGGCCCAGGGCTGGACCTTCGAGGCGGCTGACGCGTCGTTCGACCTTCTGCTGCGTGAGGAGCTCGGAAACCGGCCCAGCTACTTCCGGGTCGAGTCGTGGAGGGTCATCACCGACCACACCTACGCCAAGGGAAACCCGGTCTCGGAGGCGACGGTCAAGCTGTGGGCGGCCGGCGAGCGTGTTGTCGTCACGGCTGAGGGCAACGGCCCGGTGGACTCCCTGGACCGTGCGATCCGCCAGGCACTGTCGGGTGCCTATCCGGAGCTCGCCAAGATCGAGCTGATCGACTTCCGGGTCCGGCTGTTCGATGCGGCTCATGGCGCCGATGCGACGACCCGTGTCCTCATGGAGCACTCTGACGGAGTGACGTCCTGGGACACCGTCGGAGTAGCGCCCAACATCGTGGAAGCCAGCTGGGTCGGCCTGACCGACGGCATCACCTACGGGCTGATGCGCCGCGGTGTGGAGGTTCGCTGAGGCCCGCCCTCCTGGCTTCATCCAGGGCTCGAGGGCGATCTCGGCGTACGGCTACCCTGCATCGGGTGGAGATCGCACGCTGTGTCTGAGCAGCCAGGGCCTGACGAACCAGCGCCCGGCAGGGATCGCCTGACCCTGCGGGCTGACTGCAAGAGCTGCTTTGCGCTGTGCTGTGTCGTGCCGGCTTTCTCCGCTTCTGCAGATTTCGCGATCAACAAGCCCGCCGGAGCGCCTTGCCCCAACCTGCAACCTGACTTCCGCTGCCGCATTCACACCCGGTTGCGGCCAGAGGGCTTTCGGGGGTGCACCGTGTACGACTGTTTCGGCGCCGGGCAGCAGGTCTCCCAGGTGACCTTCGGCGGTCAGGACTGGCGCAGTGCCCCGCGAACGGCGAAGCAGATGTTCGAGGTGTTTGCGATCATGCGGCAGCTCCATGAGCTGCTCTGGTACCTGAGCGAAGCAGTGACGCTGCCTGCGGCCAGCTCGCTGCACGGTGAGCTGACTCGTGCGCTGGGGGTGACCGAACATCTCACGGGTCAGGGTCCGGATGCCCTCCTGGAGCTGGACGTGGCAGCTCATCGACGAGACGTCAACAACCTGTTGCTGGCCGCCAGCGAGCTTGTCCGGGCCGGCGTCCGGCACAAGAAGGAACACAGAGGGGACGACCTCATCGGAGCTGACCTCAAAGAGGCCGACCTGCGGGGGGCCAGCCTGAGAGGGGCCTACCTCATCGGGGCTGACCTGCGGGGTGCCGACCTGAGGGAGGCCGACGTCATCGGCGCCGATTTCAGGGGCGCCCACCTGGGCAGTGCAGATCTCACCGGGGCCATCTTCCTCATCCAGTCCCAGATTGACGGCGCAAAGGGTGACTCCGGCACCAGGTTGCCGCCGTCCCTCACCCGTCCGGCACACTGGGTTCGTCACGGGTGAGCCCCGGCTCGAGCAGGCTGTTGCAGCCGTCGATGAGCCTGAGCCTCAGCACCTGTGCTCGCGCCAAGAACTCGCGCTGGGCATCGGCATACGCCGCCTTGCCGGCAGGGGTCTCGATCATCACGGGCTCGTAGCCAAGGGGCCGAAGATCGTATGGCGCGGCGCGCATGTCCAGCTCGCGCACGTCCCGGGCAAGGTCGAAGCAGTCCGCGGTCAGGTCGCTCGGGATGGCCGGGGAGAGCTTGTAGGCCCACTTGTAAAGATCCATCGTCGCGTGCAGGCAGCCGGGTTGCTCCATGGCCACTTGGGAGTCCCGGGTGGGTGAAAGCAGGTTCAACGGTTTGGCCGGGTCGGTGAAGAACCGGTAGGCGTCGAAGTGGGAGCACCGGATCGGGTTGGCCTCGACCACCTCGTCGGTCCCCGCCTGCCCGAGGCGCAGCGGCCAGTCGGTGTGACGGCGCTGATCGGGGCTCTGCCGGTAGACCATCGCCCATTCATGAAGCCCGAAGCATCCCAGCTGTGGCGGTCGTGCGACCGTCGCGGACAACAGTGTGCGGATGAACCGGACCGTTGCGGCCCGGGTCGACAGGAAGGCGCCCAGATCGAGGGAGGTGGCGCCCTCGGCATACTCGTAGAACTTCCAGTCGGCGCGCCCGGTGTCTCCTAAGAGCGCGACCCCGGCCCCTGGGTGCCAGCGCCGGAGCTGGTTGCGGCTGTGCATGTAGTACGTGAAGAGGAAGTCCTCAACAGGGTGGCTGCGCCCGCCTCGACGCCGACCGAGGTGATCGGCAGTGACGGCGTCGATCCGGGCGTGATGGGCAGCCTCGAGCGGGCGCCACCTGTCCTGAGCCATTCGAACCGCCATGGGTCCTACAGGCTACGCGAGAGTTGGAGGTCGCGGGACGTTACCCTCAGTTGGTGCGCATCGCGAGATACACCCTTGGTGAGGACCCGACCTACGGCGTCGTGCAGGGCGACCCGGGGGCGGAGTGGATCGCCGAGATCCAGGGCGACCCCCTCTACCAGTCGATCGTCTTCACCGGGAATCGGGTGGAGCTGTCGAAAGCCAGGCTGTTGGCGCCGGTGATCCCGCGAAGCAAGGTGATCGGCATCGGCAAGAACTACGCCGCGCATGCTGCCGAGATGGGCGGCGAGGCTCCCAAGGAGCCGCTGATGTTCCTGGTCCCCAACACCGCCGTCGTGGGGCCCGGTGACCCCGTGGTGATGCCCCGCCAGAGCAGCGAGGTGCACTACGAGGGCGAGCTCGCCGTGGTCATCAGCCGGTTGTGCAAGGACGTCCCGGTCGAGCGGGTCGGCGACGTCATCTTCGGGTACACGTGCGCCAACGACGTGACTGCCCGTGATCTTCAGCGCAGCGACGGCCAGTGGGCCCGGGCCAAGGGTTTCGACTCGTTCTGCCCTCTGGGGCCATGGATCGAGACCGATCTCGACACAGGTGACCTCTCCATCGTCACCCGCCGCGACGGTGAGGTGGTGCAGGACGGCAGGACGGCCGACATGATCCACAGCGTGGCAGCCTTGGTCGCCCATGTCTCGGCGGCATTCACCCTGCTGCCCGGCGATGTCATCCTCACCGGGACTCCGGCCGGCGTCGGGCCCGTCGCCAGCGGCCAGCGCGTCGAGGTCGAGATCGAGGGCATCGGCACCCTCTCGAACCCGTTCATCCGCCGCGGCTGACCGCCCGCATCCGGTCAGTGCGGCCGGTCCTAGAATCAGGGTCATCATGAGCGACTCAAACTCCCCTCGTCCTGTTCGCCTCCGCGTCGCGCCCTCGCCCACCGGCGACCCGCACGTCGGCACGGCATACGTCTCACTCTTCGACCTTGCCTTCGTGCGGCAGCAGGGCGGCAGGTTCATCCTGCGGATCGAGGACACCGACCAGGCCCGCTTCCAGGCCGACAGCGAGCAGCAGATCTTCGACACGCTGCACTGGCTGGGCCTCAACTGGGACGAGGGCCCCGACATCGGGGGACCGTTCGCCCCCTACCGGCAGTCAGAACGGCTGGATCATTACAAACCGTATGTCGAGCGCTTGCTGGACAGCGGCCACGCCTATCACTGCTGGTGCTCCACCGAGCGTCTGGCCCAGATGCGTGAGGCTCAGCAGAAGTCCAAGCAGCCGACTGGCTATGACAGGCTCTGCTACGGGAAGACCCGCGAGGAACGCGCCGCACTCCCGGGCTTCTCGGAGATCCCTGTCGTCCGGATGCTCATCCCGGCCGATCTGGACACCCGCTTCACGGACCTGATCCGCGGCGAGCTCAATGCGCCCTATCCCGACGACCAGGTCATCGTGAAGGCCGACGGTTTCCCCACGTACCACCTTGCGGTGGTCGTCGACGACCACGAGATGGGGATCACCCACGTCGTGCGGGGTGAGGAGTGGATCAGCTCCACACCCAAGCACGTTCTGCTCTACCAGTGGCTCGGACTGCAGCAGCCGGCATTCGCGCACATGCCGCTGCTGCGCAACGTCGACAAGTCCAAGATCAGCAAACGCAAGAACCCCGCGGCCCGGCTGACGTGGTTCCGCGAGCAGGGCTACCTGCCTGAGGCCCTGGTGAACTTCCTTGCGCTGCTCGCCTATCCCCCGAAGGAGGACGGGCGTGAGGTGATGACCTTCGAGGAGTTCGTCGCGGACTTCGACTGGGCCAAGGTCAACCCGGTGGGCCCGATCTTCGACCTTGACAAGCTCGGCTGGCTCAACGGTCACTACATCCGTTCGCTGGACGTCGAGGAGCTTGCGATGCGTATCGTTGGCCACCTCATCCTGACCGGAGCTCTCGACCCCGAGCCGGAGCCCGCGCAGGTGGAGCTGATCAGGGCTGCGACGCCCCTGGTTCAGGAGCGTATGCAGCTGCTTTCCGAGGCCGAGGGCATGCTCACCTTCCTTCTGGTCAGCGACAGCGACCTTGTCGTTGCCGAGGAGGCCAGGGCCCAGCTCAAGGGCGATCCCGGGGCGGTGCTCGACGTCGCTGTTCCGGTGCTCGAGGCGTTGCCGAAATGGGTCGCGGGTGACATCGAGGCAGCCCTGCGCTCCGCGTTGGTGGACGGCCTTGGAATCAAGCCCAAGTTCGCCTTCACGCCGTTGCGAGTCGGGGTGACCGGTCGCCGGGTCTCTCCGCCGCTGTTCGAGTCCATGGAGATCCTCGGTCGCGAGTCCTCGCTGAGCCGCCTGCGCTCGCTGCGCGCCACCGTCTGAGCCTCGCCGGCCGTACCTGGGTGTGAGGACGGAACGGATTTGGGGCCGGACGTTCAGGCCGGTAGGGTTCATCCTCGGGTCATCATCCGGGCGCCGTGAGGCGAACGGGGAAAGTGATACCCCATGGGGTATGGTGTAATTGGCAGCACGACTGATTCTGGTTCAGTTAGTCTAGGTTCGAGTCCTGGTACCCCAGCGTGATCGCTCCAGTCCTCGTGACAGAGGGCGATTCGGAGATAAGCCACCCTTACAGGTAGGGTTTCCTCCGCTGCCGAGGAACAAGAGAGCGACTCGGGAGCACAGTTAGGGCCCCGTTGTGTAGCGGCCTAGCACGCCGCCCTCTCAAGGCGGTAGCACGGGTTCGAATCCCGTCGGGGCTACGTGGTATGTGCAGTCCCCGTCCTGCGGGCAGGACGGGGATTCTTGCGTTGTGGGTGTGGCGGTGTGCTGCTGCCGTGGATGGGGCGTGTGGGTGGTCGTCGGAGACAGAGCCGCCCTACGAGGCCTGGGGAGCCTGGACCCGGCGCAGGATCTCGGTCAGCTTGTTGGCGCCGGCGACCACGGTGGCAGCGTGCAGGCGGCCCGGCTGACGGGAGACCCGCTCGATGGAGCCTGAGATGGAGACCGCGGCGACGACGCGCCCTGACGGACCCCGAACCGGTGCCGACACCGAGGCGACACCGAATTCCCGCTCGCTGACACTCTGGGCCCAGCCGCGGCGTCGGACGCCGGACAAGGTGGTGGCGGTGAACTTCGCGCCATGGAGCCCGCGGTGCAGACGGTCCGGCTCTTCCCAGGCGAGCAGGATCTGGGCTGCGGAACCGGCGAGCATTGACAGGCTCGCACCGACCGGGATCGAGTCCCGCAGACCCATCGGCCGCTCGGCGGCCGCAACGCAGATGCGCATATCGCCCTGGCGGCGGAAGAGCTGAGCGCTCTCGTGGGTGTGGTCGCGCAAGGCGCCCAGGACGGGACCGGCGGCGGCCAGAAGCCTGTCCTCGCCGGCGGCCGCAGCCAGCTCGCCGAGCCGCGGGCCCAGGATGAAACGACCTTGCATGTCTCGCGAAACGAGGCGGTGGTGCTCCAGGGCAACGGCCAGACGATGTGCCGTCGGACGGGCAAGTCCGGTGGCGCTGACCAGCTGCGCCAGGGTCGATGGCCCGGCTTCGAGGGCCCCCAGAACGATCGCAGCCTTGTCAAGAACGCCGACTCCGCTAGAGTTGTCCATAAATTGATATTGCCGTCTCAGAGCCTGAGACGCAAGTTC
>JBDTWH010000227.1:0-6284 GCA_040006795.1 Actinomycetota bacterium | reverse complement strand
CGAAGGAGGCGTACGACGCAGCCATCGCCGCCACCCAGAACTCCGCCGAGCGCGCCTACCTGAGCAGGAAGCGCGGTGAGCTGGTCTGAGCGTCTCACCGCTCGGGCATGATGCCAACGGCGCCAGGGGTTGTCGGGCGAGGTCGAGCTCAGCGTCCATGGGGCGATCTTCGCCTCTCGAAGGTCCGTGTCTGACCTCATTTGCTTCAGGCGATGCGGCCGCCGCCGGTGGTTTGGCCGCTGATCGGCATGGCGGCTGGTCTGCCGAAGTAGTAGCCCTGTCCGCATTCCCACCCTTGTGCGTGCAGGATGTGGGCCTGCATCTGGGTTTCCATGCCTTCGGCGATACCAGTCAGGTGCATCCCGTTGGCCAGCCCGCTCAGGCCTTCGGCCGACGCGTTTGCCTGGCTCTTGCCGGAGGTGAGGTCGTGGACGGATCTCAGGTCGAGCTTGACCCCGGTCACCGGCAGGTCTCGCAGCACCGAGATCGAGGAGTACCCGGTGCCGAAGTCGTCCAGGTGGATGCCGACGCCAAGCCCCCGCAGGGCCTCCAGCGCGTGCAGCGCGGAGCCGGTCGGGCTCAGTGCGGCGGTCTCGGTGACCTCGATCACGATCCGGTTGGGGTCCACATGGTGTTTGTTGAGGGTGTCGGTGACGCTGGCTAGCCAGTCGGTTCCGGCCAGCTGGACGGCTGAGACGTTGACGCTGATCGGGCCGGGCAGGTCCGGGCGCGCGGCGAGCATGACGCAGGCCTGGTCCAGGACCTGAGCGCCGATGGCAGTGATCAGCCCGGACTCCTCGGCGACGTCGAGGAACTCTGCGGGGGCGAGCAGTCCCAGGGTGGGGTGCGTCCAGCGCACCAGCGCCTCGTGTCCAACCACGCGGGAGTCGGCCAGGGCCACGATGGGCTGGTAGTGCACCACGAACTCGCCGCGGTGGATCGCGTCTCTGAGCTGATCCTCGACGGTGAGGCGGGCCACGGCCTGAGTGTGCGACGCGCCGTCGAAGATCTGCCAGCGGGCGCGCCCGGCGGCCTTGGCGCAGAACATGGCGGAGTCGGCGTCACGCAGCATGCTCTCCGGCGTCGAGGTGGAGGCCGAGACGGCGATACCGATGGAGGCGGTCGGCACGATCCGGTGGCCTCGCACCTGCAGATCCTCCCCGATCGCGGCGGACACCCGTTCAGCGAAGCGTTCGACGTCCAGCGCATCCTCCACGTCTTGGACCACGATGACAAACTCGTCACCACCGAAGCGTCCGACCCGATCAGCGGGGCGCAACACGCCCCCAATCCTTTTGGCGATGGTGGTCAGCACCTCGTCGCCGGCCGCATGGCCCAGGGAGTCGTTGACGATCTTGAAGTTGACCAGGTGCACGAACAGTGCCGCCACCGAGGTGCCCAGTCTCTTCGCGGCCAGAAGATCGGCTTCAGGGTTTGGGCGATCTGCAGGAACCTGATCAGCTGGAGCCGGTCCAGGCCCCGGGTGCGGGACTCGTCGCGGTGGACCTTCGGCAGCCGCGCATACACCGCTGGGTCGGAGCCGATGAGGCCGTCGATGTGGGCGAAGCGGAAGAACCCGCGCACGGCGTGCCGCATCGTGTTGACCGAGGAGTCCATCAGGCCGTGGTCGCCGAGACCGCGGATGTACAGCTCGACGTGGGCGCGCTGGATCCCGACCAGCGGGTCCAGCCCGTTGGACTGGCACCAAGCGAACCACTGCCGCAGCTGGTAGGCGTCCAGGGTGTGGGTGCGCCAGCTGTAGCGGGCCAGATAGGACACCGCCGCCAGATGCGCGGTCGTCATCGTTGCCGGCTGGAACGGTAGAGGGGTGGTCGGACCGGACATGGGAGCACCTCACGCGGCGACCCGTCAGAGGGCCCAGACCCCTTTCGCCGCCAACGCGGCCAGGGCCCCTGGACCTCATCGACGCTAGTCCCGTTCCGCTAGTCGCCGCCGCGTCCCCAGGCGGCGGTATGACGCGGGCGTGTCGTCGACCTAGACGCCTCGTCGTCCAGTCGTTCCAGCACCGCTCGGATGTAGGACTTTGGACCCTGGTGGGCGACCACGCCACAACGAGACTCAAGGTATGACCACGCATTCGAGCAGTCGTCACCACATGTCGGGGTGGCCGGAATCCCGCGTCGGCCGGCGGGCGATCACGTTCGCAGGGTTGTGCGTCGCAGGCGTCGTCCTGCTCGTACTTTCCTTCGCGCTCGGCATCGTCGAACCGGCCCAGAGTTACACAGACAGCTGGGCGCAGCTGGTCTGGGGCTTGGGTATCTGGACGTGCGCGGTCAGCGCCGTTGTCGCCGGCTTGATCGCGATCATCCGTCGCCGTGAGCGCTCCTGGATGGTCGTGCTTGCCACCGCTCTCGGACTTCTTCCTCTTGCCTTGCTGCTCTCGGAGATCGCAACGGGCAACTTCTGACATTGCACGCGAGCCCCACGAATAGCAATCCCCATTACCAAGACCTGCACCAGGACCAGCTCAACGCTGGGGCCGATCGGGGCCGAACCAAGCCTCGGCGCCCGTTCGAGGAGCGCCTGCGGGCACCGAGACTGGGCTCCGATGCGTCCGGTCATCGTTCGGGCTATCTGGACTCGGGCACTGCTGCCGCCCCATGCGTCGAGCGTGCGCATCCGTGGCCGCCGGCCTCCTTGGTCGCTCGGCCAAACAAGGGACTTTGGTCCCTGATCAGCGCCCTTTTCCGCGTACCACACTGACTCTTACGGGTCTCCTGTTTGGCCATCCCGTTAGGCCAGCAGCCCACTATCGGCGAGACGCAACCGGCTCTCAAAAGGAGTCTTGCCATCAACCGGGGAGGCAATGATGCACGTTCATGTCAGTAACAGATCAAAGGTGAGCGCCACCGGTGCAGACCCGCAGGACAGGGAGGCCCTGGCCTATGCCAGACAGCAGCGAGCCGGCGGAGTGGCCGCCCTGTATATCGCGGCTGCCTACCTCGTGGCGATGCCGTACTTCCTCATCGTGTCGGACTACCAGAACTTGGTCGACCCAGCTCAGAAGGTGACCTCGTTGGTCGCCAACCAGAACAGCATGTACGTGATGTATCTGGCCAGCTACGTGGTTCTAGGGGTCGTTCTCGCCGCGCTGGCTCTGGCACTCTGGAAGCGTCTGGCGGACTCGCCAAGCATCGCGGCCGTGGGTGTCGTGGTAGGGCTCATCTGGGCCTTCATGCTTGTCGCCAGCGGACTGGTCTTCGACTACGGCGCGGCGGCCGTGATCGAGCTCCACGCCACGAGCCCGGCTCAAGCCGTCTCGGCATGGCAGGCGATCGAGCCGGTGGCTGATGCACTCAGTTCAGGGCAGGGGGAGCTTCTCGGCGGTCTTTGGGTACTGCTCGTCAGCGTTGCGGCGCTGCGAACCGCCGCTCTGCCCAAGGCCCTGAACTGGCTCGGGATCCTGGTCGGAATCGCGGGGATCGCCTCGGTCGTTCCGCCTCTGCTGGACGCCGTGTACGTCTTCGGCGTTCTCGAGATCGTCTGGCTCATCTGGGTGGGCATTGTCATGTTTCGCACCAGAGCATCTGAACAATCCCAGAGGCAGCCGGTCTCGCCGCAGTAACAAACGCGTCTCCAAGCAGTGAGGAACCGCAATGCCCCTACCGCGCTGGCTGGCCCACATCAACAAGCGGGTATTCAACCCCATGGAGGTGCGCCGGGGCGCCCGGCCTGTGCTGATCCACACAGGCCGGTCGTCGGGGAAGACCTACCGGACTCCCCTCGACGCCCACCGCCTGCCCGATGGCTACCTGTTCATCCCGCTGTACGGGCCGCGAACCGACTGGGTCAGGAACGTCCTGGCCGCGCAGGCGGCGCAGCCCTCCATAGACGGCCACGAGATCGAGCTGCAGTCCTCGCGCTTGGTGAAGAAGAAAGACATCTGGCCCCTGGTGCCCACAACCAACAAGTCCTATCCGGGCATCTCGAGCGAGTCCGAGCTGCTGCGCATGGACATCCGCGACAGGGCTCAGAACTCTGAATAGTCGGCTGCCCAACTCGGGTTCTGGAACATGCCGTCGAGGCTGACGAACTCGAGCGCACCATCGAGTCGAAAATGAGCCGGCCGAACGCCGGCCTACCTCCACATTTCGCGCATTGTCAGCGGTGCCTCACCTGTTGCCGCGTGCATGATGACGTAGCCAGGTGCCTCGCAACGGACCGTTCCGGTGTCCGTCACCGGACAAGAACGCATACCCAGTGCGGCATAGCGGACGTTGGAGGACACGAGCCCTGCGGCAGTCGCGGAATGCCGCACCGCTCGGAAAGACGCTGCTGGACCGCGCGATGTCGCCGGGATGGTCCCACCGCGACGGGTGCGTCAGTAACTGATGCGCTCGCCCGGGTTCGCCCCACGGATCTGACGCGACAGCGCACCGACTGCCTGGGCTTCACCGTCTGCGTAGATGACGTTGTCTTGAATGAACGTCCTCACATGCACCAGCGACACCACCGACTCCACCCGGTCCAGGATGTCGCAGTCTTACCATGCAGGGGGATCGTCTCGCATACCGTTTGATCCATCCGGGTTACACGCAGGGAGTCCACGATGAAGCAGCAGCAGGTTCCAGAGCCCGGGGTCATTGACGCGGTCGTGGGGACGGATTCGTCATCTGTCCCATCTGCGCGAGAGCTCATCGGCGGCTTGACGTCGATGTTGGCCCAGGGATCGGTGGTGGGCCACGAAGCAAAGACCCTTGCCGAAGAGCTGGTTCGTATCGGGCTAGGGCGCTCTGAGGTCCACCCGAAACGTGGAGATGGTCGCTTCCGCGATCCGGCCTGGGAGGACAACGCGGTGTTCCACCGCCTCGAGCAGGCCTACCTTGCTGCTTGCCAGGCGTCGGACAACCTGGTCGACACCCTTGAGGAGAAGGACTGGACCCACGCCCAGAAGGCGCGCTTTCTGATGGGGATCGTGACCAGCACGACTGCGCCGACCAATATGCTCATCGCTAACCCGGCGGCGATGAAACGGGCACGAGATACCCGTGGGGCAAGCCTCGCGAAGGGATTTACCAACTGGCTGTCCGATGTGCGTGGCCACGGGGGCATGCCGTCAACGGCAAAACCTGGTGTCCTGAAAGTGGGCCAGGACCTCGCGGTCACGCCGGGTGGGGTCATCAGCCGCGACGACGTCGCTGAGATCATTCAGTACACCCCGACGACCACGAACGTTCACACCCGACCGACCCTGATCGTTCCGCCTCCGATCGGCCGGTTCTATTTCCTGGATCTGGCGCCGGGCCGCAGCTTCGCCGAGTACTCGGTCAGCCGTGGCATCCAGACGTTCATGCTCAGCTGGCGCAACCCCACCAAGGAGCAGGCGCGCTGGTCGATCGACACGTACGCGCAACGGATCCTGTCCGCCATTGACGATGTGCGGGAGGTTACCGGCAGCAAAGACGTCAACCTTCTTGGTTTCTGCGCCGGGGGGATCCTGAACACTGCTGTCTTGAACTACCTCGCCGCCCACGGAGATACCCGCGTCCACGCTGCGTCATACGCGGTCACGTTGCTTGACTGGTCGGGGAACAACCCCATCGGGGCTTTCCAGGCGGCGCCGGTCATCTCGCTGGCGAAATGGAAATCGCGCCGAAAGGGAGTCATTGATGCTGCAACTATGGGTAGCGCGTTCACCTGGATGAGACCCAACGACCTGGTCTGGAACTACTGGGTGAACAACTACCTGCTGGGCCAGGATCCACCGGTCTTTGACATCCTCTCCTGGAACGCTGACGGCACCAACCTGCCGGCAAAGCTGCACGAGCAGTTCCTCGACATCTTCGGGGAAAACCAGATGGTCGAACCGAGGGCGCTGGAGTACCTCGATACCCCACTTGACCTGTCCACCATCCGCGTGCCGACCTTTGTGATGGGTGCCCTGAGCGACCATCTGACTCCCTGGCGGGGAACCTACCGGACGACCGAGCTGACGACCGGCCGCTCGACGTACGTGCTGAGCAACTCAGGCCACATTGCGGGTCTGGTTAACCCTCCGGGAAACCCGAAGGCGAGCTACTTCGTCGGTACCCGTGCCGGAACCGTTGACGCCGACACTTGGCGCGAGAAGGCCAGGCAGAAGTCAGGGTCATGGTGGGAGGCCTGGGCAGACTGGACGATCAAGCACTCCCGCGCGCCGGTGGTGGCTCCGAAGGTACTCGGCAGCAAGGTGCAGCCGATTCTCACTGAGGCACCCGGGCTCTACGTGCGGGACCAACTCCCTTCTTGAGAATGGTCGTCTGAGGATCCGTGACCGGTCAGCG
>JBDTWH010000226.1:0-28656 GCA_040006795.1 Actinomycetota bacterium | reverse complement strand
GAGACGCTACGACCGAGGCCGCCCGGCACGCAGCGAGCGCAGCAGGAGATGCCGCCGCGGCGGCATACCTCCATCCGCTGGCGAAGGCGACGCAGGTGCGCCACATCCTGGGGTCGGCCGCCCATGCCGCCCGGGCGGCCGAGCTCGCACGGGGCGATGACCCGGTGGTCGCGGAGTATGTGATCACCGCCGCCGCCAAGCGAGCCAAGCCGGTCGTCCTTGACGTCCTGACCCGTTATCCGCGGGCGCCGAAGGGGCGCACCCGGGTCGCGGTCCTCATGGAACGGCTCGACAGCCTGCTTCGGGACCCACCTCCGACGCCGCGCGTGGTCGACGACCCCGGGCCGTTCTTTCACGGGACCAAAGCCGACCTGCGTCCGGGTGACCTGCTCACACCGGGCTGGCGCTCGAACTACGGTTCGGGGCGTCAGGCCAAACACATCTACCTGACGGCCACCCGCGAGGGCGCGCCACTGGCTGCCGAGCTGGCTCGCGGCGAGGGGCCAGGGCGGGTATTCCGGGTCGAGCCACTAGGCACGATCGAAGACGATCCGAACGTCACCGACAAGCGCTTCCCCGGGAACCCGACCCGGTCCTACCGGACGACCGAGCCACTGCGGGTCGTCGAGGAGGTCGCGGGCTGGAAGCGCCCTCCGCCGGAGATGATCCAGCAGATGCGCGAGCGGATGGCGGAGCTTGCTGAGCTCGGGATCGAGGCGATGGACGACTGACGGCGGCGGCTCCACCACCTGTCAGCCTGGGGCGATTCTGAGACAGGTCGCGGGTGCCTGAGCATCTTGACGTCCGCGAAGCATGTGCATCACTCCGCCGCCAGGCACCGCACCCTCAAGACCGTCCGTCCGAATCAGGGAGCCGCCAGCGGGACTGTTCCGATCCGCAGCGGCCGTCGTTGTGACTCACCAGGACCGTCCCGGCTGACGATCGGCCCGCGGACTTCGCGATGCCCCGCGCTAGGACGTCGCGTTTCCCAGTTCCCGGTAGTAGTAGAGGAGCGGCTGATCCTTTCCGGCTCGCTGTTGATATAGCCGTGCCGCTGGTAGAAGCGGCGGGCGTCGGTATCGCCCCCGTCGACGTTGATCTCGAGCAGCCCCCCGCCACGCTGTCGGGTCACCGCCTCGGCAGCTGCGAGCAATGCAGAGCCAAGACCTTGTCCGCGCAGCTCGGGCGCGACGTAAAGCTCGTCGAGCAGGGCGACAGGGCCGTCGTACCAGACGTTCGGGCGCAGAGTCAGCAGTGCGACGGCGACCGCGGGGTCGCCGGTCAGCAGGGCGATCACATCCCCGCCGGCCAACAGCCGCCTGAGCCGGGTGGCGAGAACGGCCTTCCCAGGAGTCGGGGCGCCGAACTCCCGGTTGAAGGCATCGAGCAACCCGGCCACGCTGGCGACCTCTGTCACCGTGGCCACTCGAGGCGTGTCGATCGGGAGCTGCTCCATCCTGATAAGCGTGTCGCAGAGGATCCGCACCCGGACACAGGTGGAGTCCCGGTGAGCCCCGGGGTGATGACGCCCGAGCTGACCGCGCCGACGGTTGGCCGCGGCTGCGGGTCGAGCTCGTTGACGAACGACCAAGCTGAGCCGACGAGGCCCACAAACGCACGTGGCCGGTTGGGTGTGCGTTGTCCGGGGAAGGATCCGCCACGGTGAATGGGGACCGGCTAGCCTCAAGGCCATGAGTATCGACGTTGCGGGCCAGGTGCTTTCAGTGAACCTGGCCCGGGTTCGGCCGAACCCACACAAGCGCGCAGTAGCGACCACCGGCATCGAGAAGCTGCCGACATCCGGGCCAGTTCTCGTCCGGGCGCCCGGCCCCAAATCCGGCGGGCTGGGGGGCGGGTTGGTCGGCGACAGTGTCTGCGACCGCGACAACCACGGCGGCGACACCCAGGCCGTGTACGCCTATGCCAGGGAGGATCTTGACCACTGGGAATCCGTCCTGGGACGCACCCTCCCGGGGGGCGTGTTCGGCGAGAACCTCACCACGACAGGGCTTGACGTCAACGGGGCGGTGATCGGCGAGCGATGGCGGATCGGGGACACGCTCGAGCTGGCGGTGACCCTCCCGCGAATACCGTGTGGCACGTTCCGCGGGTGGATGGACGAACGCGGCTGGTTGAGGACGTTCACCCTCGCAGCTGTCCCCGGCACCTACCTGAGTGTGGTCACCCCCGGGCAGGTCCAGGCCACCGACCCGATCACCATCGTTCACCGCCCCGCCCATGGGGTCACCGTCGCCCAGGTCTTCCGTGCGCTCACCCTTGAGCCCGAGCTCTTGCCATCGATCCTTGCCGCCGACGACCTCGTGGCGGAGACGAGGGCGAGGGTCCTCGAACGCGGGACGTTCCGGCCGGACTTGTCTGAGGTTCCCACCGATCTGAATTGATCTGAAGCGGAATCGCTTCCCATCTACGGCCGGATCTGTTGCAGAGGTTCTGGCAAGTCAAACTAAGCAGGGCAGTCGATCGGTCGCCTCCGTCGCCGCGGGGGCGGCGGGGAAGCGTGCGTTGAACTTGTCGATGCTGGGCCATCTGCGTGCTCCGGCGTCTAAGGACGCGCCCGGGCGCTCTCGCTCGCCCGCGTCAGACCGGGTCAACCGTGCGGGTGACCACCCAGCGGTGCGGGGAAATCAGTCGCGTACGCGCGAACCCGTGGTGTTCGAAGGCGGCCACCGGTGTGCAGCCATCAGCCAAGGCCGAAGAAGACCATGCACTCCTCGACCCCGGTGACCGTTACCTGCTCCGGCCACACAGAGGCCGTCCACTGCTCGCGGGTGAGACGTAGGTGGGCCATCTCTCCGGCAACGTCATCGCGCCGATGGGCGGTGACGCCGTTGTCGACGTACCCGATCGCTCGTGAGACACCCAACGACGCGTGGTTGTCACTCCACGCCGAGGTGATGGCGAACCGGGCGCCAAGCGGGCCGAACCCCAGTTTCAGCACCGCGGCCCGCATCTGCTTACCCAAGCCGCGGCCCCGGACCGCGCCAGTCAGGAAGGAGGACGAGTCCACTGTTCGCAGCGTCGAGAAGTCATCGCCCTCCAGCCCCTGGTAGCCCACCAGCTGACCGTCCAGGAAGACTCCGAAGCTCAGCTCCCATGACTCGGGGCGCCAACCAGCACGTCCCCGCCAGTAGGTCTGGTACACCCCCACCCGCCTGTTCCCGGTCGGGTCGAGCCCGTCGTAGGTCGTGAGCGAAGGGTCCTGTTCCACGTCCTGCGGGAAGATGTAGGCGAGTGAGCCCAGGTCGGCCTCCCTCAGGTGCCGGAGCTCGAGGTCGGGCGTGGTTAAACGGATGTCGAACATCGGCCAGTCGCGATAGCTCACCCTTGAAACTCTAAGGCGTGCGTACGGTTCAACGGCTCAACCCGGAGCCGCCCGCCAGAGGTTTCTCCGCATAGCGGGGGTGCGCCTGAGCGTTCGTAGATCACGCGCGAGCCGAGCGTCCTGGTCTCGGCCCGGTTCGGTGACCGCAACCGGTTCGCCTCCTGGACTGGCACCGCGCCGATCGAGGCCTCCTCCGGCGAGATCGTCCGGCACCGGCTATCGCGGGCCGGGAACCGGAAGATGAACCACATGATCCACATCGCCGCGGCCACTCAGATCCGCCTCGACACCCCCGGCCGCGCCTACTACCGGCGCAAGCTCGCCGCCGGCAAGACCCGAGCAGAAGCGATGCGCTGCCTCAAGCGCCGGATCTCTGACGCCCTCTGTCGACAGTTGATGGCTGACGCCCGCGCGGCCGGCACGGGCCCGGGAGGGCACTGCGGGGCGACTCTGACATCCAGCGCGGCCGACCTGCCCCCGCACATCGACACTTCGGATCAGCCACTTCCCGGACCCGCACCCACGACGCTACCGGCCGCCACGGCTCCTGCGAACCCCCCTCCGGGCTCGGCTCCCCAGCAGGCGCGCCGACGCGCCGGAGCCGTCAAGGTGCAGCGCCCCACCGGACGAACGACCTTGACGGCGACAAGCGCCGACGCACACTCCAAAGAGCCGATCCCGACCCCTTGACAACAGAAGGGAGCCGGAAGGACGCACCCAAGGCTTCAATGTTGTAGATCCAGTCACGCACACGGTCGGCCCGGGGCATCCCGGTGATGAACAGTTGGCCGTCATCGCTGTGGAGGAAGATCTCGATGCGCCGCAGTTGGCCAGACCGCCGGCCCCTCGTCGTCAGATCGATGACCTGACCCTGCTGCAGCGCGGTCCGGCTGACTTCACCCAAAGGACTCTCGTGGTCCATAGCGCGATCCTCTCGACTGAGCCGCGTGAGGCCCTGACCGACCGGCATCACCGTCGGTCGCCAAGCACACTTCACCACGCCGGTGCGTGAGATTGGTCCTCAATGAAGGCGGCGGGTGGCTCGGATGGTGCTTCAGACAGCGCCATACGTGGCGCTCACCTGATGGCGGTTTCGATACCTCACGGGACGGATCAGACGAGCGCGCGCTCGGACGAGCGAGTCGCGGCGGGCACCAATGGGCGCTGCGGGCGCAGGTAGATCGCGAGGGTCACGATGAGATAGGTGACCCATACCGCGAGCTGCAGCCAGGTGGTGATTGGGTCGAAGTGGAAGAAACCACCGAGCAGCGTGCCGAGCGGGCCGTGCTCGTCGATGCTGCCGCTCACGTCGAAGGCAACTGACCCACCACCGGGGACGACACCAGCCTCCTGCAAGTCGCGGACACCATACGCGAGCACCCCCGCGGCCACGACGATCAGCATGGCACCGGTCCAGGTGAAGAACGTCGCGAGGTTGAGCCGCAAAGCCCCGCGGTAAACAGCCCAGCCGATGGCAACGGCACTGGCGATCCCGAGCAGTGCGCCGCCGAGTTGGGCCGTTGTCCCTTCCGAGGCCGACGTGGACGCCCACAGAAACATCGCCGTCTCGATACCCTCGCGCAGAACGGCCACGAGAGCCACCACCCCGAGCGCGCCGCCACCGGACAGAAGCGCACGTTCCAGACGTCCGTGCAGTTCGCCGCGTAAATCACGCGCGGTCCGTCGCATCCAGAAGACCATCCAGGTCACGAGCACGACGGCGATGATCGACATCGCGCCTGCGAAAGTCTGCTGTGCCGCGTCGGACAACGAATGCGACGTCAGGGTCAGCGCTCCAGCGAAGGCGAGCGAGATCAGAATCGCAACGGCTGTGCCGGCCCAAATCGCGGTAAGACGTTGACGGTGGCCAGCCTTGACGACGTAAGCGACAAGAATTCCGACCACGAGCGATGCCTCGAGGCCTTCGCGCAGGCCGATGAGATAGTTCGCGAACACCGTAAAACCTTCCCTAGTTACGTAGCCTTGCCTTAGTTAGTGCGACACCACACAACCCAGCATCCGGGGTGTCACACGGTTACGAAAGCGACGAGATGGCTGGCTGTAAACCGTGGCTCGCTCCGGCACCCTCATGTCTGCACCGTATATGGTGAGGTAAGCCTTACCTTAGGACCTTGGTCCTGTCGTTTGGTGTCAGCCATGTCCCGCGTGAAGAGTCGGGCCGCCCAACTGCGGCGATGACGTCCCCGCGAGTGGTGTAACTCCGCTACGCGTGATGCTTTGTGTTGTGCACTATGCCGTGCAGGCCTGAGTGTTGTCGATCACCTCCGGGTGGGCGGGTCGGGTTGGCAAGGCGGTGATCTCCTCACGGGCCCCGCGCAGCATGTCGGCCACGACGACGAACTCACCGCCAGCGGCCCGCCGGCACCGGGCCGGACCAGGGATGCGCTGGGCCCGCAGCTCCCGGCCTGGCTCAGCGCTTTCGGGGCGGCACCGCCGTCGGTGATGCGGTTGCCCGACAGCCTGGCCGACCTGACCGCGGCACTTGCCCAGAGCCGGGCCGACCTGATCATCACGACAGGTGGCACCAGCGTCGGGCCGCGCGACCACGTCCATGCGGCCGTCGCGGCTGCCGGCGGTCAGGTCGTGGTGGACGGGGTGCACGTGAAGCCAGGACACCCGATGCTGCTGGCCACGCTGCCCGGCGGCCGATGGCTGGTGGGGTTGCCGGGCAACCCGCTGGCGGCCTGCGCGGCATTACTGACTCTGGTCGGGCCCCTGCTGGCGGGGCTGCACGGCTTGGGCCCGGCAACGACAGAGACCGCGACGCTGGCTACGGCCGAGCCGGGGCGGCCCGGCGACGGGCACCGGCTGCTGCCGGTCAGGCGCAGCGACGACGGCGTCGCCGTCATACTGCCGTCCTGCGGATCTGCGATGCTGCGTGGTCTGGCCCAGGCGACCGGTCTGGTGGTCGTCCCACCGCCCGGCGCTGACGCAGGTGACCAGGTGGAGTACCTGCCCCTTCCCTGACGGCAGCTCATGGTCACGAAATGACGGCCCGGCCAGCAGCAGGGGTGCTCACCGGGTCTCACCTCGGCGGCGCGGCTGAGCTTGAGGGCAGAGCGTGACCTGACTCTCATGGATTACCCCGACGGGCATACCTGTTTCGTGACAAACATTGTCTCCCAGCCAGCCCTCGTCCCGTCTCCGGAGACGCCGCCATGGTCACCGCACGCCGATCCCCGACCGCCGCTGATTCTGCGGCTGCTGGTTGATCTGCGCTACCAGCCGCTACTGGTGTCCTGCGCGGGACCATGTGCATCGGTTGACAACGGTCACAGGTTGCAGGCTCCTTGCAGGGCCAGGGACACGTACGGCGTAACTATCAGGACGATTGCAGCCGTCAATGCCACCAGGGCGCCGCCGGTCAGTGCCACGCACCATCGCGAAGGCGGCGTGGGCGCCGCTGCAAGACGGCGCGCGCGCCAGTGGGTACCCGTCTGCGCGCCGTGCAGGGCGAGTGCCGGCGTGGCGAGGACGGCGGAGGACCCGGGTCCGCTCAGCGCGATCAGGGCCCCGGCCAGAGCGCGAATGCTGCTCGCTCGGCGGGCAACGTCGTCGGCGGCCATCTCGGCGTAGGTCGCGACCGCTAGGGCCGCGGCCGCGATCAACGGCACCCAGCCGAGGACTCCCCGCAGGCTGTGCAGTGCCCCTAGCAGCGCGTGATGGCGCTGCTTGATGTGTGCCCGTTCGTGGGAGAGGACCGCGATGAGCTCATCACGACTCAGCGCATCGAGCGCGCCCTGGGAGATGACGATGTGGGCGCGGCGCGTGGGGAGGCTGTAGACCGCTCTGTCTGAGGTCGGTAACACCCAGACCTGGGTTCCGTGCAGACGCCGCTGTTCGGCCATCCCGGTCAGAGCACGGAGATGCGTCCGGAGATGCTCACGTGAGCGAACGCGACGCAGGGTTGCGCTGGTGATCAGACACGTGCCCAGGAACAACGGGATGAGCAGCATCGCGAGCACGGGCACATCAGTGGTCCACATCTGCGACTGAGCCGGGAAGGGGTTCGCCGCCGCCAGGCACCGCCGACAGACATGGCCGATCCGTCCGGGCAGCCCAGGGCCGGTAAAGATCCAGGTCAAGAGCGGACCCAGCGCGAGGAATGCGAGTGTCCACACGGCCGCTGAGACCGTCCAGATCGTGATCCCAAGCCGTGGGCGCGCACTAAAGGTCGGGATTGGTCCGCCGAGCACTCGGGGTCCGATCGTCGCCCCTGCAACGAGGAGCACCAGGAGCGCCAGACCCAGCGCCAGCGGAATCACGTTGCCCGCGGAACTGTGGGGCCAGAGGGCCCAGCTCTGGACTCGCGGGCGGGGCTGACGAGGAGCTCACGCAGAAGGGTGGCATCCTCCTCGGACATCGTCTCCACGAAGTGCAGGAACGACGCCGCCGGGTCCTCGCTGATGGTCAGTGCCTGTGCCATCAGCTCTGCCGCATACTGGCTTCGCGTTTGCAGCGGTCGGTAGGCCCAGCTGCGATCGGCACTGATCCGCTCGACCATCCCCTTCTTCACCAGGTTGGTCAGCACCGTCGCCACCGTCGTGTAGGCGAGGGTATGTGACGTCACGCGTTGAAGGACCTCGCGGGTCCGTAGTTGCTCGGGACAGTCCCACAGGATGTCCATAACCTGCTGCTCGAGCGCGCCCAGGCGAGGAATCGCGCTGCGTGGCTCAGGCACGGGCCAACTCCGAGGGCTTCGTCGCGCACAGGACCTGCCCAGGCAGCCGCATCAGAAGGGCGCCCGCGGTCGTTACGAGGGCAGCCTCCAGCGTGCGCCGGGACTCGGCGGACGTGGATCTGTCCGTGAGCATGTCCCTACTATGTCGCATAGAGTGCAACGAGATAGCTGATAGTGGTCTTCAACACATCCTGCTGATGCCGGGAGCTACTACTGTCTATAGTACCGGGAACTACTACTTTCTATAGTAGGAGAGCCTCCGGTCCCTTTGGGCCGGGGCAGGTCCTGGGAGGTGCGCATGGGTTTCGGAGCCGTCAGCTCGGCCAGTCCGCAGTGGGGGATGGTCATCGATCTCGCCAAGTGCGTCGGGTGCGACTCGTGCACCGTCGCGTGCAAGGTGGAGAACCGCACCCCACCAGGGGTGAGTTACAACGTGGTGCTGGAGGAGGAGGTCGGGACGTTCCCGAACGTCCGGCACGTCAACATCCCTCGCCCGTGCATGCAGTGCGAGAACCCTCCCTGTGTCGCGGTGTGCCCGGTCTCGGCGACCTACAAGCGCGAGGACGGGATCGTTGTCATCGATGCCGATCGCTGCATCGGGTGCAGATACTGCATAGCGGCCTGCCCCTACGGTGCCCGTTCGTTCGACTTCGGCGAAAGCTACGAGGACGAGATGCAGGGCGCCAACGCGGTGACCGCGCCGGAATACGGCAAGGCGCGCGGCGTCCGTGGCGTCGGCAAGGCACCCATCGGGACCGTGCGCAAGTGCACCTTCTGCGCCCACCGGCTCAAGCGCGGTGAGGAGCCGGCCTGCGTCGAGACCTGCATCGGCGACGCCCGCTACTTCGGCGACATCGCCGATCCCCAGAGCCTGGTCTCCCTGCTGAACGCCAGCCCGCGAGCCTTCCACCTCAAGGAAGAGCTCGGCACCCACCCCCGCGTCACCTACTTGCGTTAGGCAGGGGCACCGCTCATGACGACAACTGTTACCAGCTCACGATCGACAGCAACACCGACGAAGTCCGGACGGGCCACCCCGGCGCGGCTGCGAATCCTCTGGTATGCCGTGCTCGGTCTGCTCATGCTTGCCGGTGGGATCGCCTTCATCCTTCGGATGACCAGTGGCTTGGCGGTCACCAACCTCAGCAGCACCACGCCCTGGGGGGCATGGGTGGCGTTCTACATCTTCTTCGTCGGCCTGAGCGCCGGGGCTTTCCTGCTCTCCTCCCTTGTCTACGTGTTCGGGATGTACCAGTTCGAGCGCATCGGCCGCGCGGCCCTGCTGTCGGCGATCATCAGCATGGGTGTGGCCCTGGCGTTCATCGCGGTCGACCTCGGGCGGATCGAACGCAGCGTGCTGCCCCTGGTCTTCTTCCACTGGACCAGCCCGCTCTCGTGGGAGGTCCGCTTCTACATCATCTACATCGTGCTGCTCAGCGCCGAGCTCGCGATCGCGGTCCGCCTGCACAAGGGCCTGTCCAAGTCGCCGGTTCGGGCAACCCGCCGGCTGCGGCTCCTTGGCATCATCGGTGTCCCGCTGGCCATCTTCGGCGTCCACGGTGGCACGGGAACCATCTTTGCGGTCGTCAAGGCCCGCGGCATGTGGTTCGGGGGGCTGTTCCCTGTCATCTTCGTCGTGTCGGCGATGGTGTCGGGAACCGCGTTGCTGGCGGTCATCCACTACGTGCAGAGCCGAGGGTCCGGGCGGCGACCAGACCAGGCTCTGATGAAGAACCTGGCCACCGTGCTCGCTGGGGTCCTGTGCGTGGATCTTGGCCTGATGTTCTATGAGTTCATCGTCCCGCTGCTGGCCTTCCAGACCCACGACGGCGACGTGATCCGCGTCATCACCCTGGGCCCGATGTGGTGGAGCTTCTGGATCGTTCAGCTGCTGGTCGGGATGATCATCCCGGTTGCTGTGCTGCTCACCCCCCGCCTGCGAGCCAGGCCAGGCGTGGTCGCTTCGGCCGCCGGCCTGGTGGTGCTCGGCATCGTTGCCGTCCGGTTCAACATCGTGGTTCCGGCGCTGATCCCGGGAGTCATCGACGGACTGCCCTCTGGCAGCTACCTGCCCTCACTGGTCGAGTGGGTGCTGTCCCTTGGACTCATCGCCGGTGGGGCCGCGGCGTACTCGGTGATCTCCGAGCTTCTGCCCATCCATGACCACGACGACGAGGCGAAGGCCCCGGAGCTCATCGAGGAGGCGTCCGCATGACCCAGGAACATGGTGATGTCCAGCCGGCATCGCGCCCCGCTCAGGAGCCCGAGGCCGGACTCAGCCGACGCGGTTTCGTGGTCGGAGCGGCGGCTACCGGTGCAGTTGTCACGCTCGCCGCGGGACCGGTGAGCCGGGCCTTCGGCAACCCCTACACCGACCCGGTGGACCACGGTAGTGGCGACGACGACGACACCTACGGCGCCGAGGACGTCATCTACTCGATGTGCATGCAGTGCAACACCTTCTGCACCATCAAGGTGCGTCTCACCGGTTCGGGGGGCACCGAGGCGACCTCCCTGGTCCGCAAGATTGCCGGCAACCCCTTCAGCCCTCTCAACAGCCAGCCGCACGACCCGATCCCCTACGGCACGTCGCTGGCTGCGGCGGTCACCGGGCTGGGCGACATGGCCACCGAGAGCCGCTCGCAAAGCGGCGGCCGGATCTGCCTGAAGGGCCAGTCCGGCCCACAGATGGTCCATGACGGCAAGCGGATCACCGAGCCGATGAAGCGAGTCGGGCCACGAGGCAGCGGAAGGTGGAAGACGATCACCTGGAAGCAGGCCCTCGCCGAGATCCTGGACGGCGCACCCGACCTGGGCACCCCCGGCGTCCGTTCGTGGTGGGCCTACGCGCCGAAGAAGGCGGTCATGGCCGACTGGGACAAGGTCAAGGCCAAGACGTTGACCAAGGCCGCATTCGCTGCCAAGTGGGACAAGAAGCTGATCGACGTCGACCACCCCGATCTCGGGTCGAAGTCCAACCTGCTGGCCGTCATGGGCGGTGACCGGGGAGAGCTGATCGGCGAGCGGATGGCCCGGCGGGGGCTGGGCAGCATCAACGTGTTCAACCACGGCGGCGTCTGCGGTGTGTCCGGTGTCGTCGGCAACGCCCTCTCACACCCGACGACCGGGCACAAGCGCATGTACGCCGACCTCGACCACTGCAAGTACCTCATCGTGTGGGGCAGCGAACCGATGACGGCCAACAAGGGGCCGACATGGCTCGCGCCGCGGATCAGCAACGCGCTGCTGGACGGCATGAAGCTCGTGGTCATCGACCCGCGGCTGTCCACGACCGCCCAGAAGGCCCATCGCTGGGTGCCGGTCAAACCCGGGGCCGACGGCGCCCTGGCCTTCGGTATCGCAGGTTGGATCGTGGACAACAAGCGGTATGACGAGAAGTACCTGCGCGCCTCCGGGCCGGCAGCAGCGGCAGCGGTCGGGGAGCCGACCTGGTCGGACGCAACCCACCTGGTCAAGGTTGACGACCCCAAGCGGGCCAAGCTCACGATGGTCGACCTCGGTCTGGCCGCCCCACCGCCCGAGCCGGTCGATGACAAGCCGGTCCCCCCAGCAGAGCGAGTGGTTCTGGTCGGGGGCAAGCCGGTGGGTGCTGCCAAGAACGCGGCGCCGGCCGACCTGGATGTCGAGGCCACCGTGGCGACCCCCAAGGGGCCGGTGCGGGTGAAGTCGGTGTTCCGACTGCTGCGCGAGCGGCTGGCCGAACGCACCCTGCAGGAGTACGCCGACGAGGCCGGCGTGGACGCCGCGACCGTTACCGAGATCGCCAGCGAGTTCACCTCGTACGGCAAGCAGGCCGCGGTCATGAGCTACCGCGGTCCGGCGATGCACGCCAACGGGTTCGACAGCATCCGGGCGATCAACGTGCTGAACTTCCTGATCGGCAACCACGACTGGAAGGGCGGCCACCTCGCCGCCGGAGCCAAGTTCTCCCCTCTGGAGGGGCGCTACGACCTGGAGACGGTTCCGGAGGCCAACAAGCCCTGGGGCATCCCGGTCACCCGCGAGAAGGTCGCCTACCAGAAAAGCTCTTTCTTCAAGAAAGGTGAGCCAGCCAAGCGGCGCTGGTACCCGTTCGCAGCCAACCTGATCCACGAGGTGCTGCCGAGCGCGGCGGCCGGCTACCCCTACGGACTCAAGGCCCTGTTCATCCACCGCCACTCGCCGGTCACCTCCAGCCCCGGCGGTCAGCGGCTGGCAAAGATCCTGCAGGACCAGAAAGCGGTCGAGCTCGTGGTGTCCTTCGACGTCACCGTCGGAGACACCTCTGCGCAGGCGGACTTCGTGCTGCCCGACCTGAACTACCTGGAGCGCTTCACCCAGGAGTCGCTCTATCCCAACCAGCCCTACCGGGTCACCCAGCTGGGTCAGCCGACCACCCGGGCCTTCCCCGGGCCACGACCAGTCGAGGCCTTCTACATCGACCTGCTGGCAGCAATGGGCCTACCCGGCGTGGGCAAGAATGCCTTCCCCGGCGGTGGCTCGCTGAACCGGCCGGAGGACTACTGGATCAAGCTCGCAGCCAACGTCGCCTACGCCGGCAAGAAGCCGGTGCCGGACGCCGATGCCGAGGAGATGCGAGTCTTCAGCGCCGCACGGCGCAAGGCCCTGGGCGCGACGTTCGACGAGGCCGCCTGGCAGCGAGCGGTCACCCCGGCGGAGTGGAAGAAGGTTGTCTACGTGCTCAACCGGGGTGGGCGCTTCGAGCCGGCCGGCAATGAGTACGAGGGCGAGTGGCTCACCCACCGGTACAACGGCGAGTGCGACTTCTACGCGGAGAAGGTGGCTGCGGCCAAGGACTCCATCACCGGGAAGCCGTTCGACGGCCTGCCAGTGGCGAGCGCACCGTCGGGGGCTGATGGCAAACCCCTCGCCTCGGAGCTGCCCCTGCAGATGATCAACTGGAAGGCCCGGGCGCAGGGCACCCACCGCACCGTCAGTGCTGCGTGGTTGCGCGAGGTCCGCCCGTCCAACTACCTGTGGATCAACGGCAAGGACGCCAAGGCTCGCGGCATCGCCAGCGGCGACCGGGTGAGCGTGCGTTCGTCGTCAGCCACGATCGAGGGCGTCGCCCTGGTCGTGGAAGGGATCCGGCCCGGCGTCGTCGGGGCGAATGCCAGCTACGGCCACGAGGCCTACGCCGCCCGCCCGATCGAGATCGACGGCAAAATCGTCAAAGCCGTCGACCGCTACGGCCACACCACCTGGCGCAGCACCCCGATGCATGAAGAGACCGGCTATGCGGGCGGTCGCGGTGAGGGCTTCAGCGTCAACACGCTGCTCCCGGAAGAACCGAACGTCACTGGCGGTGGTGGACACACCGACGCCATCGGCGGCGCGGCCGCCCAGCTGGACAACTGGGTCGAGGTCACCAAGGCCTGACCTGCACTCAGCGAAGGGAAGGCGCCGATCAGCGGCAACCGCCGCCGGCGCGGAGCACTTTGAGCAAAGAGGTGTGCGATCAAGAAATCGCGGTTACTCCTGCTAACAGCGGTGCTGGCTGCCGGGATCTTCAGCGTTGCCCAAGTGGGTGATGACCCTGTGGCCCATGCGAGTGAGCCCGGCCCGAGCGAGTTCAACAGCATTTTTGCGCCTGCTTATCAGCTACCCGATCCTGCGGGGATGTCCGCCGCTGCCGCAAGCGGCAAGGAGCTCGTCCATTCAACGTACAAGTACCTGGGTGCCGAGAGCGCGCCCCGTGCTACCAACGGACTGCCCTACGTGGGCAACAAGCTCGCCTGCACCAGCTGCCACATGGCCGACGGCACCCAGCCCAACGCCTCGCCCTTGATCGTGGTCGCGAAGAAGTATGCGGCGCCCGGGATCTTCAGCGCACGCGAGAATGCCTTGCGCGATGTCCCGGTCAGGGTGAACGGCTGCTTTGAACGCTCACTTGCCGGTGAGCCGCTCCCTGTTGACAGCCAGTGGATGAAAGACATCGAGGCGTACCTGGGCTTTCTGGCAACCGGGATCCAACCCGGATACACCCACACGCAGGTGCCCGGACAGGGATTTCCCGCAGTTGCCAAGCTGACCCGTGCCGCTGACGCGGTTCGCGGCGCCGAGATCTACGAGGACAACTGCAAGAGCTGCCATCAGGAAGATGGAAGCGGCGTCTGGCTCGCTGACGAAAAGCGTTATCGCTATCCGGCACTCTGGGGCAACAACAGCTTCGGCCTGATGTCAGGAATGGGCCGGCTGTCCACCACTGCGACCATGATTCACGGCACCATGCCGCGCGACAAGGTTGACGTCATGGATGTGAGCACACGGCTGTCGCAGACGGACGCCGTCGACGTCTCTGCCTTCCTGCTGTCAAAGAGCCACCCGTACAACAATCGGTTCGTCAGCGACTGGACCGGTGTGGGACCGAGCGGAATGCCGAACTGGCTGACGAGAGACTCCAGCGCCTCCTACGACTTCACCATGCCGCGAAGCGACGCCGGGGTGGCAACGGACAACCCGGCAATGCCGCCCATGTTCACCAGAGAACAGCACATCTACGGCCCGTTTCAGCCCATCGACGCCGCACTCAAGGCCGCCCGCAACGCCCGTGGCTACCCGTGAGTTCAGCTAAGGGCTAGGGCAGGCGGCATGAGGGCTGAAGGCCAAAGCCGCTGACAGCGAACGAGACGAAGGAGGAATCAGGTGGGACCGCTCGGCCTTGCAGGGTACCTGTTCGGCGGGCTCGGCCGGCCCGGCCTGCGGGTCCTGGCTGAACGCTGTCTGCGGGCAAGCGGATCCGATTGCCGTGCCTGCGTTGGCATCTGCCCAGCCATGGCGCTTCGGCTTGGGCCTGCGGGCAGCAGTGAGGCTCCGCAGACGGAGCTGACTCGATGTACCGACTGCGGGCTCTGTGCGGCGACCTGCCCCTCTGGCGCCATCGCCGGGGTGGGTGTCCCGCCAGGAGCTCTGACCAGGGAGGCGGAGCGCCAGTCGTCCTCGATGAGCGTGGTCTGCGGGTCGGCGCGGCGGGAGCGTTCTGGTAAGGAGGGGAACCATGCCTACCCGGTCAGCTGTCTGGCCGAGCTGCACCCCGAGACCGTCGTCGCCACCGCGCTCGCACTGGAGCCGGGCTCGGCACTCACCCTGGTGCAGGGGCAGTGCTCGCAATGCCCGGGCGCGCAGCGGGCGCGGGTCGGCGTTGTGGTTCAGGAGTCTGTGGACCTGCTCCAGTGCCTGGACCACGGCGGACGCAGGGTCCTGCTCGCCCGCACGAAGGCGCAGGCCTCCACGCACCGACCCGAGGTGACGACGCACCCCGGCACCGTCGCCAGCCGTAGCTGGTCGCGCCGCGATCTGATCACCGCTGGCAGGTCCGCGGCTCGGCCGGCCCCGGCCCCGGCCGTGACATCGCCTCGCGCTGAGCTGCTCCGATACAGCGCAGAGCCGTCCTCGGCAACCTTGCAGCTCACCCACCCCGTCGATGCCAAGGGCTGCACCTTCTGCCACGCGTGCGCCGCCGTGTGCCCGACCCAGGCGCTGGTGATAGGCCGCATCCCCAAAGACGGCACCGAACCGGATGGCACCGCGACCCGGCTTGAGCTAGCGCTGGACCCGGGTCGGTGCGTCGGCTGTGGCCAGTGCGCCCACGTGTGCGTCGATGACCTGGTCACCCTCGGCCGCGCGGCCGTGCGAGCCTCACCGGATCCGGGCCGAGCCGATCGGCTGATCGTGCTCGCCCGGGGCCAACGGCCCACCTGCCATGAGTGTGCTCAGCCGCTTGCGCCTCGTGAACAAGGGATCTGCCGCCGCTGCGAGTCCGCCAGTTCGCTCGTCACTGACTTCCTGGCAATGTAGCCGGGTGACGGCACACGACGCGGGGCGGACTTGCGCGACGCTGCTCGCAGATCTGAGCACAGAAGTCGACATCGGTCATTTGTGCGAGGAGGGCGAGCGGCAGTCGATGGCTCATGCGGCATGCACCGATGGTCTCGACCGGCTTCATCGGGCAACGGTACCGATCGGTACCCCACCCGACTGGGCCCAATCAGCACAGACAGGCCCAACCGCGGCCGGCCGCCTCCACAACTGCTGAAATGCATAACCCAGTTCAGGGGCCAACGTGAAGGCGGTTCAGAGGATGCTCGGGCATGCCTCGGCCGCGATGACTCTGGACGTGTACGCGGGCCTGTTCGACGACGACCTGGACGGCCTCGCGGACCGCATGGACGAGGCTCATGTGTACTCGATGTGTACTGAGGCCAAGGATGAGGCCAAAACCAAGAAAACCAACGTGACTCAATTCCGTTCTGCTGCAACGGAATTGGGTTAGTGGGCCCCGTCGGGCTCGAACCGACGACCTACGGATTAAAAGTCCGCAGCTCTACCAACTGAGCTAGAGGCCCGGGGTATGGGAACAACCCTAGGAAGAACCCTAGGAACGACCCATACGGATGGACAGCCTAGCGAGTCGTCCGGAGACCGCGCTCGCAGGCCAACTGACTCTTCTGTGCGCGGCTCAGCGAATCGCTCTCGAGCATGGGCCATCCTCCAAGAATCCGACCACGCCGAACGGACGGGCGAGACCACTGCTGTGCACCGCGACGTACAGGCATGCGCCTACCAGGCATGGCTGATCCCTGAGCGCAGCCCCTGGCGTTCTCGCGGGCGTTGGCCTGACGTGGTGCTGTCGTTGGAGAGGCGGCGTCGGGCGGGCCCCGGGTTAAACAGGTGCAGCCGCTGGTGGGGCCGGCCGCAGCTTCCCCAAGTGGTGCGGTGGGCAACCAGGCGATCGTTCAGCTGCCCGGGGACTGGGAACTCGCGATGTTGATCAGCCAGTTTACGCCGAACTTGTCAGCGCACATCCCGAAGAGGTCGCCCCAGGGGGCGCGCTCCAGTGGCATCGTCACGGCGCCGTCAGCCGACAGGCCCTGCCAGAAAAGGCGCAGCTCGGCTTCGTCTTCGCCGCTGAGGGAAACAGAGAAGTTGTCCCCGGGCGTGTAGCTCATGCTGTTCGGCGTATCGGCACCCATCAGCGTCAGTCCGCTGTCCGTGACGAGCATCCCGTGCATGATCTTGTCCTGCTCGGCTGGGTCTTCACTGGCCTGGTACTCGCCAAAGGTGCTCAGGGTGAGCTCGCCGCCGAAGACCGACTGGTAGAACTCCATCGCCTGCCTGGCTGTGTCGCGAAACCCAAGGTACGGATTGAGTTTGGTGCTCATTGAGGTCTCCTCAGACTGTTGGACGGGTGCTTCCGTTTGGACGGGCAGAGGGAGGCGACGAGGTCGCTTCTTCGTGCTGAGACGACATGCACCCGAGACGCGTTCAGATGGCTTCCGCCCGGCAGATGCTCACCCACCGTGGCCTGAACCCGGATCTGCCTCTCGCAGACAGTCCTACCTGACTCGGGCTCGAGCCGACAAGAGGTAGGTGCCTTCGTCAGTGATCTCTTTGAGCGTTGCGGCGTAGATGTGGGGTGGCTTGAGGGCGTTCCACCCTGACGGGTGTCACGCCTGGGTCTTCAGCTTGCGCCATCCGCCTGCGCGATTGTTGGCGATGATCTGCCTGAACATCGCGGTCAGTGCATCCGCGTTGATCGGCTCACCCTCGCGGAAGGCGACGGTGCGTGCGGTCTTGTTGTCGTGGCCGGCGGTGATGATTCCCTCGGGATCAGGGACCATGGCCCCGTCGTAGAGGAAGACGTTGACGTGGTCCTTTGCAGCCAGCAGCGCGCAGATGTTGCCTTCGAGCACGAAGTAGGGGCGGTCGGTGCGCTTGATCGTCTCGGCGACCTCTGGGTCGGCGGCGTGCACCAGCCTGCGGACCTCTTGGCAGATTGCCTGCTGCCAGTCAGGGAGAGCGCCGATGACGGCATCGACGCGAGGGTCTGCGTTATATGTGATGGGGATCCCCGGTGCGTCATGGGTCGCCTGGCTCCTGCGGCTGCTGACCCGGATGTCTCCAATTGTGGCCAGAAAATCAGCTAGGTGGCAGTGCCGGGCGATTTTCTCCGCGCCGGGCGGCGGTGCCCTCCCAGGCTGGCTGCGGCCGGGTCACCTCCTCAAGCAGCTCAAGGATGTGGCGGTAGGGCTCGCCGGTTGCCCGGGTCATCCCCAGCTCGCAGGTGCGGTTGCACGAGGCGTGAGCGGTGGCGTTCATGGCCGCCACGTCCTCCGCCTGTTCCCGGGTGGCTGACGCGGTGAGCTCGGGGTGCAGCATCCCGCGGTCGCCGGCGAAGGCGCAGCAGCCCCAGCTCTGCGGGATCTGTACGCTCTCGGCCACCCCGGCCGCCACCGCTTCAAGGTCGGCGTTGATGCCCAGCCGGGTGGACGAACACGTGGGGTGCAAGGCCAGCGACTTCAGCCTGGGGTGGTCGGGCAGCGTGGGCAGGATGTGGGTGAGCGTGAACTCGACCGAGTCGATCACCGTCATGGGCTTCGGGCTGGTGTCGGTCTCGATGGCCTGTCGCAGCCCCTCGGTGCAGGATGACGCGTCGCAGACGATGGGCAGCTCGCCGTTGCGGGTGGCGCGGCGCAACGCCGCGAGCGTCTTCGCCTGCATGGTTGCCTGGCCGTCGACCAGACCCTTGGATGACCATGGCGTGCCGCAGCACAGACCGTCGATGCCTTCGGGCACCAGCAGCGTGATGCCGGCACGTTCGCAGAGGAGCTCGAAGCTCTTCTGGACGCCGGGCGCCGACTCGACAGCGGGCCCGAACATCGTCGAGACGCACGCCGGGAAGTACACCGCCTGCGGCTCGGTCATCGGCGCCGGACGTTTGCGGGCAGTACCGCCGCGGGGGAGCTCGGCCGAGTAGAGCGGCACTGTGTCCGGCCCGAGAATGGCCCGGGCGAGCTTGTCCGGCCCGAGCACGACGCCGATCGGGATCTTCGGGACGACGGTCAGGGCGTGACCGGCGCCGCGCGTGACGCCGCCCCAGTTCTTCGCGGCGGCACCCCACAGGCCCTTGACGACAGGCCTGGCGTCGCGCGCGCGCAGGGTCTTGACCATGGTCGCGGTGTTGATGTTCACCGGACAGGCGGTCTGGCACATGCCGTCCACGGCGCAGGTGTGGATCGCGGCGTACTGGAAGTCCTTCTCGAGCTCGGCCGCGAGGGCATGGTCGCCGTCGAGCCTTGCCTGCTCGATGGCTCGGAGCGTGACGATCCGCTGCCGGGGGGTCAGGGTGATGTTCCGGCTGGGGCAGACGGGTTCGCAGTATCCGCACGCGACGCATCGATCCACCGAGTCGTCCACGGGTGGGGTGGACTTGATGTGGCGCAGGTGTGCCCGGGGGTCGTCATCCATGAGGACACCGGGGTTGAGCATGCCCGCGGGGTCGAAGAGCCTCTTGATCTGACGCATGACGTCATACAGCTCGTCGCCGTACTGCCGGCGCACGAAGGGGGCCATCACCCGTCCCGTCCCGTGCTCGGCCTTCAGCGAGCCGCCTTCGCCCAGAACCACATCCACCATGTCCTCGGTGAAGGCGCTGTACCGGTCGAGCTCCTCGCTGGTGCCGAAGCCGTCGGTGAGCATGAAGTGGATGTTGCCGTCCTTGGCGTGGCCGAAGATCACGCTGTTGGCGTAGCTGTGCTTGTCGAACAGCTTGATGAGCTCGATGCAGGTGCGCCCCAGGGCAGGCACCGGCACGACGACGTCCTCCAGCAGCGCGGTGGTGCCCTGCCTGCGTGCACCGGCCACGGCTGCATACAGTCCCTTGCGCAGGTGCCACAGCTGGGCGCGGGCCGCGGAGTCGGAGCTGAAGGCCGCCGGGGCGCTGAGCGGCAGGCGGTTCACCAGATCGACTCCGGTGTGCTGCAGCTCGGCCAGGTGGTCCGCGTTGTCTGCGTGGTACTCCACCAGCAGGGCTGCGTGGTCGCGCACGGGGAGATCGAGGATCACCTGGGGTGTGCCGGGCAGTGCCTGACCCACCTTCAGGGAAAGCGCGTCCATCAGCTCCAGGGTCGCTGCCCCGGTGTCCACCAGCTCGGGCAGCGCGGTGTTGGCGGCTTCGAGGTCGGGGAAGACCAGGAGCGCGGTGCTGACGTGGGCCAGGCGCGGGATGGTCCGGAATACCGCCTCGGCCACGAACCCGAGCGTCCCCTCGCTGCCCACGATGAGGTGCGCCAGGATGTCGGCCGGCCGGTCGAAGTCCAGCAGGGAGTTGATCCCGTAACCCATCGTGTTCTTCATGGAGAACTGATGCGCGATGGTTGCCACCGAGGCGGGGTTGTCGCGGACCCGGCGGGACAGCCGGAGCAGACCGTTGAACAGGTCGGGCTCCAGGGTCCGCAGGCGTTCGTCGGCGTCTGGGGCTCCGGTGTTGATCACCGTCCCGCTGGGCAGCACGACCGTCAGCGACTCGAGGGTCTGGTACGTGTTGTTCACGGTGCCGCAGGCCATACCCGACGAGTTGTTCGCGACGACCCCGCCGATGGTGCAGGCGGACTCGCTGGCCGGGTCGGGCCCGAGCTTGCGACCGAAGGGCATGAGGCGGGCGTTCACGGCCCGGATGGTGACGCCGGGCTGGACGCGAACTCGGGTGCCGCCGCCCAGCACCTCGATGCTGGTGAAGTTGCGACGGACGTCGACCAGGACACCGTCGGTCAGGGCCTGGCCGCTGAGGCTCGTCCCGCCCGAGCGGAAGGTCAGCGGCACCCCTTGGGCGGCGCTGGCCCGTAACAGGCCACCCACCTCGTCGGCGTTGCCTGCGAACACCAGGGCCTGCGGGATCAGCAGAAAGTGGGAGGCATCGTGGGCACCGGCGTGAAGATCCAGGGCGCGGGTCCTGACCTGCGCCGGATCTGCCACGGCGTCCCGGAAGGCGCTGAGCGAAGTGTCGAACACAGGGGCTCCCTGGGACGGTCGTTGCGAAGTCGTTGCCGAAAACTCTGGACAGTTGGGAATTCTTCCCATATGGTCAGCCCAACGATTTGGTCAGACCATACGCTATTGAAGACCCCCTGACCAGCCTTTCAGTGAAGTGCCAGGTACCACCCATTCGATTCCTCAAAGACGAGGTGACCCATGTATCGCCCAGTTCTCGATGCTGTGTCCGGATCGCTAGCTCTTACAGCGTTCGTGGCCATGCTTCCCCTGCTCACACTGTTCGTCCTGCTGGGGGTGCTACGGATGGCAGCCTGGAAGGCGGCGCTGGTGTCCCTGGTGATCTCTCTGCTGGTGGCCATCGTCGCGTACGCGATGCCGGTAGGCCAGGCCCTCATGGCGGGCACCGAGGGAGCCGCCTTCGGCTTCTTCCCGATCCTGTGGATCGTTATCAATGCGATCTGGCTGTACAACATGACCGTCGTGACAGGACATTTCGACGTCCTGCGGCGATCGTTCGCCAAGGTCAGTGATGACCAGAGGATCCAGGCGGTCATCATCGCCTTCTGCTTCGGCGCGCTACTGGAAGCACTGGCAGGCTTCGGCACCCCCGTTGCCATCACCAGCGTCATGCTCATCGCGCTGGGGTTCAACCCGATCAAGGCCGCTGTGGTGGCCCTGGTTGCGAACACGGCCCCGGTGGCCTTCGGTGCTCTCGCGGTGCCGATCACGACGCTCGCCAAGGTCAGTGGCCTGCCCGAGCACACTCTGTCGCAGATCGTTGGTCGGCAGACTCCGCTGCTCGCGCTCTTCGTCCCGATGGCCCTCGTCTTCATCATCGACGGGTGGCGCGGAGTCCGGGCGACCCTGCCGGCGACGCTGACTGTTGGTCTCAGCTTCGCCATCGCTCAGTTCGTCTGTTCCAACTTCGTGTCGACCCAGCTCACCGACATCGTCGCCTCACTGGTCTCAGCGGCCTCCGTGGTGCTGTTGCTACGGGTATGGCGACCGGCTGACTCCTACGTGGAGACACCCGAGGCCGGCGACCTCTCGAGGACTGTGGGCACGTCAGGCTCATTGCAGGCCGGCTCGGAAGCCCGCGGCTCCGGCACCTTCGTGGGCGCGGCAGTCGGCGGCTCGGACCACCCCGTCGGTGGCGGCGTCGGCAGTGTCCAGGAGCTGGCAGCCCGCGACCGCAACAGCCATGACAGCCCCGGTGAGGTGTTCAAGGCCTACGCGCCGTACCTCATCGTCATCGTGGTGTTCAGCCTGAGCCAGATCCCCTTCATCAAGGACGCGCTCTCAGCTCCCACGAAGGCGTTCCAGTGGCCGGGCCTGGATCTGCAGACCGCGTCGGGCAAGGCCTCAACGCTGGCCACGTTCAAGGTCAACTGGCTGGCATCGCCGGGCAGCCTCATGGTGATCGCCGGGCTGATCACGATCCCGGTCATCGGCATTCCGTGGGCCAGGGCCTTCCAGGTCTATCTCCAGACCTACCGGCAGCTCGTCACGGCAATCGTCACGGTCATGGCGGTCCTGGGCCTGGCATACGTCATGAACGCCTCCGGCCAGACCGCGTCGCTGGGTACCTGGATGGCTGAAGCCGGCGCCGCCTTCGCGATCTTCTCCCCGATCCTGGGATGGCTGGGTGTTGCCGTCACCGGCTCGGACACCTCGTCGAACTCGCTCTTCGGCGCGCTGCAGGTCTCAGCGGCCAAACAGGCCGGGATCAGTCCCGCTCTGATGGCCGCGGCAAACTCCTCTGGAGGGGTGCTGGGCAAGATGATCTCGCCCCAGAACCTTGCGATCGCCGCCGCCGCCGTCAGTATGTCCGGCAAGGAGGGCGACATCTTCCGCAAGGTCATCGGATGGAGCCTCGGGTTCCTGTTCTTCATGTGCGTGATCGTCTACCTGCAGTCGACAGCCGTGCTGTCGTGGATGCTGCCGTGAGCTGAGCCCTGACCGGTTGTCGGGTCATCCGTCGACGGTCAGGGCCGTGGGACACGAGGACCTCCGAGCTGAGCACGAGCCATCACAGGCTCGCGTCTCGTTCGGAGGTCCTCGCCATTTCCTGCCCAGACACAGGACTACGGCCCGTCGTCGGCTGCGACGACGGACCGTAGTCAGTGCTGATGGGTGCTGCGGGTGCTGCGGGTGCTGCGGGGTGCTGCGGGTGCTGCGGGGTGCTGCGGGTGCTGATGGGTGCTGCTGGTGCTGCGGGGTGCTGAGGTGTGCTGATGAGTGCAGCTGGGGTTGGCGGGTCCGCTAGAGAATGGCCGGCTCCACCAGGACGACGCACAGTGTCCTGGGGCCGTGCACGCCTTCGACCCGATGGAGCTCGATGTCGACGGTGGCGCTACCTCCGCTGATCCAGGTGAGAGGTCGGCCGGCCTTCACCGAGGCACCCAGCCTGGCGACGGCCTCGGGGACGTCTCCGACCACCTGATCTGCGGTGACGACGCACACGTGCAGGTCCGGCACCAGCGTCAGCGTCCGCCGACCCATGCCCGCGGTGTGGTCGAGCACGATGGTCCCGGTCTCGGCGATGCCGACCACCGCGCAGGTGAGAACGGCGTCGACCGCATTGAGCTGGTCCGCCCGCAGCGCCGGCTCGTCCCTGATGATGTTGAGGCCATCTGGCACCCAGGTCGGGTCGAAGCCCGACGGGACGACCACTTCTCCCGCACCGACCAGGCACTTGGCGACCGCTGCCGCGACGTCATCTGGGCCGGTCCGGATCACCGTGGCCTTGTAGTCCTCGACCCGCCGCACGAACTGACCCAGCCGGTCGCCATGTTCCCGGACGTGGGAGTAGTCCCGGCGGGTTGCCTGCTCCGGGGGTGCGACGTGCGCCGCGCGGACCCGGCGCAGAATCTCCTCGCGCGCGCTCATCTGTGCTCGTCTCCTGTGCTCAGTCTGTCGGGATTGGGGCTGGTTTCGTGGTGGCCGCCGTCGGTGCGGGCCCACCACCGGCGGAACGACTCGCGCGGTGGCGCGGGGAGGTCTCTTGCGTCGGTCCAGCGGCTCAGCGGAGCGGGCAACCGCCCGATCAGACCGCGCCGTCCGAGCACCCGGCCGGACAGCCCGGCGAGCGTCTGCAACGCGCGAAGCCTCCGACTGCCGCCAAGGGTCCAGGACGCTCCGGTCATGGCGGCCTGCAGCGCACCCGGCACTCCTGCGCGATGGGAGTCGACGACCTGCTCGCGCAGGTGAACCAGGACGTCGGGGATGTTGATGAGGACCGGGCAGACCTCGTAACAGGCTCCGCAGAGAGTAGAGGCAAAGGGCATCGAGTCGGTCTGCTCGTCCACGCCGACCCCACGCAGCATCGGCGTCAGGATCGCGCCGATCGGGCCAGGATAGACCGAGCCGTAGGCGTGCCCACCGGTCCGCTCATAGACCGGGCAGACGTTCATGCAGGCTGAGCACCGGATGCATCGAAGAGCCTGGCGGCCCACCGTGTCAGCCAGCACCTTGGTGCGGCCGTTGTCGAGCAGCACCACGTGCACCTCCTGCGGTCCGTCCCCGGGGGTGACCCCGGTCCAGGTCGAGGTGTACGGGTTCATCCGCTCACCGGTGGCCGATCGGGGGAGCAGCTGCAGGAAGACCTCGAGGTCGGTCCACGTCGGCACGATCTTCTCGATCCCCACCACCGAGATGAGGACCTCGGGCAGGGTGAGGCACATCCGCCCGTTGCCCTCGCTCTCGACCACGACCAGGGTGCCGGTCTCGGCGACCAGGAAGTTGGCGCCGGACACGGCCACCTTGGCGCGCAGGAACTTCTCCCGGAGGTGGCGGCGGGCCGCACCGGCCAGCTCGGCCGGCTCGTCGCTGAGGTCCGGCTCGGCAGCCAGCCCGACCTTGCCCATCTCACGCAGGAAGATCTCGCGCACCTCGGAGCGGTTGCGGTGGATCGCCGGAACGAGAATATGGCTTGGCAGGTCATTGCCGAGCTGGACGATCAGCTCGGCCAGGTCGGTCTCCCAGGCAGCGATACCGGCAGTCTCGAGGGCGACGTTGAGCTCGATCTCCTGGGTGGCCATCGACTTGACCTTGACCACCTCGTCCACCTTGTGAAGGCGGGCGATGTCGACGACGATTCGGTTGGCCTCGGCGGCGTCCCGGGCCCAGTGCACGGTCGCCCCGGCGGCGGTCAGCGACTCCTCGACCTGCTCCAGATAGTGAACCAGGCTGCCCAGCACGTCGTCCTTGATGTCAGCGGCGGCCTCCCTGAGCTGCTCGAAGTCGTCGAGCTCGGCCACCACGCGGGCGCGCTTGGTCCGTATGGTGTGCGTCGCATTGCGCAGGTTGCCGCGCAGCTGGCTGTCGGCCAGCGCCTTCTTCGCCGCGACGGGGAAGGGCGGCATACCGACAAAGGTCTTGGTGGCGATCACGCCGCCACCTCCTGCGCGGCCAGGATCTCGGCCAGGTGCATCACGCGAACCCCAGCCCGCTCGCGACTCAGCAGGCCGCGGATGTGCATCAGGCACGAGTTGTCGCCGGCAACGAGCACCTCGGCGCCGGACTCGCGCACGTGGCGAGCCTTGTCCGAGCCCATGGCCACCGACACATCGGGGTTCTTCATGGAGAACGTCCCTCCGAATCCGCAGCACTCCTCCGCTTCAGGCAGGTCAACCATCGTGATCCCGCGCACCGCGTGAAGCAGACGCTCACAGCGGTCTCCCACTCCCAGCAGCCTCGTGGAGTGGCAGGAGGGGTGCAGGGTGACGCGATGCGGGAAGTAGGCACCGACGTCCACCACGCCGAGCACGTCGACCAGGAACTCGCTGAGCTCGTAGACCCGTGGCGAGACTGCTGCGACCGCACGGATCAAGGAAGGGTCGCCGGAGCGTTCGGCCACGATCTTGTGCTGGTGGCGTGCCGACGCGGCACAGGATCCGGAGGGAGCGACGACCGCGTCGTAGCCGGCGAACGCCTCGACGAAGGTTCGAACGACAGGGATCGCCTCGGGTACGTAACCGGAGTTCACGTGCATCTGACCACAGCAGGTCTGGGCCGTCGGGAACTCGACCTCCACCCCGAGGCGGCGCAGCAGGCTGACGGTCGCCTGACCGGTGGAAGGGAACATCGTGTCGTTCAGGCAGGTCACGAACAGTGCGACCTTCATGGGAGCATCCACGAAGAGCCGCCCAGCAGGAGAGGGTACGGTCGATACGCGAAAGTCATGGAATCTCCGATTATATGGTCTTACCAAACCTTTGGGACGACCTTAGTTGTAGAATTGCCCACTGTCGAGGGTTTTCGGCTACGACGTTTATCACGCACAGAATGGGGGGGACACGAATGGCTGATCTGATGAGCGAGCCGAGCGACCGGGTTGTGTCTGAGTTCGCGCGCGACAGTCGCAGCGACGAGTGGGCTCCGGTGGCACGCGTGCGGACCTACGAGCTGGTGCTGCAACGCATCGAGGCGCAGATTGTCAGCGGCGCGCTGCGGGCAGGCGAGCGGCTGCCGCCCGAGCGGGACCTCGCCGAGCTGCTGGGAGTGAGCAGGCCGGCGGTCAGGGAGGCGCTGCGTGTCCTGGAAGCCCAGGGAGTCGTTCGGTCACAGGTCGGGCAGGGTCCGGGCTCAGGTACCACGATCGAGCGTGTGCCCAGCGACGCACTGACCAGGCTCCTGCGCCTGCACGTTGCCCTGGGCTCCTTCCCGTTCGCAGACGTCATTGAGACCAGGGTGACGCTTGAGAGGTCCATCGTGGTTCTGGCCTGTCGCAACGCCAGACCGGAGAACGTTGCGCGAATGACGGCAATTCTCCAGTCCATGGATGAGCCCGAGATCACCCAGGAGACCTTCAACCAGCTCGATATCGACTTTCACGTGGAGCTCGCCGAGGCAGGCGGCAACCGCCTGATGTGCGACATGACCCGCGCCATACGAGAATCGGTTCGGGTGCCGTTCCTGGCCGCAGTTGAGGCGATGCCGGAGGACGGCAGGTACAGCTGGCCCAGCATGCTCAACAGCTTGCGAGCCGAGCATCATGCGGTCTTCAGCGCTTTCGAAGCCGGCGAGGGCGAGAAGGCCGCCGACCTGCTGGAGTCCCACATCCGCGGTTTCTACCTGGACCTGGCCAAGATAACCTGACCAGCTGGCCTCCAGCCGGCGCCAGCTGAGCTGAGCCAGATCGAGGGCTCAGGGCATCCGCTCGTAGGCCGGGAGGGTGAGGAACTCGGCGAAGTCGTCGGCGATGGCGACGTCCACGAACGTGGCTCGCGCCTCCGCGTAGTCAGCCGGCTTCCCTGGCAGCCTGGCGATCTCCTCATCGACGATGCGTTCGACCAGCTCTCGGGTCACCAGCTCGTCACTGTCGGCCAGCACGATGTCGTTGTGCAGCCACTGCCACACCTGCGAGCGCGAGATCTCCGCGGTGGCGGTGTCCTCCATGAGGTTGAAGATCGCCACCGCTCCCGATCCCTGCAACCAGGACGCGAGGTACTGGATGCCGACGCTGATGTTGCTTCGAAGCCCGGCTTCAGTCACCTTGCCGGGTGTTGCGGCGACGTCAAGCAGCTGTTCGGCGGTGACCTGGATGTCCTCGCGCAGCTTGTCGAGCTGGTTCGGACGCTCGCCGAGCACGTCGGTGAACGCCGCCTTGCACACCTCGACCATCCCGGGGTGGGCCACCCAGGATCCGTCGAACCCGGCCTGCGCCTCCCGGGTCTTCTCGTCCCCGACCTTGGCGAAGGCGGTCTTGTTGACCGCGGGGTCCTTGCTGGGGATGAAGGCTGCCATCCCACCGATCGCGTGGGCGCCCCGCTTGTGACACGAGCGCAGGAGCAGGTCCGAGTAGCTGGCCATGAAGGGCACCGTCATCGTGACCTGGGCGCGGTCCGGCAGCATGAAACCGCGTCCGCGAGTCCTGAACTTCTTGATCACGCTGAAGATGTAGTCCCATCGGCCGGCGTTCAGCCCTGAGGAGTGCTCGCGCAGCTCGTAGAGGATCTCCTCCATCTCGAAGGCGGCCGGGTAGGTCTCGATGAGCACCGTGGCCCGGATGGTGCCGGCCGGTATGCCGAGTCGTTCCTGCGCGCGGATGAACACGTCGTTCCAGAGCCGTGCCTCGAGGTGGCTCTCCAGCTTGGGCAGGTAGAAGTACGGGCCCTTGCCCGCGTCGATCTGACGCCGGGCGCAGTGGAAGAAGTACAGGCCGAAGTCGACCAGACTGCCCGACATCGGCCGTCCGTCCACGATGACGTGCTTCTCTGGCAGGTGCCAGCCGCGCGGCCGCACGACGATGGTGGCGAGGTCCTCTCCGAGCGCATACCGCTTGCCCTCGGGCGAGGTGAAGTCGATGGCGCCGTCCAGGGCGTCTCGCAGGTTCAGCTGCCCCTCGACGACGTTGGCCCAGGCGGGGGTCGAGGCGTCCTCCATGTCGGCCAGCCAGATCTTGGCCCCGGAGTTGAGGGCGTTGATGGTCATCTTGCGGTCGGTCGGGCCGGTGATCTCCACGCGTCGGTCGACCAGTCCGGGGGCCGGTGGTGCGACCTTCCAGTCGGCGTCGCGGATCTCTCGCGTCTCGGGCAGGAAGTCCAGCGTGCTCCCGGCCGCGAGCTTTTCGTAGCGTTCCGCACGGGCTTGCAGCAGCGCGAGCCGGCGAGCATCGAAAGTCCGATGCAGATCTGCCAGGAAGGCCAGAGCCCCGGCGGTGAGCACCTCGTCGTAGCGGTCGCCGCGGGGTCCGGTGATCTGCATGCCATCAGGGGTCGTCATGGGTGTTCCCTCACTTCGTCGCCGCGGCACCTTCGGTAAAGGCTTGTCTGCTGCCCTTGGAGGGTATGGCAGGCCTGGCCAGGAAAATCATTCG
>JBDTWH010000225.1:0-3375 GCA_040006795.1 Actinomycetota bacterium | reverse complement strand
GATCTATGCCGATACCGCGACTATGCCGAAGTTCGCGCTGTATGCATTGGGAGTGCAGATTGATTGAGGAGTGTGGTTCGGCATAGTTACAGGCTCTCGAGGAAGGCGAGCACCTTGTCGGGTGGGTGATAGCGGCCGGGTCGCGGCGAAGCGGGTGTGGTCAGGGCGAGGGCTTTCTCTTTGATGCTGATGTCGGCGTGAATGTAGGCATCGGTGGACCGGACTCCAGCGTGTCCGAGCCAGAGAGCGATAACTGAGGTGTCGACCCCCGCTTGAAGTAGCGACATGGCACAGCTGTGGCGCAGGACGTGGGGGTGAATTCGTTTACCGCGCAACGATGGACATCGTTGCGCGGCGGTCGCGGCGTGGGTGCTGACTCTGAGCGCGATGGCGTCGCGGCTGAGTCGCCGACCGGTGCGAGTTGGGAACAATGGGTCGCCGGGCTGTCCGGCTCGTTCGGTCAGCCATACCCCCAGCAGCGCCTCGACGGGGGCGGTGAGAGGGACAGCACGTTGCTTGCGCCCCTTGCCTTCGCAGCGGACGTTGGCGCCAATGCCGAGTGTGACGTCGCGGCAGTTCAGGCCGATCAGCTCCGAGACCCGCAGGCCGGTTTGGATGGCCAGTAACATCAGGACTCGGTCTCGTCGGCCTTCCCATCGTGTTTGGTCCGGTGCGGCGATGAGGGCGTCGACCTCTGGTGGGGTCAGGAACGTCACGATCCGCTTGTCGAACCTCTTCGGTGGAATGGCCAGGACGCGCTGGATCAGCAGGGCGTGCTCGGGGTGGCGCAACGCCGCATAGGAGAACAGGGATCGGATCGCAGTCAGCCGCACGTTGCGGGTCCTGACGCTGTTGTGTCTCTGGATCTCCAGGTGGTTGAGGAACGCGGCGATCAGCTTTGCGTCCAGGTCGTCCCAATCGAGCTGGGCAGGGGTCTTGCCGCTTTGTTGGTGGACGAACTGAAGGAGCAGCTTCAGGGTGTCGCGGTAGGCCTCGATGGTCCGCGGGCTGGCCTGGCGTTGCTGGGCGAGCCGGTCGGTGAAGAAGGTTTGCAGGGTCGGCGCGATCAGGGTCATGGCGTGGCCGCCGACCATGCAGATTCCTGTCGAACAGCGGCCAGGGCAAGCAGTTCCGGAGCAGCCGACAGGTACCAGTACGTGGAGGCCGGTTCGCGATGTCCAAGGTAGGTCGACAACGACGGCATCTTCGCCTGGACGTCCTCGCCGCTCCGATACCAGCCAAGCAGGGTGCGGACCGCAAAAGTGTGGCGCAGATCGTGGAGCCTCGGAGGGGAGAGCGCACCCGTTCCGACTCCTGCTGTGTCGATGAGCCGCCGGAAGGTCGGGCAGATGACTTCGTAGAGAAGCCGTTTGCGGGTTTGGGACACGAAGAAGCACGGTTCCTTGGGTCGCGGCTGGAGCTCATTGCGCAACGTGGAATAGGCATCAAGTGCCTGCATACTGCTGGCCTGCAGCGGCACCCAGCGGGACTTTCCGAACTTGGACTCGCGGATCAGCAGCACCCCCTTCGCCCAGTCGACGTCGCTACGGTCAAGCTTGATCGCCTCGCCGATCCGCAGCCCGCTGGCTGCGAGCAGCCCGATCAAGGTGTTGTAGGTCGCGGCCCGCAAGGGCGAGGAGATCGAGCTGCGGGCCTGGCCCATCACCGCGTCGATGTCAGCCGGGGAGTAGATGAACGGCTGGCGCCAGCGCTGCCGGTACGGCATCAGGCCTAACGGTGGGATCTCAGTCCCGGCATCGAAGCCAGCCAGGTAGCGGGCGAAGCCACGGACGGCCGTCATCCGCCGTGGGCCGACGGTGCTCATCGGACTGGCATTTGATTGCTGGGCCCACCCCAGCGCCGCCTCGATCGTGACGGTGGACGAGTCGTGGGCCTCGAGGTAGGCCACGAAGCGCGGCAGCAGCCAGCCGGCCTCGGCCAGTTCGTGCCCGAGGGAATGACGTAGCTGCAGGTAGTCCGCAAGGGCCTGCTCGAGCGCGCTCACCGAACAGCTCCAGGCCAGGGCTGGGCGACTTGCCGCAGCGCGTCGAGGTCGACCTTCGCGTACAGGGCGGTGGTGGCCAGATCCTGATGACGAAGCACCTGGCTGATCGCGACCAGGCCAGCGCCTTGACGCAGCAGCTCGGCAGCCAGGGCATGGCGCAGCCGATGAGGTCCCACGTGTGGCAGCCCGGCCCGCTTACAAGCCCGCTCGACAACGTCACCGACCAGATCCGCGCGGATTGGTCCGCGAGGGGCACGGCACGTCAGGAACAGATGACGGGCATCTTCAGGATTCCGACCCGCTGACAGGTAGGCGACCAGAGCCTCGCCCACCTCGCCTGACAATGGCATTCGATCGCGGTGACCTGCCTTGCCGCGCACGACAAGTTCTCCCGCCCGCCAGTCCACGTCCCGCAGTTCCAGGCGCGCTACCTCGATCGAGCGCAACCCCAGACGAGCGACCAACGTCATCATCGCGAAGTCACGGACACCGATCACGGAGCTGCAGTCGCAGCCGTCCAACAGCAACTGAACATCCGCGGTACTCATGACCGGCGGCGGCAAAGTGGCGAAGCGCCAACCACCAACCGGAGGCACCGCCGTCCCGAGTCGCAAGGGTGTGATGCCCTGCAAATACAGAAAGCGCAGGACCGAACGCAGCTCGGCCACCCGTCCTTTGGCCGATCCGGCTGACACCCGACCGCATTCCCTGAGCAGGAATGCGTTGACGTCCATCCCGGTCAGTGCTGTCGGCTCGAAAGCGTCACCGCTGGTTGCCTGTTCTTGCAGGAAACGGCGCGCCGTGTTCTCGTAACGCAGCACCGTGGTCGCGGCCAGACCCCTTTCCTGGACCAGCCATAACCGATAATTCTCGACGAGCACGCCCACAGGTGTCAGCAAGGGCTCGGCCACCGGGACGATCCCAGCCTCCCTCAAATAGCTCAATAGCGGCACCATCGCCCTCGTCCCAGGGATCCGCCGGTAGCCGCTCACTTGCCGGGCAACCAGGAAAGCCGTCATCCGCTGCTCGTCCAGTTGCGCCGCTTCCAACCCCTCAGTCGATAGCCACAGGCCGACCTGGCCCATGTCCTTCAACATGTTCCGGACCGTCCCCGACGTGTAGCCCCGCTGCATCAACCAAGCCCGGTAGCCTTCGACCTGCGGTCCCAGCTGACCGGCCTCTCTTCGTGGACCTGACATCACACTCGCCTCCTCGCGGGAGCACGGTGCCCCCACGATTCGAGCGTGATCTCAACCCGCAGTTATGCCGATACCAGTGGGACCCCACAGCGAGAAACCCAGCATCGACGCTGCACTCCCAAGGCGTGCAGCGCGAACCTCGGCATAGTTGCGGTGTCGGCATAGATCAAC
>JBDTWH010000224.1:0-12090 GCA_040006795.1 Actinomycetota bacterium | reverse complement strand
GGCCCCCGCGACGGTCACGGACGGGACCTCGGTCGCGGTCCCTGCCTCGGCGACCGCCACGTCGTTCACCGACACCGGCCTGTCCGCCGCGACCCAGTACTCCTACTCGGTCTTCGCCAAGGACGGAGTTCCGAACTACTCTGCCGGCGTCACGGCGTCCGCTACCACCGAGGCTGTGCCGGTAGACGTCACTCCGCCTGCGTCGGTGACCGGGCTGGCCGCCGCCTCGGCCAGCGACACCTCGATCGCGTTGTCCTGGGCCAACCCCTCCGACGCCGACTTCGCCGGGGTGACGATCCGCCGCGCGCTGGGCGCCACGGCCCCCGCGACGGTCACGGACGGGACCTCGGTCGCGGTCCCTGCCTCGGCGACCACCACGTCGTTCACCGATACGGCCCTGACCTCAAGCACGACGTACTCGTACGCGGTCTTCTCCCACGACGGCGTCCCAAATCACGCCGCCGGCGTCAACGTGACCGCCGCCACCTCAGCGGATGTCACCGCCCCCGGGCCGGTTACGGGGCTGAACGCTGCCCCCACAACCATTGACGCAAACCAGGTGCAGGTCAGGTTGTCCTGGACGAGTCCGGCCGACCCCGATTTCGCAGGGGTGACGATCCGCCGCCTGCACGGCGCCACGGCGCCCGCGACACGTGCCGACGGGGACCTCGTCGTTACCGACACGGCCCAGACGAACTACACCAACACGACCGGCCTCATTGCCGGCACGCAGTACTCCTATGCGGTCTTCGCGCACGACCTCGCCGGCAACTACGCCGCCCCGACCACAGTGACCGTCACCACTGCGCTGACCCCGACGGCCGCGCTGCTGACGATCAATGGATCTGCTGGGACCGCCAAGACAAGCGCGAACGGCTTTGAACCCATCTTCGATGTGACTGGCTCCCATGCCGGCCCTGGCGCAACCATCGTGTCGGGGTCGTTGAGTTACGGCGACGGCAAGACGGACCACTTCGTGGGGGACCCTGCGGCCTGGGGTCCGATCCACCTCTACGTCGCGGCGGGCACCATGAGCGTGACCCTGGTGGTCACCGACTCCTTAGGGGTCGTCAGCGCTCCGGACGTGGTCACGCTCACCGTCTACCCGCCACCGGTGGCGACCATCGCGCCAAACAGTATTCCGGCCCGACCTGGTGTGCCGGTCACCTTCGATTTGACGTGGTCCACGCCGCTGGGCACAGCGTTCAACAGCTACGACGTGACCTACGGGGACGGGACCCCGACCGATTTCGTCGATGGCTTGCCGCCTGCAACCCTGACGCACACCTTCAGCGGGGCAGGCACGTACACCGTCACCTTCGACGTGTTCAACGACGCCGACGGATGGGTTGGCACATCAACCCGGTTGACGTTCGATGTCATCGCTCCCGGGCCGGTCACCGCTCTGAGCGCAAGCGCGATCGCCGATACGTTCATCGACCTGGCGTGGGCAAACCCGATCGACCCCGACTTCACCGGGGTGACGATCCGCCGCGCGCTGGGCGCGACGGCGCCGGCGACAGCCACGGACGGGACCCCGGTCGCAGTCCCGGCATCAGGGATCGCGACGTCGTTCACCGACACAGGCCTGACCGCCGGCACGCAGTACTCCTACGCGGTCTTCGCCCACGACGGCGCCCTCAACCACGCGGTTGCCGTCAACCTGACCGTCACCACCGGGACCTTGCCGAATGTCACCGTGCCCGGGCCTGTCACCGTGTTGACGGCCGTCCCCACGACGACCGCTACCGCGGTCCAGGTCAGGTTGTCCTGGGCCAACCCGGCCGCCGCCGACTTCACCGGTGTGACGATCCGTCGCGCGGCGGGCGCCACTGCGCCCGCGACGGTCCTTGAGGGGGACCTTGTCGTCACCTCCACGGCCAAGACCGATACGTTCTACATCGACGAGGTCGGCCTGGCCGCCGCCACCCAGTACTCCTATGCGGTCTTCGCCCACGACAGCGTCCCGAACCATTCCGCAGCCGCTACCGTGACCGTCACCACCGCGGTGCCTCCGACGGCCGCGCTGCTGATGATCAATGGATCTGCCGGGACGGCCAAGACGAGCGCGAACGGCTTTGAACCCATCTTTGACGTGACTGGTTCCCACGCCGGCTCTGGCAGGACCATTGTGTCGGGGTCATTGAACTACGGCGACGGCATGACACAACCCTTCGTGGGGGACCCGACGACCTGGAGGCCGTTCCACCTCTACCTCGCGGCGGGCACCATGACCGTGACCCTGGCGGTCACCGACTCCGCAGGCGTCTCCGCCTCTGACGTGGTCACGGTCACCGTCTATCCGGCACCGGTCGCGACGATCACGGCAACCACCGGTCTGCCAGCTGCTGGCCAGCCGGTCACCTTCGATTTGAACTTGTCCACCCCTTTGGGCACCACCTTCAATGGGTACGACGTGACCTACGGGGACGGCACGCCGACAGAGTTCGTCGACGGCGCGCCGCCTGCAACGTTGTCGCACATCTTTAGCGGGGCCGGCCCGTACACCGTCATCTTCGAGGTGTTCAACGACGCCGACGGATGGGTTGGCACGTCAACGCAGCTGAGTGCCCTGGCCGGGAGCTCGGCGCCGTAGAACGAGCACGCGATCTTGGCGGGCTCCTGAAGTCGAGCTGGTGCTCAGCACCCGCCGCCCCAGAACAGATTTCGTCCGTGAATGAAGTGTGACGGTGGCAGGCCAGCTGCAACCGGAGTTACCCGAGGCGCCCGCCGCGGGCACGGCAAACGGAGAGGTCAGGGCATTCAGATGAAGGTCAAATTTGGGCGATGGGGCGTGAGCGCCCTGGTTGCTGTCGTCGTGGCCATCCCGGCTGCCGCTGCATTCGCCATACCGATCGTCCCGGGAACACCGCGCCAAGGATCCCTCATCGAGGTCGGGCCCGTCGCCGCCTCGACCGGATTCCCGACGTGGTATCGCGGCCAGGACAGTGCAGGTGTCACGTCGCGCCTCGAGCTCTGCCTGCCCCTTTCGCCCGGGGTCCTCGACCCGCTGTGCCCCGCCCCCTTCACAGCGAACGAGATGTTCTACCAGCTGGTCACCTCTCCGGTCGTGGCGCAGGGCGTGAACATGCTGATCGAGATGAACCTGGAAGGGGCTTACGCAACCGGCCCGGTCGTCGTAGGAGATGAAATCGTCTTCGGCCGGATCCGCATCCGCGACACGAAGACCGGGTTTACTCCCGGTACGACCTGGCGTATCACCCATCCTTACGGTATCGACGAGGTCACGGCCGACGCCAAGGGCCAAATGAACATGACCCAGGATATCGGTCTGGCTCCGGGCGACTTCGGGGCTGCGTTGGCCGGCCGGGTCGGGCCGTTCCTCAAGTGGGACCCGGCCGTCGCTCCGGCCGCGCCCGCGGGCTACATCGGAGACCCGAACAGCTCGCACACGGTCGTCGGCAGCCCGTACAACACGAACTTCGTGAAGGTGGAGAGGAAGGAGCTGAACGGGACGTACACCCTCCTGGCCCAGACCGACCAGTTCCTGGTGTCGGGCCGCTATGCAACCAACAGCGGAGTCAGCGTCCCCAGAGCCGTCTACACGCTGCCGGCCAGCGGCCATGCCACGATCGACGTCTTTGCGACCTCCGAGGTCGGTCAGTCGATCCAGGTCAGCGCTAACGCTGAGCTCGGTTTCGCCACGACAACGTTGCGGGACGAGGGGAGTCGATACTTCGGCCGCCTCCCACTCACGGTTCCGCCCTCGGGCCTTCCCGTCGGCGCACAGATCGAGGTCGTCAACGCCGGTGACAAGCCCATTGCACGCAAGATCGCCAAGCTGGCTGACGGCGTGACGATCAGCGCGGCGACATACACCGTCGGAGATGTTGGTGCCCCCGGACCCGACAACACCCTGGTCGTGACGGCTTCCTCCAGCGATGAGGTAAACGCTCCTGTACTCACCGTGGCGGGCTATGGCCCACTGGTCGCCGGGACGGCGAGCTTCCCCATCAACGCGCCCCCCTCAACGATCACGGTGACATCGTCCCGCGGCGGCTCCGCGACGATCGCGACGTCAGTTGCTGGATCGACGATCAACGCCACGCTTCCGATCGCCGCGTTCACCGCTCCGGCCACCGTCACCCTCGGTCAACCCGTCGTCCTGGACGCGGCAACGAGCACCGGCGGACCTCTGACCTATGCCTGGGCACAGATGGCCGGCACGGGCGCGATCATCCCGGCGATGGACATGACCACGCCGACCCTCACCTTCACCCCGACAGCGGTGGGCACCTACGTGATTCAGCTCGTGGTGACTGGTCCGACTCCTCCGGGCCTCGTCAGCGTGCCCACGAGCCAGACGATCACGGTGCTGCCGGCGGCCGTCAAGCTCCAGGCTGACGCCGGTCCCTCGCAGACCGCCCAGCGCGGCACGGTGGTCACCCTGGACGCCAGCGCAACGACAGGCGCCCAGAGCCTGGCCTGGACTCAGCTGTCTGGTCCGCTCGTGACCTTGTCGTCCGCGACCGCCACCAAACCGACCTTCAGCTACTCGCTGATGCCGCTGCCGAACGCCCTCGTGGGCGGTGTCAACCTCTTCTATGTAACAGACAACGCGTCCCTGACGTTCCAGGTGACAGCCACCGGGGTCGGCGGAGCGGGGACATCCACGGCCACCGTCGTGATCACGCCTCTGGCTGAGCTGATCTCCGGCGTGACGGCGAGGTACCGCACCCGCGGTGAATGGCGGATCACCGGCACGACATCCATACTCGCCGGCCAGCGGGTCACCTTCGTGGTGGGCGGTCCGGACCCAACCGGCAGGACGATCGGGTCGGCGACAGTGGACCCCGCCGGAGCGTTCTCCATCCGGGGTGGCATCCAGCCAGACCCACGTGTTCCTGGGCCGGCTGCGACTCAGGTCACGGTGGTCACCGCCACCGGCGGAATGGCCACATTCGCGCTCAACATCACACCCTGATCGCGATGAGCGGCTAAGGACCAGTTCCTGATCCGAGAGGCCCGCGCCCCGCAGGGGGGTGCGGGCCTTTTCGCCCAGAGCGTCTGACTCCGGTTCAGCCCCAGCCCATGGCCCTCAACGTGGCGGCGGTGCCTGCAGCCAGGATCACGACGACCAGGAACGGGGCTCGCAGCAGAAGTGCCGTGACCGCGACTGCGAGACCGGCGGCACGTGCGTCTATGGTCAACCCGCCTCCGGGAGCAGTGAACGCCTGCACGACGACAAGGGCCGACAACAGCGCGACCGGCAACATCGCGGTAACCCGCGATACGACGACGCCGTCCAGAACCTGGTGCGGCACGACGTAGCCAAGGAACTTGAGCGCGAAAGCCAAGCCGCTGGCAACCAGCACGGTGGTCCAGAGCGTCATGTCGATGCTTCATCCTCTGGTGGCGTGCCTGTGTGGTCAACCTCGTCAGCGGTCCTGGGTCCGTCCGGCATTCGCGGTGCTCGTGATGGAACCAGCCCGGCCACGATGGCCGCCAGGGCGGCAACCAGCACCGGTACCCCCGCGGGGGCGTGTGGTGCCACGACCACAGCGATGACGGCGGCGACGGCCGCCACGGCTCGGGCGTCCCCGGACTTCAGCCGCGGCCACAGCAGCGCGCAGAACGCGGCTGGCGCGGCGGCATCCAGTCCGTACCGCCGGGGGTCCCCGAGCGCGTCACCCACGACGGCGCCCAGGATCGTCGAGAGGTTCCACAGCACGTAAACCGACAGCCCGGTGCCCCAGAAGCCGAGACGCTGTGCGGCAGGCTCGGGCTGGGCAGTGGCCACAGCGGTCGACTCGTCAATGGTCAGCTGAGCTGCGGGCACCCGGCGCAGGCCGCTCACGTGGAGCAGTCGCGACACCTGCAGGCCGTAGAGGCCGTTGCGCAGGCCGAGAAGGCTCGAGGTGGCGACCGCCGAAACCCCCGCCCCACCTGCCGCGATGATGCCCACGACAGCGAACTGCGAGGCACCAGAGAAGAGCAGGGCCGACAGCGCGATCGTCTGCCAGAAGCTGAGGCCTGCCGCCACCGACAGGGCGCCGAAGCTGATGCCGTAGGCGCCCGTCGCGATACCGACCGACAGGCACTGGCGGATCACCTCCTTCCGGCGCTGGTCAGGCAGGCGGGGTGCATGCATCGTGTCGGCGCTCACGCAGGGGAAAGGTCGGCGGTCAGGCGGACCTCGCGGGCAAGCGCCCCGTCGGGGCCAACGACCCGGTCCCGGTAGGCGCCGTCAGGCGAGAGGCCCGCTGCCGTCAGGAAGGCACGGGTGTTCTCGTCGCCCGCGAGGAGCCAGACCGACATCGAGTCGAAGCCTTGGCCCCGCAAGGTGTCCACCGCAGCGTTAAGCAGACGCGAACCGTGACCGCTCCTTCGGGCGTCAGGGTGCACGCCCAGGGCCAGGACCTCGCCCGAGGTCTCGGTGGCGTCCGGGTCGACGCTGGGACCGACTGCGGCGAAGCCCACGACCTGCTGCCCGGCACAGCCCACCAGCAGCATGTGCCGGGGGCTTGGAGGAGTCTTGAGCGAGTCGCGCCAGACGCGCGCGAAGCTGGCGGCGTCGAACTGGTCGACCACCTCTTGCGACAGGACCGTTCCGTAGGCAGCGCGCCACACGGCGGCCTGCACCAGACCGACCGCAGACGCGTCGTTCGGGCGAGCGACCCGGGCGCTGGCGTCAGCCACCGGACCGGCGGTCGGGGAGTGCGTGTGGTCGTGGGCGACGGGCGGGTCGGAGGTCACGAGGCTATCTTCCCATCCGATGGGCGGGGGACAGCCCCGACACCGGGCCCTGGGTTTGCGGCTGATCGGGAGCACACTCCCTGGGTTTGCGGCTGATCGGGGTCACAGTCCCTGGTTTGTCGGGCACACTGCTCGGATGGCGTCCCTGATCACCAAGCCGGCACAGCGCCGCGGTCGCTTCCACACGCTGACTGTCGTCCGGGTCGAGCGGTTGACGGATGACGCGGTCGCTGTCTCGTTCGCCATTCCCGATGAGCTGGCCGCCGACTTCGTCTTCGAGCCCGGTCAGCACCTCACGTTGCGTGCGGCCGTTGACGGCCAGGATGTCCGACGGGACTACTCGATCTGCCTGTCCCGACGGGAGGCGTTGGAGCGCAAGGAGCTTCGCGTCGCCGCGGCCCGGGTAGGCGGCGGGTTGTTGTCCAACTGGATCAACGACCACCTCGGGGCAGGTGACCGGATCGAGGTGATGACCCCATTGGGAGGCTTCACCTGTGCCACTGAGCCGGACGGCATACGTCATCACGCCGCCATCGTGGCCGGGTCGGGAATCACCCCCGTGATGTCGCTGTTCCCCACGATCCTGGCAGAGGAGCTGTCGTCACGGGCGACGCTGATCTTCGGCAACCGGCAGACGAGCTCGATCATGTTCCGGGAGGAGCTCGAGGATCTGGAGGTCCGGTACGCCGGGCGGTTCCGCGTGATCCATGTCCTGTCCCGGGACGCTACGGGCGGGGAGCTGTTCAGCGGCCGCCTCGACCGTGAGCGTCTCGAACGGATCCTGGCGGCCCTTGTTCCCGTGCGGACGGTCGACGAGTGGTTTCTCTGTGGTCCGTCCGGGCTGGTCGGTGGCGCCCGTGGGTTGTTGGCAGATCTCGGAGTCGACGCCGGCCACCTGCACCACGAGGAGTTCGACGCCGATGAAGCGCCCGACTACGAGGTGTGACCGGTCCGTGCCCTCTGGGATCGCAGCGTGCGTTCATAGGTGACGAAGGCGAATCCCTCGTGTGCCTCGCGGTCGCTCTCGCGCCAGTCGTCGGCTGAGAAGGCGGGGAAGAACGCGTCTCCCTCAGGTGACTGCTCGATCTCGGTCAGCAGCATCTGGTCGGCGAAAGGCATTGCCTGCTGGTACACGTTGCTGCCGCCGACCACGAAGACGTCTGCCGGCCCGGCAAGTGCCAGGGCCTCGGGCAGCGAGTGTGCCACCTCGACGCTGGGGGCGTGCCAGCCAGCCTGACGGGTGATCACGATCGTGCGACGACCTGGCAGTGCACGGCCGATGGAGTCGTAGGTCTTGCGCCCCATCACCATGACGTGACCCATCGTCGTGGCCTTGAAGTGCGCAAGATCCTCGGGCAGGTGCCAGGGCATGCTGCCGTCGCGCCCAATCGCGAGATTGGCGCCCACTGCGGCCAGCACGGTGATCGTCATACGGCGATCGGGGCCTTGATGCCGGGGTGGGGGTCATAGCCCACCAGCGTGACGTCGGACTCGACGAAGTCGTCGATCCCCTTGCGATCGGGGTTGAGCAGCAGACGGGGGAGCGCCCGCGGCTCCCGGGTCAGCTGCAGCCGCGCCTGGTCGAGGTGGTTGAGGTAGAGGTGGGCATCACCCAGGGTGTGCACGAAGTCGCCGGGCTCGAGCTCGCAGACCTGCGCGACCATCCGTGTCAGCAACGCATAGGACGCGATGTTGAACGGCACGCCGAGGAAGATGTCGGCCGAGCGCTGGTAGAGCTGGCAGGAGAGCCGGCCGTCGGCGACGTAGAACTGGAACATCGTGTGGCACGGTGGCAGGGCCATGCTCTCGACGTCGGCGACGTTCCAGGCGCTGACGATGTGCCGGCGCGAGTCGGGGTTGGTGCGGATCGACTCGATGACTGCGGCGATCTGGTCCACGGAGCGTCCGTCCGGGGTGGACCAGGAACGCCACTGGTGCCCATAGACCGGGCCGAGGTCCCCGTGCTCGTCGGCCCACTCGTCCCAGATCTTCACGCCGCGCTCCTGCAGCCACCGAACGTTGGTGTCCCCGCGCAGGAACCAGACCAGCTCGGCGATGACGGACTTCATGTGCAGCTTCTTGGTCGTCGTGGCAGGGAACCCCGCCGCGAGGTCGAACCGCATCTGGTGGCCGAAGACACTCAGCGTGCCGGTGCCCGTGCGGTCGGCTTTCGGGGTCCCGTTCTCCAGGACGTGGCTGAGAAGGTCCAGATACTGGCGCACCAATGAAACGTAGCACTGCGACATACCTGATTCCGGTCATTTTGTTACGGACCTTGGCCGGTCTGGCGATATCGTGGCCACATGCCCCAAGAGTCCCTGTTCGGCCGAGTGCTCACTGCCATGGTCACCCCGATGTTCTCCGACGGTTCGCTGGATCTGGTGGGCGCGGCCCGACTGGCCGAGCACCTGGTGGACAACGGCCACGACGGGCTGGTTGTCAACGGCACGACCGGTGAGTCGCCCACCACGACGGACTCCGAGAAGGTGGACCTCGTCCGGGCCGTCGTGGAGGCCGTGGGGCACCGCGCCCGCGTCATCGCTGGTGCCGGCAGCAACAACACCGCGCACACGATCGAGTGCGCCCGGGCCGCGGAGAAGGCCGGCGCCCACGGCCTGCTGATCGTGACGCCGTACTACAACAAGCCGCCCCAGGAGGGGATCCTCGCGCACTTCACCACGGTGGCGGACGCCACCGACCTGCCGGTGATCGTCTACGACATCCCCGGCCGCACCGGCACACCCATTCACACCGAGACGCTGCTGCGGATGGCTGCCCACCCACGGATCGTTGCGGTCAAGGACGCCAAGGGCGACCTGTTCGCCGCCAGCGAGGTCATGTCGCGCAGCGACCTGCTGTGGTACTCCGGAGACGACGCCCTGAACCTTGCGCACCTGACCCAGGGGGCGGTGGGAATCGTCAGCGTCGTCGGCCATCTGGCAAGCAGGCAGTACGCCGAGATGATCGCCGCGGTCGGCCAGGGCAACCTCGCCAGAGCCATCGAGATTCACCGGCAGCTGATCCCCGTGGTCAACGCCGTCATGCACATCACGCAGGGCCCCATCATGGTCAAGGCCGCCCTGCACGACCAAGGCATCATCGCCTCGGACGCCTTGCGGCTCCCGCTGATCTCGGCCACCAAGGACCAGCTCGCCCGGGTGCGAGAAGGCATCGAGAGGTCGAAACTCAGTTGAGCCATCCTCATCCCGAGCTGACCTCACCGCCGGAGCTGGCAGACAACGCCGTGCGCATCGTGGCGCTGGGGGGTCTGGGCGAGGTCGGTCGCAACATGTCCGTCATCGAGCACGCCGGGCGGCTGCTGATCGTCGACTGCGGGGTGCTCTTCCCCGAGGACCACCACCCCGGCGTCGACCTGATCCTGCCGGACTTCGAGTACATCAGCGACCGGCTCGACGACGTCGAGGCGATAGTGCTGACCCACGGTCACGAGGACCACATCGGGGCCGTGCCCTACCTCCTGCGCCTCAAGGCCGACATCCCGCTGATCGGCTCGACCCTGACGCTGGCGATGATCGAGGCCAAGCTGAGGGAGCACAAGATCACGCCGTACACCCTCACCGTCCGTGAGGGTCAGCGCGAGAAGCTGGGCGTCTTCGACTGTGAGTTCGTGGCGGTCAACCACTCGATCCCGGACGCCCTTGCGGTGTTCATCCGCACGCCGGGTGGCACGATCCTGCACACCGGCGACTTCAAGATGGACCAGCTGCCGCTGGACGGTCGCATCACGGACCTGCGCGCGTTCGCCAGATTCGGCGAAGAGGGTGTCGACCTCTTCCTGACGGACTCGACCAACGCCGAGGTGCCGGGCTTCACGACCGCCGAGCGTGACATCGCTCCTGCCATAGAGACGGTATTCCGCAACGCCAGCCGACGGGTCATCGTGGCCTGCTTCTCCTCCCACGTCCACCGCGTCCAGCAGGTGCTCGACGCGGCCCACGCCAACGGCCGCAAGGTGGCCATGGTCGGTCGCTCGATGCTGCGCAACATGGGCATCGCCGAGGAGCTCGGCTACCTCCATGTGCCTGCCGACACGCTGGTCGACCTCAGGAAGCTCACCGACTATCCGGACGACAAGATCGTCCTCATCTGCACAGGTTCTCAGGGTGAGCCGATGGCCGCGCTCTCGAGGATGGCCAACAGGGACCACAAGATCGAGGTTGGCGACGGCGACACGGTGCTGCTCGCATCCTCGCTGATCCCCGGGAACGAGAACGCCGTCTACCGCATCATCAACGGCCTGATGCGCCTGGGCGCGGAGGTGGTTCACAAGGGCAACGCGCAGGTGCACGTCTCAGGTCACGCCAGTGCCGGGGAGCTGCTCTACTGCTACAACATCGTCAAGCCCCGCAACGTCATGCCGGTCCACGGTGAGTGGCGCCACCTCGCCGCCAACGCCGCCCTGGCCGTTCAGACCGGTGTCCCGCGTAGCCATGTCGTCCTGGCTGAGGACGGGGTGGTCGTTGACCTGAAGAATGGCGTGGCCGGCATCGTGGGTGCCGTGCCGTGCGGGTACGTCTACGTTGACGGGTCCTCCGTGGGCGAGACCACCGAGGCCCTGCTGAAGGACCGTCGGATCCTGCGTGACGAGGGCTTTGTCACGATCATCGTGGTGCGCGACGCGGCAACGGGAAAGGTCGCGGCCGGCCCGGAGATCCAGACGCGTGGTTTCGCGGGGGACCAGGACGTCTTCGATCAGGTACGTCCCCTGCTCGAGGAGGCACTGGCCGATGCGGCCAGCAACGGGGTCACCGACTCCTACCAGCTCCAGCAGATCATTCGCCGGACGGTTGGTTCGTGGCTCGGCGGCCGGTTGCGTCGCCGGCCCATGATCATCCCGATCGTGATCGACGCCTAGTCCGCAGACCTGGGTAGGGTGCGGTCACAACGCAATCCTGGCGGTGGTGGGGTCACCAAGTGACAAACCTGGGGTCGGTGCGGTGAAGGCGCGGTCAGACGTGGGGTCGGTGAAGGATGAGGGCCTGCCTGAGGTGAAGCACTTCGGGGGAGGGCTGCTGACTGTTCTGCTCTGGGCGGGCCTTGTTGGTGCTGGGTCACTGATCGGGGTGAGGTGGGTCGACAGCAGCGTCGGCATCGTGGCGGTGCTCCAGTCGATCGGGCCCCTGGCCGGCGCTGTGCTGGTGGTGGTGGTGGTAGTGATCGCTGCCATCACCAGGCGCTGGCGCATCACGGTTGCCGCCGGTGCGTTGCTGGCCGTCTGCGCCCCGATCGGGGTGCCGTCCCTGGTCGGGCATACGGCGACCCCGGGTCGCGATGACCTGGTACCGCAAGACCGGCGATGTCGTGCTGCGTGCCATTCACTCACTGCCACCGGAGATCTCGGGAGCGACTGAC
>JBDTWH010000223.1:0-15883 GCA_040006795.1 Actinomycetota bacterium | reverse complement strand
CTGCCTCGTTCTGCCTCGTTCTGCCTCGTTCTGCCTCGTTCTGCCTCGTTCTGCCCTGACTGCCGGGCGCTTCGGGAAGGACCGCCTCCTTCAACAGATCACTCTTTGCTGGCGAACCAGGGATGGCGCAGGTCCAGGTAGGTCACGTCCTGCATCTGGGCCATCTCGTGCTCCCATGCCTGACGCATCTCGGCGGGCATCTCCTTGCGTTCACCTTCGCGGGCAGCCTCTTCGCTTCGGAAGGCGACCGTCTCGGTGAACGTGCCGTCGGGAGCCATCGCCATGACGCCGCCGATGATCTCTGGGCGAGTCTCGTGCAGCATGTCCATCGGAAGCTCCGCGAACCTCCTGAACCGGGCGGGATCGCTCAGACGGCCTTGGATCACCTGGACGAACCCCGCATCGTCGGCGCCGCCGTCCAGGAAGGTCATCGCGTCGTCACAGTCGTGGAAGGTCACTTCACCCGCGAAGCACTCCTCGGTCTCCGCCCACCAGGCTCCCTGCTCCGGGCGATTCGAGTTGCGGGCCGCCGCCTCACGGGAGTCGAACCTGACCATGCCGACAAACGTGTTGTCGTCCGTCACGCCGTACGTGCCGCCCAGCCAGCCCTCTGCCTTGGGCCCAAGCTCGCGGCGCCACCGGTCGATCTGCTTGCGCAGGCCGTCGGAGTCACGGCAGGTGCCCTGAATGATCTGGATAAACATGTCTTGAACCTCCGTTTCCGGGACCGCCTCGCCCTGAGGTGGTCCATCGATCGACGGTACGCCGGGACGCTCTGGTTTGTCATGGGTCGGGGTGCTCGTCCCCGGGCGGAGTCGTTGCCCGGCCCGGCAGGTTGTCAGCAGGCAGGGCAGGAGGTCAGCGTGCCGGGCGGGAGGTCAGCGTGCGGGGCAGGTGGTCAGCGTGCAGGTAAAGTTGCCGCTATGGCTCGCACCCCCGAAGGTCCTCCTCCGGCGCCTGCGGTCCAGAAGCTGCGGGTTCGGTACGCCAAGCGGGGTCGGTTGCGTTTCTCTTCGACGCGCGACTTCCAGCGCGCGCTGGAGAGGGCGCTGCGCCGGGCTGCTGTCCCGATGGCCTTCTCCGCCGGGTTCCACCCTCATCCCAAGATCTCCTACGCCAACGCCGCCCCCACCGGAACGGCCAGTGAGGCTGAGTACTTCGAGATCTCGGTTACCGAGCGGGTCGATCCCGGGCGCGTGAGAGCAGCCCTGGATGAGGCACTGCCCGAAGGGTTGGACGTCCTCGAGGTGGTGGAGGCCAGGCCCGGGGCGCTGACGGATCGGCTGCAGGCCAGCGACTGGCTGATGGAGTTCAGGGGGATGGCCGTCAGCGTCCTGACTCCCGCGACCGCGCGTCTTATGGCGGCCGAGCGAGTCGAGGTCACCCGGGTCATGAAGAACGGGCCCCGGACCTTCGATGTCCGAGGTGCCGTCGTGTCGCTGGTCGCTTCGCCGTCCCAGGACGGCACGTGTGCGATACTGAGGGCGGTCGTACGGCATACCACACCCGCTGTGCGCCCCGATGATGTTCTGACCGCGCTGCAGTCAGTCGCCGCACTCACGCCGTCGACACCGCCCTTGGTGACTCGGCTGGCGCAAGGGCCCCTGCACACTGCAACCGCGACGGTGACCGATCCACTGGCTGCCGACCAGGACGTCAACGGCATCTGAGGCGGTGACGCGCAAGGCAGCGCGAGCCCCGAGATGTAGCGATACGACTTCCGTCCCGCCCGCACTCAGCGCGGGAGACGACCCCAACCGCGCACCATGCGGCGATGAGGGCCAAACCGGCCCCGGGTGTGGCCTTCGCCCGTGGCTGACGGGAAGACGCCAAGATGGCATCCGACGATGACAAGACCTTCACGACGGGCATTTCACCTGATCTGCCCCACGACAACGCTGCACCGGCCAAGAAGGCCCCGGTCAAGCGCGCTCCGCGCAAGGCAACCAAGAAGGCCAGCGCACCATTGCAGACGCCCGATGGCGCAGCTGGCGTGGCGGCAGACCCGACACTTGACGGGAGCTCGGCGACCGGCGACATGACGGCTGCCCCAGCTCGTAAGACGGCCAAACGAGCCCCGCGCAAGAGTGCCAAGAAGTCGGTGGCGGCACCATTTGACCTGGTGGCTCCAGAGGTTCCGGGTCCGGTTGAGGCAGCGCCGGTGGACCCTTCACCTGAGCCCGAGGCCGTCAAGGCTCCCGAGGTCCAGACTTTCGGGCTGTTCTTCCAGCCGCCGGCGCCCACGGAGGCACCGCGTCGCCGCCGCGCGACCGCCCCTGCGGCCGCTCCCGCGCCGGAGCCGGCCGCCGCCCAGCAGACCCAGCAGACCCAGCAGACTTCAACACCCGACCCTTCAGACCGTGGCGACGGGGCGGGCGAAGACGGCTCGCGTGGGTCCGACGACTCCGACGACTCGGCGACGGAGGGTGCACCACGGCGCCGACGTCGTGGTGGAAAGGGCCGCCGGGGACGTGGCACCGGCGATGGCGGCGATGATGACTCCACGCTCGGTGAGTCCACGCCCCGCGAGTCCACGCAACGCGAGTCCACGCCCAGCCAAGACCAAAGCGAGACGACGTCGTCCTCCGGTCCGTCCTCAACCGAGGACATGGATTCGGGGGAGGGCGGCGGAAGCCGTCGTCGGACCCGTCGCAGGCGTCGCGGCTCGGCCGGGGACGGCGACGACCAGCAGTCAGCCGGCAGCACCACGACCCGAGTGCGCGAGCCACGTCCGAAGCGAGACGAGGTCACCTCGGTCAAGGGCTCGACCCGGCTCGAGGCGAAGAAGCAGCGTCGACGTGAGGGCCGCGAAGCGGGACGTCGTCGCACGGTCATCACCGAGGCCGAGTTCCTGGCCCGGCGCGAGAGCGTCGAGCGGGTGATGGTCGTCCGCCACAAGCAGGACCGCACCCAGATCGGCGTCCTGGAGGACGGCGTCCTGGTGGAGCACTACGTGTCCCGCGAGACCAACGCCTCGATGGCAGGCAACGTCTATCTCGGGCGAATCCAGAACGTCCTGCCAAGTATGGAGGCGGCGTTCGTCGACATCGGCAAGGGCCGGAACGCCGTGCTGTATGCCGGTGAGGTCAACTGGGACGCCGCGGGCCTGGACAACCGCGCCAAGCGCATCGAGAACGCGCTGAGCTCAGGTCAGAGCGTTCTGGTGCAGGTCACCAAGGACCCGATCGGGCACAAGGGCGCCCGCCTGACCTCGCAGGTGTCACTGCCTGGCAGGTACCTGGTCTACGTGCCGGACGGCAACATGATGGGTATCTCACGCAAGCTTCCGGACACCGAGCGGGCTCGCCTGAAGAAGATCCTGCGCGAGGTGGTCCCCGAGAACGCCGGGGTGATCGTGCGCACGGCGGCCGAGGGCGCCAGCGAGGACGAGCTGCGCGCAGACGTGACCCGGCTAACCGCTGCGTGGAACGACATCCAGGCCAAGAGCAAGAGCAAGAACGCCGGCGCGCCGGTCCTGCTTCACGGTGAGCCCGACCTCACGGTCCGTGTCATCCGCGACGTCTTCAACGAGGACTTTGCCCGGCTGGTCGTCTCTGGTGATCCTGCCTGGGATGCCGTCAGCGGTTACGTGAACACTGTCGCGCCAGATCTGGCCGACCGGATCCACAGGTGGACCGGCGAGCAGGACCTTTTCACGCACTACCGGGTCGACGAGCAGATCTCCAAGGCGATGGACCGCAAGGTCTGGCTACCTTCGGGCGGGACCCTGGTCATCGACCGGACCGAGGCGATGACGGTGGTCGACGTCAACACCGGCAAGTTCGTCGGCTCTGGTGGCAATCTCGAGGAGACGGTCACCAAGAACAACATCGAGGCAGCCGAAGAGGTCGTCCGCCAGCTGCGGCTGAGAGACATCGGCGGCATCATCGTCATCGACTTCATCGACATGGTGCTGGAGAGCAACCGCGACCTCGTCGTGCGCCGACTGCTCGAGTGCCTGGGGCGCGACCGGACCAAGCACCAGGTTGCCGAGGTGACGTCGCTGGGGCTGGTCCAGATGACCCGCAAGCGCGTGGGAGCCGGGCTTATCGAGGTCTTCTCCGAGGACTGTGAGCACTGCAACGGCCGGGGCATCATCGTCAGCGCCGATCCGATCGACCGGCCTGCCGGCAACGACGGCACGAACGGTAGCGGGGGCGGTACCTCCGGCACGGACAAGGGCGATGGAGGCAGTGGGCGTGGCACTCGCGGCCGTCGAGCGCGCGGAACCGGACGCGATACCAGCGTGTCGGCGACGCCCGAGGCCGCCGCGCCCGCTGGTGGCCCGACACCCGCTCAGATAGCCGCTGCCGCACACGCTGCAGCCATTCAGGCGACCTCCTCGGGGAAGACGGCTGAGTCGACCGGTGAATCTGAGGCGTCCATCGTGGCTGAGGCGTCCATCGTGGCTGAGCCGTCCAAAATGGCTGAGCCGTCCAAGGTGGCTGAGCCGTCCAAGGTGGCTGAGCCTTCCCATACCGAGAAGGTGGACCAGCCTGCGGACGTCTCCGCGGAGGTGGCGGCGCCCACGAGGTCGAGGCGTCGCTCATCGCGGTCCGCCAACGCGCCGGCTGTCTCGGTGGCTCCAGCCGCGCAGATGCCCGCACTGCAGGTTGTCGTCGAGTCCCCGATCGAGCCGGCCGGTGACCAGCAGCCGGATCAGGCTCCCGACGCAGCGGCGGAGGTGGCGGCGCCCAAGAAGTCACGGCGTCGCTCATCGCGGTCTGCCAAGTCGCCCGCCTTCTCCGTGGATCCCGCTGCCGAGCCGGTCAGTGTTCTGCCGGTCGTCGTCGAGCCTGCTTTCGAGGCGCGATCATTCGAACCATCAACGAGCCAGGACTCCGGCAACGGAGCCCGGCCCACCCCGGTTGCCGAGGCGACGCCGGTGGCTCAGATGCCTGAGGCAGCCGCGCCTGTCGCGCGCGGTCGGCGCAAGCGCCCTCGCATCGTGGCACCCGCCGGGCCTCCGCCTGGTGCGGGCCAGCCTGAGGCGACCGGCAGTGAGTTTGGTTCATAGGCTGTAGACCAAGTAGTCTGACTCCTCGGTGCGCCCACCGTGCTCGTGTCTCCAGTCTGTTTCTTTATGGAGACCATGTGCCGGTTGCCAGTGGCCACCTCCCCGAACAAACGTAAGAGAGTGAGCCCAACGTGTACGCGATCGTTCGCGCAGGCGGCCGTCAGGAAAAGGTATCTGTCGGCGACGTCCTTATCATCGACAAGGTGAAGGGCGACGCCGGCGACAGCATTGACCTCACCGCGCTCCTTCTCGTCGATGGGTCCACCGTGACTTCCGAGGCGAGCAAGCTCGCCAAGGTCAAGGTCACCGCTGAGGTGGTCAAGCCCACCAAGGGCCCCAAGATCACGATCATGAAGTTCAAGAACAAGACCGGATACCGCAAGCGTCAAGGTCACCGTCAGCACTCAACCCAGATCAAGGTCACCGCGATCGAGGCCTGAGCCTCCCTCGTTCGGTCGTTCTCTCATCTGACAAGCCCCAGAACCAAAGGCAGGCACTGACATGGCACACAAAAAGGGAGCATCTTCGACGCGCAACGGGCGCGACTCGAACTCCCAGTTCCTTGGCGTCAAGCGTTTCGGCGGCCAGGTCGTCAACGCCGGCGAGATCATCGTCCGCCAGCGTGGCACGCACTTCCACCCGGGCGACGGCGTTGGCCGCGGTGGCGATGACACGCTGTTCGCGCTCGTCGCCGGAGCGGTGAAGTTCGGCACGAAGCGTGGACGCAAGACGGTCAACATCATCGAGCCGGCGGTTGTCACCGAATCTGTCACCGAGTCGGTCTGACACCAGCCACCACAGGATTCTTGCGTGATACCAACTTCACGTGACAGAACCTGACGTGACATGAACTCCATGTACGAGGGGGTGGGCCATCAGGCCCGCCCCCTCGCACATTTTTTTGCCACACCTGACCACAGTTGTAATGAGTACCGCTGGTTCTGACCCGCGGCAGATGGAGAGACCATGGCGAACTTCGTTGACCGAGTCGTCCTCCACCTATCTGCCGGCGATGGTGGCGCCGGCATCGCGTCGGTGCGCAAGGCGAAGTTCAAGCCCCTCGGCGGCCCTGACGGGGGAACCGGCGGGCGTGGTGGCAGCATCATCCTGTGCGTCGACGAGCAGTCGACGACCCTGCTGGACTACCACCACAGCCCGCACCGCAAGGCCAGGAACGGTCAGCCGGGCGGCGGGGACGAGTGCGCCGGCGCTGACGGCGGTGACCTGATCCTTCCGGTTCCGGCCGGCACGGTGGTCAAGAGTGTCGACGGCGAGGTCATCGCCGACCTGGTGGCCATCGGGCAGACCCATGTGGCGGCTCGCGGCGGCCGAGGTGGCCTGGGCAACCGGGCGCTGGCCTCGCGCGCACGCAAAGCCCCCGGGTTCGCCCTGTTCGGCGACACCGGGGACACGCTCGACCTCGTGCTGGAGCTCAAGTCCCTGGCCGACGTCGCGCTGATCGGATACCCGTCGTCCGGCAAGTCCAGCATCGTCTCGGTCCTGAGCGCTGCCCGCCCCAAGATCGCTGACTACCCGTTCACCACCCTGGTCCCGAACCTCGGTGTCGTGATCGCCGGGGACCAGCGGTTCACCGTCGCCGACGTGCCCGGCCTGATCCCGGGCGCGAGTGAGGGCAAGGGCCTTGGTCTGGAGTTCCTGCGGCACGTGGAGCGCTGTTCGGTCCTCGTGCATGTGATCGACTGCGCGACCCTCGAACCAGATCGTGACCCCCTCAGCGACCTCGACGTCATCGAGCAGGAGCTCTCGCAGTATGTCGCCGATGAGTCCCTGGGCGGGCGTCCGCTGTCCGAGCGCACCCGCATCGTGGTTCTCAACAAGTCCGACGTCACCGAGGCCCGCGAGCTCGCCGAGATGGTCAAGCCCGACCTGGAGGCCCGGGGAGTGGAGGTCTTCATCGTCTCTGCCGTCGCCCGCACTGGCCTCAAGGAGCTCACCTACGCCATGGCGCGGCACGTCGTGCAGGCTCGTAAGGAGCTTGGCGAGATCGAGATCCCGCGCATTGTGCTGCGGCCCAAGCCTGTTGATGACAGTGGCTTCGTGATCAAGCACGAGAAGACTCCCGAGGGCGAGATCTTCCGGGTGGTCGGCGAGCGGACCAGGCGTTGGGTCGAACAAACGGACTTCTCCAACGACGAGGCCGTCGGATACCTTGCGGACCGGCTGGCCCGCGCGGGGGTCGAAGCAGCCCTGTTCAAGGCCGGTGCCGTGGCCGGCGCCACGGTGGTGATCGGTGCGGCCGACAACTCTGTGGTCTTCGACTGGGAGCCAACCATGGCCGCCGGTGCCGAGCTGCTGACCGGCCCCCGGGGCAGCGACGTGCGCCTGGACAACCTGCACCGGCCAACCCGCGAGGAGAAGCGCTCCGACTACGCGGAGCGGCGTGCGGCCAAGACCGAGGCCCGGGACCTGCTCCAGGCCGAGCGTAAGGCGGGGCACTGGGCCACGGCAGCCACCACGGCCGACAGCGACACCCACGCCGACGTGAGCCCCGACGCAGACGAGGACGCGATCGCCGAGGTCGGTCCCAACCCCGCGAATGAGACGGATCAGGGTGTGTGAGTCCGTTTCCATAGACTTTGCAGGTGCCTCCCCCCCGTCACGCTGATCTTCGAACCGCACACAGACTCGTCGTCAAGGTCGGTTCCAGCTCTCTGACGACCGCTGACGGCGCTCTTGATGCTGCCCGGCTCGGGGAGCTCGTCGACGTGGTTGCGGCGCGCTTGCGCGACGGCACCCAGATCGTTCTTGTCTCCTCCGGCGCCATTGCAGCCGGCCTGGCCCCGCTGGGTCTGACCCGCCGCCCACGAGATCTGGCAACTCAGCAAGCGGCTGCCAGCGTCGGTCAGGGAGCACTCGTCGCGGCATACAGTCTCGCGTTCGGCGTTCACGATCTCACCGTCGGTCAGGTGCTGCTGACGTCCGACGACGTCACGCGCCGCTCGCACTACGCCAACGCCCGCCGCACCTTCGGCCGCCTTCTCGACCTTGGTGTCGTCCCGGTGGTCAACGAGAACGACACCGTGGGAACGCATGAGATCCGGTTCGGAGACAACGACCGCCTCGCCGCTCTGGTGGCCCATATCGTGCGTGCGGACGCCCTGGTTCTGCTCTCCGACGTCGATGCCCTGTATGACGGGCCACCTGCCCGGGCAGGCACATCGCGAATTCCGTTGGTGCGCGGGCCTGTTGACCTCAAGAACATCAAGATCCGCGGGTCTGGCTCGGGAGCCGGCGTGGGCACCGGGGGCATGGCTACCAAGATCGAGGCCGCTGCCATCGCCACCTCGGGTGGCATCACCACCATCCTGACCTCGACGGCCCAGGCGGCGCAGGCCCTGGCCGGCCAAGATGTCGGGACGCTGTTCGTGCCGACCGGCTCACGCACGGCAAGCCGACTGCTCTGGCTGGCTCACGCCACCACTGCCTGCGGCCGGTTGATACTGGACGAGGGCGCCGTGGCAGCCGTGGTGGAGCGGCGCAAGTCGCTACTTCCGGCCGGTATCACGCGAGTAGAGGGTCAGTTCTCGGACGGGGATCCCGTAGACCTGTGCGACCCGGCCGGTCGCGGTGTAGCCCGGGGGCTGGTCAACTACGACTCGGCCGAGCTCCCGGGGCTGCTCGGACGAAGTACTCACGACCTGGCACGCGAGCTGGGGCCGGGCTACGAGCGTGAGGTCGTCCATCGCGACGATCTTGTTCTGCTCTGAGACATGAGTCTGCTGCGTTGGACGCTTACTCTGGTCCCATGGCTGACTCGATCGACCCCGGGATCACTGCTCATGTGGCGGACCTAGCCGGCTCCGCGCGACGGGCCTCCCGGCGGCTCGCGCTGTTGTCCCGAGCTGAGAAGGACGCTGCACTGCGCGCGATGGCTGACGCCCTCGACGCAGGCTCGGAGCAGATCATCGCCGCAAACGACCTGGATATCGCACAGGGACGGGCAGAGGGCCTTTCGGAGGGACTTCTCGACCGTCTGCGACTGGATCCGGCCCGGGTCAGAGCCGTGGCGCAGGGCCTGCGGGACATCGCCGCGCTGCCGGACCCGGTCGGTGAGGTGGTGCGGGGCTCGACATTGGCCAACGGCCTGCAGATCCGCCAGGTGCGGGTGCCGATGGGGGTGGTGGCCATGATCTACGAAGCCCGCCCGAATGTGACGGTTGACGCGGCAGGGCTGGCTCTCAAGAGCGGAAATGCGGTCGTGCTCCGTGGGGGCTCGGCAGCTGGCGAGAGCAACCGTGCCCTGGTCGGCGTGCTGCACGGCGCCCTGGATGCCCTGGGTCTGCCGACCGGCGCGGTCTGTCTGCTCGACGAGGGCGGGCGCGATGCCGTCAGGGCGCTGATGACGGCGCGTGGTCTGGTGGACGTGCTCATTCCCAGGGGCGGCGCAGACCTGATCCAGACCGTTGTCCGTGAGTCGACCGTGCCTGTCATCGAGACGGGCGTCGGCAACTGCCACGTTTATGTCGATGCTGCCGCTGATCTGGACAAGGCACTGGCCATCGCGGTGAACTCCAAGACCCATCGGGTCGGCGTCTGCAATGCAGCCGAGTCGCTGCTGGTCCATCGCAGCATCGCCCCGACCTTCCTGCCCAGGGTCCTGGCAGAGCTGGGTTCGGCCGGGGTCACCGTCCACGCTGACGCCGAGATGGAGGTCATGGCCAAGGAAGCCGGTGCGGCGTACAGCCTGGCCACCGACGAGGACTTCGGCCGGGAGTATCTCTCACTGGACATCAGCGCGCGGATTGTCGACTCGCTGGACGAGGCGCTGGCGCACGTCCAGCGCTACAGCACCGGCCATACCGAGGCCATCGTCACCGAGGACCGCGGCGCCGCCCGCCGCTGGGTCTCCGAGGTGGATGCCGCCGCGGTGATGGTCAACGCCTCCACGCGGTTCACCGACGGTGGTGAGTTCGGGTTCGGCGCCGAGATCGGCATCTCCACGCAGAAGCTGCACGCCCGGGGTCCGATGGGTCTCTCAGAGCTGACCACGACCAAGTGGGTCGTCGAGGGAGACGGTCAGATCCGGCAATGAACAGGCTTTGGCCGGATCATACTTATCCGTGATCCGGATCCGCTCAGGACGATCGGCCAGGCGCACCCGCTACGCTGTCTCCATGTCGTTCATGCCCACAGTCGCCACCCTGGCTGCAGCAGGGACCGTGAAGCTTCGCGAGCTCCCCATGTCCCCATACGCCTACTGGGCTCTTTCGATGGCGTCCTTCCTGGTGATCCTGGGGTTCTTGTGGGCCTTCCGCAACACTGCGGCCAAGCACGACACACCGGTGAGAGCTGAGCCTGGCGGTCAGGGTCCACATGGCGATGCGCAGGGTTCGCCCGGGGCAGCTGATCCTGGAGCGCACCACTGACCAGGCGCATCGGCGTGATGGGTGGGACCTTCGATCCGATCCATCACGGTCACCTGGTGGCTGCCGCTGAGGTGCAGGCGCTGTTCGATCTCGACGAGGTCCTGTTCGTGCCGACCGGCCAGCCGTGGCAGAAGGACGCAGCGATGGTGTCCCCGGCCGAGCACCGATACCTGATGACGGTGATCGCCACAGCCTCCAACCCCGGCTTCAACGTGAGTCGCGTGGACCTGGACCGGCCCGGCCCGACCCACACCATCGACACCCTGCGGGAGCTGCGAGCACAGATACCGGACGCGGAGCTGTTCTTCATCACGGGGGCCGATGCCCTGGCACAGATACTGTCCTGGAAGGACATCGACGAGCTCTGGGACCTTGCTCATTTCATCGGGGTGACCCGGCCGGGCCATGTCCTCAGCGACTACGGACTCCCGGACGATCGGGTGACCCTCCAGGTGGTCCCGGCACTGGCCATCAGCTCTACCGACTGCCGGGCACGGGTCCTGGCGGGCGAACCAGTCTGGTACCTGGTACCCGACGGCGTCGTGCAGTACATCGCCAAGCATCAGCTTTACAGGCCTGATCCGGCTGTGAGGCCGGCGCGCCACAGCTGACTCGGACGCCCCGGACTCGTCTCTGACTCACATCACACTGAACAGCACCATCAGACTGAAACAGCACAACCAACAACAGGAGGACCGCGTGGCCGCCACGCAACGAGCCATTGATCTCGCCAAGGCTGTCGCTTCAGCTGCCGAGGACAAGCTGGCCAGCAAGATCGTCGCCATCGACGTCAGTGAGCAGCTCGCGCTCACCGATATCTTCGTGCTGGCGTCCGCCCCCAACGACCGTCAGGTCAGTGCGATCGTCGACGGCGTCGAGGACAAGCTCCGGGCACTCGGGGTCAAGCCGGTGCGCCGGGAGGGGGAGCGCGACGGCCGCTGGGTTCTGATCGACTTCGGGGATCTTGTCGTGCATGTCCAGCACGAGGAGGAACGGGCCTACTACCAGCTGGAGCGGCTGTGGAAGGACTGCCCTGCCATCGACCTGACTGCCTGACATGGTGGACAGGGAGGGCGGCCGCTCGCTGATCATCTGGCGTCACGGCGAGACGGATCACAACGTCAGCGGCATCTGGCAGGGCCAGCTCGATACGCCGTTGTCCGGCAAAGGCCGCGAGCAGGCACGTGCGGCCTCGGTCCTGCTCTCGGGGTACAAACCCTCAGTCATCGTGAGCAGCGACCTGCAGCGCGCTGCCGACACCGCTAGCACGCTGGCAGAGCTGGTGGGTGTGCCGGTGCGCCAGGACGAACGGCTGCGTGAGATCCACGCGGGACTGTGGCAGGGGATGACCGCCGGGGACGTGGCTGAGCAGTTTCCCGCTGAGCAGGCGGCCCTGATGGAGGGCGAAGATATTCAGCGGGGGGTCCACGGGGAGAGCCTGTGGCAGGTCGCCGCGCGCACCCGGGCAGCCGCTGACGAGCTGCTGGGGGAGCTCCCGCCGGCGGGGTGCGCCGTCATCGCCACTCACGGTGTCTCGGGGCGAACGGTCGTCGCGTCGCTGGTCGGACTGGACCAGCAGACTGCCTGGCAGTCCCTGGGCGGGCTGCAGAACTGTCATTGGGCCGAGCTGCGCGAATACCGCAGAGGCTGGCGGATCGTGGCGTGGAACGTCGGAACATTTCCCGGGTGAGTGCCTCGATTTGGTGATTGACGGGGTCTGCCCGATAAACTCACCCGGTCCCCTCCGTGGGGGCGCCACACGAGCAATCGTGAGGGGCTGTGGCGCAGCTGGTAGCGCACCTGCATGGCATGCAGGGGGTCAGGGGTTCGAGTCCCCTCAGCTCCACCCAGGTCAGAGGCCCTTTCCGTCCGACGGTGAGGGCCTTTGTCATGCCCGTGCTCCGGAGAAGTACGGCAACGGGGTTCACAGCAAGGACATTTCTGCGAAGAGCGGACGTCTCCAGTCTGTTCCAGGGTCGCGTCCACCAAATCCATCATTGACAATCCACCATTGACACATCGGCATGAGGCACGATGTGCACGGACCCCACCCGCGCCGCCCGGGAAGGAAGACGTGACCGGCCCTTTGCATCTCAGCCCTGTTTCAAGGATGTCTCAAGGGGCCCCAATGCGCCTCACCCGTCGTCTTGCAGTGGTCCTTTCCGGTGCCGCCGCCTCAGTTCTTTTGCTCGCCGGCCCGGCTTTCGCACATGTCACGGTGCACGGCACCGATGCGGCGTCCGGTGGCAACGATGCCGAGATCACCTTTCGCGTTCCCAACGAGAACGGAAAGGCGTTCACGACGAAGGTCGAGGTTCACCTACCCGCCGACGCGCCCTTCGCCGGTGTCTTCGCGGCATCCAAGCCCGGCTGGAAGGTGGTCGCGACCAGCGTGGAGCTGAAAGCTCCGATCGTCACCGATGACGGCAAGATCACCAGTGCGGTCTCGACTGTCATCTGGACGGCCACCGCAGGAGGCACCGGGCCAGGGCAGTACGACGACTTTGATATCGCCGTCGGGCAGCTGCCGACGACCAAGAGCGTCACCTTCAAAGTGATACAGACCTACAGCGACGGCACAGTGGTTCCATGGATCGAGGTCAACGCGCCCGGCACGACACAGGAACCCGAGCACCCGGCGCCTGAGCTTGCCCTAGCGGATGCTGCCGAGTCCGGCTCCAGCGGCATAGACGCCGCCGCATCGTCCGCAGCCCCCACCGTGGCGGCCGGCGCAGCCTCGACTCCTATCACGACGCCTTCCGACGACTCCTCCACCAAGACGCTCGCTGGTGTCAGTCTCGGGGTCGGGATTCTCGCGTTGCTACTCGCGTCGACAGGGCTGCTGCTGCTCAGGCGGTCGTCGAAGGCCTAGCAGACCTTCCCTCCGGACCGCTCGGGTGTCGGCAGGAGGCAGACGAAGAGCGCCTGACCACGGTCAGGCGCTCTTCGTCTTTCGGATAGCCACGCGCCTGGGAGTTGCGTTGCTATCCCGCTTTCGGTCGCCGCCGCGTGTGCTGAAGCTGCGGGGATCTGGAACCGGGGCCGTGATCCGTCAGCTGGTCTTCGCGGGCACGAGGGTGCTCGTCAGCTGCAGTGCGAAGTCGCGCTGGGCGTTGAGCAGCTCAGAGGCAAGGTCGAAGGTGTACTTGGTCGCTGCCCCGAGGTCAGGCAGGGCCGGGATGCCGGGAACCTTGGGCAGGTCCAGGGCTGGAAGGGCCGATACGGACTTGACCCAGGACTGGGCGGCGTCGATGGAGAGCTGCTGACCCTGCTGGAGGCTGGAGACCAGCTGCTCGCGTGATTTCTGGGCAAGTGCTGGTATCGCGGATACGAACTGGTTTGCGGTCTCGGTCAGCGACTCGCTGGCTGTCTTTGCTGGTGTTGCCACGGTGAGCTCCTCGAAGTCTTGGAAGGTGAACGGCGTCGCCGTCACATCAACAACGTATCTAGCGAGTGCTTGGTATGTCAAGCGCAGCCCCCGCCGGACCCACGGAACACATCTCTTGACAACCAGGCCTGCGTGTCAGACGGTGGCGAGATCTAACCTTTCGCCGTCGGGTGGGACGTCACGTGGTTGGGGTTGCCCGGCCGACGGTGTCCGTTCCAATGTTGAGCCCTGGTCGGAGCTCACCATCGGTGAGCCGCGTGGGGCGGAGGGAGAGCCATGACAACTGAGACTGTTGATGCCCTGCGAGCCCGGGTGGCTTGCCCGGTGATCGCACCCGGGGACGCGGGCTACGACGACGCCAGAAGGGTCTACAACTTCATGATCGACCGCCACCCGGCGGCAGTCGTGAAGTGCCGGAACACCGACGATGTGGTCGCCGTGGTCCGGCAGGCGGCCCAGGCGGGGGGCGACCTCGCCGTTCGAGGGGGGGAGCACAGCGTCCCCGGGTTCGGAACTGCCGACGGTGCAGTCGTCGCGGATCTTTCAGGGCTCTCCTCGGTGATGGTTGACCCGTCAGGTCAGACTGCACGGGTCGGGGGCGGAGCGACCTGGGGGGGCTTCAACGAGGCCACGGGTGCACACGGGCTCGCGACCACCGGTGGGATCATCTCAACAACCGGGGTCGGCGGGCTCACCCTCGGGGGAGGGATCGGATACCTCGCCCGTGGGTTTGGGCTGTCCTGCGACAACCTTGTCTCGGCAGAGGTCGTCACGGCGGACGGGCAGCTGGTGACCGCGAGCGAGAACGAGCACCCAGACCTCTTCTGGGCGCTGCGCGGTGGCGGTGGAAACTTTGGGGTGGTCACCGAGTTCACGTTCCGTCTGCACCCGGTAGGCGAGATCTATGGTGGCCCGATGTTCTTCGAGCTGTCCGACGCGGCCGACATCCTCGGCTACTTCAACGAGTTCATCCGAACCGCGCCGCGCAGCTATGGCGGGTTCCCGGCCTTCCAGATTGCGCCGCCGTTGCCGTTTGTGCCCGGGGACCGGGTCGGTGAGCCCTTCGTGGCCGTCGTGTCCTGCTGGAGCGGTTCCACGCAGGACGGCGAGAAGATCCTGCAGGGGTTCAGGGACGTGGCCAACCCGGTCGCAGAGATGGTCGGGCCCATGCCGTATCCCGCGCTCAACAGTGCGTTTGACGCGCTCGTGCCCCGTGGACTGCAGCACTACTGGAAGGCGGCCTTCTTGGATGACCTGTCGGCCGACGCGATCAGGACCCACCTCGAGCACGGTCCGGGTGTGCCGACAGTCAACTCCACGGTGCACCTGTACCCGATCAACGGCGCCTGCCACGAGGTGCCATCAGACGCGACGGCGTTCGGGCATCGTGACGCCACCTATGCCGCCGTGATCGCCGGAATGTGGCCCGACCCGGCCGACAACGAGGCAAACACTGCCTGGGTCAAGGGTTACTACGAGGCGATCGCGCCGCAGTCGCAGGGAGGCGGCTACATCAACTTCGCCTCCGCCGACGATGACTCGAAGGTTGCGGCGAACTACGGTGCCAACTACGCCCGGCTGCAGGAGGTCAAGCGTGCCTACGACCCGGGCAACCTGTTCCACCTCAACCAGAACATCCCGCCGAGCGCGGGCTAGCTCGCGTGCCGGTCGGGGTCTAGCTCGCGTGCCGGTCGCGGGTGCCCGGCGCCCCGTTGCCCGAGTCGTTGGTGATGGTGGGCCACACCCTCGCACGGCATCGCCGCTGGCTTGATGCACGGTTGCGCCGTGATCGAACGAAGGCCGGCTTCCGCAGGGAAGCCGGCCTCCGCATCATGTGTGCCTGACTGACGGCCCGCCAGACGTCCAGAGCGCGCCAGCGGTAGGACCTCAGAACTGCGATGACCAAGCAGGCGCGGCCTGTCCCTGCCCGAGGCGCGCTCCCTGCCTGAGGCGCGGCCTGTCCTTGCCCGAGGCGCGTTCATGGGAGGATAGAAAGGCCCGCGTCGAGGGCTCCCCGCATGTCTGTCGAGAATCCTGAGGTAGCTCGCCCGTGTCACCCATGGCCCGTACCGCCCTTGAGCCGCACGCGAC
>JBDTWH010000222.1:0-5344 GCA_040006795.1 Actinomycetota bacterium | reverse complement strand
CCGGCGGCTACTGCAACCACGGACCGAACGGGATGACCTGCCCGGTCGGCCTGGTCCGCCAGGATGAGGTGCCGGCCCAGACGGATGTCCGGCCCCCTGCCTGACCTGCCGCCTCCCGTGAGCAACCCCTTCTCGTTCGAGGACCTGCGACGGTTCCCGGACCTCGAGAACGACAGTCTTGTCGCGGTCGACGCCACCGACCGGCTTGTGCTTGCCGAGGCAGCCGAAACCATCGAGGCCACTGCCGGTCCCGAGGCCGGACAGTCTGGGGGCCAGGCCTGCGGAGTCGGCGAGACCGGTGCGGTCGTGGTCGTCGGTGACCACTATGGCGCGATCACGCTAGGCGCCATAGCGCTCCATGGCGCGCGCAACGTCCGGGTGCACCAGGACCCCGTCACCGGGGAGCAGGCCCTGGGACACAATGCCGCTCGGGCAGGACTGACCGAAGGGTTCAGCCGGCTACCGCTGAGCGAAGAGCTGTTCACCGGGGCCACCACGGTGATCGGCCAGCTCCCCAAGAGTCTCGATGCGCTGCGTGAGATGACCCAGCTTGCGGCGGCCTACGGCGCGCCCGACGTCACGATGTTCCTGGGCGGCCGGGTCAAGCACATGACCCACGCCATGAACGACGTGCTCAGCGAGAGCTTCACGCAGGTGCGGGCATCCCTGGCCCACCAGAAGTCCCGCGTGCTGATTGCCAGCGAGCCCCGGGCAGCAGCTGACGCCGGCTGGCAGCCAGGGACGGCCTACCCGCTGCGGGCGCATCATCTCGATGTCGACCTGTGGGTCTGTGCGCACGGCGCGGCCTTTGCCGGGACCAGGATCGACATCGGCACGCGTTTCCTGCTCGGGTTCCTCGACCAGATGAGTCCGTCCGCCACGGCGGCAGTGGATCTCGGTTGTGGCACCGGCGTCCTCGCCGCCTCACTGGCCAGGGCACGCCCGCATCTGAGCGTGCTGGCGACCGACGAGTCGGCCGCTGCCGTGTCGTCAGCACGGGCAACGGTAGCGGCCAACGGGGTGGCCACGCGCGTCCACGTCCTTCGCGACGACGCGATGTCCACCCTGGCTGATGCCAGCGTGGACCTGATCGTCTGCAACCCGCCCTTCCACCAGGGCACGTCCGTGAGCTCCGGAGCCTCTCTCAAGCTGTTCCGGGCAGCTGGTCGTGTCCTGAAGCCCGGGGGCCAGCTCTGGACCGTGTTCAACTCGCCTCTGGCCTATCACGGCCGGCTGACCCACGCTGTCGGGCCCACGAGGGTCGTCGGGCGCAACACGAAGTTCACCGTCACCGTGTCGACGAGGTCGACGAATTCGACGAGGACGGCACAGGATCGGCCGAGGCAGAGCTGGTCAGCCAGACGCTGAGGCTTCACCGCGCTCACCCGATCCTGGGCCCGGTCAAGGTCGCTCAGCCGGTGTGCTGAGCGAGGTCAGCCGACGAGGAAGCCCAGAAGGTCCGCCCGGGTCAGCACGCCGGTCGGCTTGCCGCCGCTGATCACCAGAATCGCGTCCTCCTTCTCCAGGACGTGGCGAGCCATCGACACGGGCTCCCCCTCGCCCACAAGCGGCAAGGCAGGGCTCATGTGCTTCCCGACCAGGTCCGCAAGGTGGGCCGTGCCCGCAAAGAGTGCAGCCAGCAGGTCTCGCTCGCTCACCGAGCCGGCAACCTCGCCGAGCACGACCGGAGGCTCTGAGGTGACGACGGGCATCTGGGAGACGCCGTACTCGCGCAGGATCTCGATGGCATCCCGCACGGTCTCGGTCGGGTGCGTGTGGACGAGCGTGGGGATGCTCCCGGTCTTGCCTTTGAGCACCTCGCCAACTGTCCGCCCTTCGTCCTCGTGCATGAAGCCGTAGGAGGACATCCAGGTGTCGTCAAAGATCTTCGAGAGGTAGCCACGCCCGCTGTCCGGCAACAGCACCACGACGACGGCGTCTGCCGGCAGGTCCCGGGCCGCGCGCAGGGCGGCGACGACCGCCATACCGCAGGAACCGCCCACCAGGAGGCCCTCCTCACGCGCCAGCCGCCTGGTCATCGCGAAGGACTCGGCGTCCGAGACGGCGATGACCTGGTCCACGACGGTCGGGTCGTAGGCGGGCGGCCACATGTCCTCGCCAACCCCCTCGACGAGGTACGGGCGTCCGGTTCCACCGGAGTAGACCGAGCCCTCGGGGTCGGCCCCGACGATCTGGACCCTGGCACCGCCGGCGCCATCACGGTCGGCTGAGATGTCGCGCAGGTAGCGTCCGGTGCCGGTGATCGTGCCACCGGTGCCGATCCCTGCCACGAAGTGGGTGACCCTGCCCTCGGTATCGGCCCAGATCTCCGGACCCGTTGACAGGTAGTGGCTCTTCGGGTTCTCCGGGTTGGAGTACTGGTCGGGCTTCCAGCCGCCCTCGATCTCCCTGGCCAGCCGGTCGCTGACCGAGTAGTAGGAGTCCGGGTGGTCCGGCGCGAGCGAGGTCGGGGTCACGACGACCTCGGCGCCGTAGGCCTTGAGGACGTTGCGCTTGTCTTCGCTGACCTTGTCGGGACAGACGAAGACGCACTTGTACCCGCGGCGCTGGGCGATGAGGGCCAGCCCCACGCCCGTGTTGCCCGAGGTGGGTTCAACGATGGTTCCGCCGGGCCTGAGCTCACCTGAGGCCTCGGCGGCATCGATCATCCTGACGGCGATGCGGTCCTTGACCGACCCGCCGGGGTTGACGTACTCCACCTTGGCCAGGACGGTGCAGGCGATCCCGGCCGTGACCGTGTTGAGCTTGACCAGGGGTGTGTTCCCGACGAGGTCGGCGATATTCTCGGCATACTTCACCCGGATATGCTCTCAGACTCGCAACAGATCTGCGGAACAGCCCCAGCCAGGCCTGGCTGGGGCACAAAGGCCCGCGCATCGCCGTTAGCGTAGTGGGAAACCCCGGCAGTGACCGAAGATGACGACGACGAAGGCTGAGGGGAATGGGCAGGGCGCGACGGGCACGAAAGATCGCGGCGAGGGCTGCCTATGGGGGCGGCATCGGGGCCGCCGGGATCGGCATGCTCGGACTGCTCGGCTACGGCCTGCTCACCGTCGAGGCGCTGCTGGCCAGGCGGATCGTCGGCCAGCCCTTCGAGGGCGCCCCGGACGACGATGGACAGTACGGCGCGGGGCTGGGCTCTCCGGTCCAGCTCCTCGTGCTCGGTGACAGCAGCGCAGCGGGCATGGGCACAGATACCGCACAACAGACGGTTGGCGCCATCATCGCCAACGGGGTCTCAGCCCTGAGCGGGCGGCCGGTCCGGCTGACCAACGTCGCGGTCATCGGCGCGGAGTCCTCGGGTCTTGACGAGCAGCTCGCCCGGGCGCTCGAGGAGGTCGATGACCCTGACGTCGCGGTCATCCTGATCGGCGCCAATGACGTCACCCACCGCATCGACAAGTCGATCGCCGTCCGCCACCTCGAACAGACCGTCAGCGCCCTGCGGGCCGTCGGCTGCGAGGTCATCGTCGGGACGTGTCCCGATCTGGGCACCATCGAGCCTGTCGCCCAGCCCCTGCGACTGCTGGCTCGTCGCTGGAGCCGCGACCTGGCCGCGGCCCAGACCGTTGCTGTGGTGGGGGCCGGTGGCCGGACAGTCTCCCTGGGCGACCTGCTCGGCCCGCAGTTCGCCACCTTCTCCGAGGAGATGTTCAGCCCGGACAGGTTCCATCCTTCGCCTGCCGGCTATGCACGGGTGGCCTCGGCCTTGCTGCCCAGCGTCTGCGATGCCCTGAGCCTCTGGCCGAGCCCGGTGGACCGCCGTCCGGACTCGCTACGCGGCGAGGGTGTGGAGCCGGTCGCAGTCGCTGCCGTGCAGGCCGTCCGCGAAGCCGGAACCGAAGTGAGCGGGACGGCCGTTGCGGGCCAGGCTGGCGGCCCCCGAGGCCGCTGGGCGATCCTCCTGCGCCGCCACCGCCCTCCGGTCACCGACCGCAGCGAGCTCCTGGACGGCAGCGAGCCTGCAGATATTCCCGTTCAGGCGGGAGACGAAGCACACCTCCCGGGAGCGGCCGCACCGCAATAGCATCGAGTGCGAGACCGGCACCACATCCACCGAAGCGACACAGACACCTCACCTGAGGTGTCACAGAAGGAAACGAGGAAGCATGTCCGAAGCCGTCATCGTCTCCACCGCCCGCAGCCCCATCGGAAGGGCGTTCAAGGGCTCGCTGAAAGACGTCCGCCCGGATGATCTGGCCGTTACCGTGATCGCCGCGGCGCTTGCCAAGATCCCCGGCCTTGATCCCCTGCTGGTTCAGGACCTCTACCTGGGCTGCGCCGAGCCGTCCGGCGAGCAGGGCGCCAACCTGGCCCGCGTCGTGGCGGTGCTGGCCGGCTACGACCACCTTCCCGGCGCCACGATCAACCGCTTCTGCGCCTCGTCGGTGCAGACCACCAGGATGGCCTTCCATGCCATCAAGGCAGGCGAGGGGGACATCTTCATCAGCGCCGGCGTGGAGTCCGTCTCGCGCTACACCGACTTCACCGGTGCCGGAGGCGCCAAGGGCGAGACGCAGAACCCGAAGTTCGCGCCCACACAGGCGCGAGGCGCCCAGATGGCCCTGGACAACTCCGTGTGGACCGATCCTCGCGACGAGGGGCTCCTGCCAGACGTCTATGTGGCGATGGGTCAGACGGCCGAGAACATTGCGACCAGCCGCGGCATCTCGCGCGCCCGTCAGGACGAGTGGGGCGTGATCAGCCAGAACCGCGCCGAAAAAGCCATCGTCGACGGTTTCTTCGCCAGGGAGATCACCCCGATCACCACGCCGGACGGCACCGTCGTTTCCGCCGACGACGGCCCCCGTGCCGGCGTCACCCTCGAGGCCGTTTCCGCGCTCAAGCCGGTCTTCCGGGAGTCGGGCACAGTCACCGCCGGAAACTGCTGCCCGCTCAACGACGGCGCGGCCGCGCTGGTGGTCATGAGTGATGCCCGGGCTCGCGAGCTGGGCCTGACCCCGCTGGCCCGCGTCGTCTCCACCGGGGTGAGCGCGCTGTCGCCGGAGATCATGGGGATGGGTCCGGTGGAGTCATCTCGTCGGGCGCTGGCACGGGCGGGCATGTCCATCAAGGACATGGACCTGATCGAGATCAACGAGGCTTTCGCCGTCCAGGTGCTGGCCTCCATCGATGACCTGGGGATCGACACGGACAAGCTCAATGTCCATGGTGGCGCGATCGCCCTCGGTCACCCGTTCGGGTCAACCGGTGCCCGCATCACGACCACCCTGCTCAACGGCCTGGCCTCCCGCGACGGGCAGTTCGGCCTCGAGACGATGTGCATCGGTGGCGGTCAGGGAATGGCCATCATCTACGAGCG
>JBDTWH010000221.1:0-4927 GCA_040006795.1 Actinomycetota bacterium | reverse complement strand
CGGTCGACAAAATACGACCACATGCTTGATGCGCGGATGCGTCCTACCGCCCACTAGGACGCAGGCGACTGTCCCCGACAAATCGCTCGCTCAATGCTTGATGAGGGTACGTCTCTGACTGGCGGTACAGCAGGTCTTTGGTGCGTCACGACCCGATGACATCACCGACCCCAACGGTGGATGCGGACTGAACGAGGAGGCCGCCGGAGGCCAACAGGGCTTCGAGTACTTCCGGGGGGCCGGGCCGGGCCAGGAGGTATCCCTGGCCTAGACGGCAGCCCAGGGCGCGGAGGAGGTTCAGTTGTTGGGGCTCTTCGATGCCTTCGGCGATCACTACGAGGGAGAGCTTGTTGGCTAGCCCGAGGATGCCTTCCAGCATCGGCACTGATGGTGTGGCACAGGCTTGACCAGAGACGAAGGACCGGTCGATCTTGAGGATGTCGACGGGCAGGACGGCCAGGGTGCTCAGGGACGAGAAGCCGGTGCCGAAGTCGTCGATGGCGATGCGGACGCCGAAGCCTCTTAACGTGTTCAGTGATGCCAGCCCGCCCTCGATACCAATCGCCAGAGCCGTCTCGGTGACCTCGAGCACGACCTTGTCCGCTTGCACCGCCGGGTTGACCAGGATGGTTTGGAGGGCTGCCAGGCTGTGTGGGTTGGTGAGTTGGAACGCGGAGAGGTTGACCGCGACCCAGAGGTTGGCGCAGTGGGGCATGGTTTGGCGCCAGCCGGCGACCTGACGGGTTGCTGTGTCGAGCACCCAGCAGCCGATGGCGTCGATGTCGCCGGTTTCCTCGGCGAGGGAGATGAACTCTGCCGGGGTCAAGAGCCCGAGCGTGGGGTGCTGCCAGCGCACGAGCGCCTCCACGCCGAGGATCTCTCCGGTGCTCAGGTCGGCGATGGGCTGGTAGTCGAGGCGGAGCTGCCCGGAGGCGGCGGCGACGGCTAGGTTGGCTTTGAGGGCGGAGCGGTCGACCATAAGGTCGTGCGTCTTGGCGTCGAACAATTCGTAGCGGGCTTTTCCGCCGCCTTTGGCCATGTACATGGCGAAGTCGGCCTGACGGAGCAGTTCGGCGGCATCGCCGGTCTCGGAGCGTCGCTGGGCAACCCCGATGCTGGTTGTAACAGCCAGTTGCGCACCGTTGATGATGAACGGTACGCGCAGCGCGTCCAGGATCCGCTCCGCGATCTCGACGGCGACGGTGCCGCCTTCGTCGTCGGTGACCACGATCGCGAACTCATCGCCGCCGATCCGGGCGACCATGTCGTGGGCGCGGACGCAGCCGTTGAGTCGGGTGGCAATTTCGACCAGAAGCGTGTCGCCTCCTTCATGACCCCTTGCGTCGTTGACGTCCTTGAAGTCGTCGATGTCGATGAAGAGCAAGCTCTCCGCCCGGGCTCTGCGGTCGCCGCCTGGGCTGAACGCAGCCGTCAGTCGTTCTGTTAGCTCAGCGCGATTGGCCAGTCCGGTCAGCGAGTCGTGGGTGGCCCGTATCGTCAGCGCAACGTGACTGCTGTGGAGGGCGTCGGCCATGTTGTTGAACGATTCAGCCAGCTCGCCCAGCTCGTCGCGCCGGGCTACCTCGATGCGATGGTTGTAGTCGCCGGCCTGCAGTCTCAGTACGCCCTGACGCATGGTGGCCACAGGTCGCATCAGGTCTTTGGTCATGCGGCGGCGATAGTGGACGGTCACGAAAGACGCCACTCCGAACAAGCCAGCCAGGGCAATGATAAGGAGTCGTTCGAGGTCGACGCCGTGGGCGAGCCCTGCGTCCAACGCCTTGTGAGAGGGGATGTCGAGGCTGTTCAACAACTGCGCGGTTTCCTCGTTCGACGTGTCGTAGGCCTCGTTCTTGTCCGTGTTTTTCCCCTGAAGCGCCTGCACCTGGTCGCCCCACAGACCAGCAGCCACCAGGCCGCTCTGCCAGGACTGTCGGGTTTTGGCGATGGTCGCTTCCACGCCGCTACTGGCAGGGAAGGCAACGACGGCCTGGTCGAACAGATGGGAGATCTCGTGCTGCTGTTGGACGAACGCCGACCGGTCGACTGGCTCGTTGCCCAACAGCTTGTGCCCGAGTTGCTCGTGTTCATGGAGAACGGCGCGTAGCGACACGACCGTGTTCGACTCAACACGGAGCTGTGTCGCCGTCGTCTCCATCTCGCTGATGAGAGCCCCACCCCCGAGGAGCGTTGCCGCTGTCGCCACAAGCAACAGCACCAGCATGACGGTGAACCCTCTGGACCACTCACGTCGAAGGCTCCACCTGGGATCTGGCCCAGCTACGCCGATCGACTCTTGGGTCGCCGCAGTCCTGCCACCGGTCACTTTCCCCCCACACTCACCAGTCAGCCCTATCTCATCACTCGGACTCGACACTTGCACGAACTCCGAACCACTGCAATGAGATCGCCCCCCAGTAGGGCAAACGACCCAAATCCTGGCCGAATAGACTAGGGGCGAGCGGGTGACACTCCGGCGGAGGTTAAACGGGCAGGCGGGCCAATCCCTGACCGATCCTCGGCGAGGTCCGTTCGAGTCCGGGCGCTCAAACCAGCCACCGGCCACGCGCTCTTCCACAGCGGACTAGGGTGAGTTTTAGGCCCGCTGACCCATCGCTCGTCGGCTCGGCGCTAGGTGCCGACGTGCGGTGGAGCGCGACGAGCTGGCAGGTAGGGGCAGTCTAGAACGACAGCATCTTCTGGATGGCCTGACGTGTCACGCCGAGTTCGCGGGCGATATCCGCCTGGGACCACCCGTCTTCGATGAGTCCCTGCATGAGGTCACGGCGTTCCACGGCAAACCTCCGAGCCTGTCGCGTGTGCTCGATGGCTTGTGCCCGGACCTCCCTGATGCGCCCAATCGTCTCTTCTTGTGATTGGTTGCTTCGGCTCATGCCCACATTGTGACAACCAGTGGTTGTCACAGTCAACGCTTGGTTGTCAAACAGACGCCGTCTCGCTCCATTGCTGTTGCGAGCAGGGCAGTCCCCTGTGGAGCCACGCCTCGTCACGGCACCGGCGGGAGCGTAAACCGAAAGGGAGCCACACCGATCAAGCTGATGGGCAGCCGCGAGAAGAGCAACCCGCCAGGCGCCTGAACGAGTCTGGCCGGACACCGGTCCTACCGACAAGCGTCTAACAGCAACGAGATGCCCGTCAGCCACGACCCGGTCGCACTGGCTCAGAGGCAGTGGACTCGCGTCCTAGGCTGACGGGATGCTCGAGCTGGACGCCATCGACGTTGAGCAGATCGCCACCGCGCTGGCGGACCAGACTGACTACGAGCATCGATGGCTGATCGATCCGCGCACGGGCGAGGTGGTCTTCTGGACCAGCGACACGGGCATCGACGGTGAGAACCCCGTCGAGATCGAGGAGTTGGACCTCATCGTCATCGACCCCCTCCCGTCCTACGTGTGGTACCAGGACATGGTCGACTCCGCCGAGGGCATCAGCGACCGAGCCGCTGCAGATCCGCGCACTCCTGCCGCACAGCGGCAGGGCTCGCCTCCGCGGTCTACCTGCTGCGTCTTAGCCGCGTTTCGGTGATGCAGACGACCGGAAGTAGCCGATGTGCGCGCGTGTGCAGGTCTGGGTTGCGTGGGACTTGGTGGCCGTCCGCACTGTAGGCGGCCGCCTACAGAAGATTGGCGAAGAACTCGGCGATGTCGCTGGCCAGCAGGTCCGGCTCTTCTGCTGCGGCGAAGTGACCGCCGCGTGGGTAGACCGTCCAGTGCTGAATGTTGTACAGCCGCTCGTACCAGGACCGTGGCGGCTGTCCTTCGGGCACGAACTCGTTGGCGAACACCGCCATCGCGGTCGGTGCCGTGACGAAGTCGTCCGGGCCGATGGGGGTGCCGTGCCAACGATTGTCGTAGTAGTCGCGCATGGACGATGTGATCGACCCGGTCGCCCACCACAGGGTCAGCATGGTCAGCAGGGCGTCGCGGCCGAATCGCGCGTCGAGGTCGCCGCCGCTGTCCGACCAGGAGCGCCACTTGTCCAGCACCCAGGCGGCCAGCCCGGCCGGAGAGTCGTTCAGCCCATATCCCAACGTTTGGGGTCGGGTGGACTGCATCGCGCTGTAGCCGCGCTCCGTCTCCTCCCACCGGGCGACGTGGTCGACGTATGCCTGCTCCTCGACCGAGAGCGGCGAGGCTCCTGGTCCCGTGTACGGCCACATCTCCGGTGTGCTGAGGTGGATCCCGATCATCCGATCAGGCTGCAGCAGCGCCATGTACGTGGCTACCCCGGCGCCGAAGTCGCCGCCGTGAGCTCCGTACCGCTGGTACCCCAGACCCTGCATCAGCCGGTGCCACAGACCGGCGACGAACGCCCGGTCAACGCCTGCGCGCCGTGGGCGTTGGGAGAAGGCGTAGCCCGGCAGGGACGGGACCACCAGGTCGAACCGGTCGCCGAGACCCTCGACCAACGAGAGCAGTTCGACGAACGTGCTGGGCCAGCCGTGGGTGAGGACCAACGGCGCCCCACCGTGGGCTGCGCGATGAAGGACGAAATGGATGCGCAGGCCGTCCACGTGGGCGACACGGTGCTCGAAACGGTTGAGCCACCGCTCCTGGCTCCGCCAGTCGAACCCGTCGGCCCAGTACTCCAGCAGGTCACGAAGGTAGTCCAGGTCAACGCCCTCCGCCCATGGTTCCCCCGGCGCAGGGTCAGGCCAGCGCGTGCGTCGAATGCGCTCCCGCAGATCCTGGACAACCGCGTCCGAGACCTCGACAGCGAACGGATCGACGCGCACCCCAAGATGATAGTTAGAGTGGTGGATCCCAAGCCAGACATCGAGCAGGCCTGACGCAAATAGCGCGGCCATGCTTCCGCCGCGATCCGGCGGGTGGACGACATGCGTCTTTGCGCCGCGAGTCGGACGAGTCCGCCAGGCACGGTGACCGGAAAGTCGGCGTACTGC
>JBDTWH010000220.1:0-2484 GCA_040006795.1 Actinomycetota bacterium | reverse complement strand
TGGTGACCGGCGGGGTCGTGGTGGTGACCGGCGGGGTCGTGGTGGTGACCGGCGGCGTCGTGGCGACCGGTGCGACGGTGATGCTGTAGGTAGTGCCGCTCGCCTGGCCATCCGGATCGGTCAGACCCTGGTTGGTGTACACGTTGTACGTGTAGGTGCCTGCCGCGGCCGGGGCGGTCATGGTCGCCGTGTAGCTCAGCGCGGCCGAGGAATTGCCGCCATTGGTCTTCTCGACGGCGGGGGCGACTGGAACGATCGCGTAGCCGCTGTTACCGCCGGCCGGGTTTGCCGCGAGCGTGATGGCAACCGTGTAAGTGGCACCGGCCGCTGGGGTGAGCGTGCTTGGCGCAGCGGTAGTTGAACCACCAGCCGCGTGGCAGTTCGAGCAGTCCTGCGCCTTGCTGGGGAACGCCTGTGCGGCCTGGGGGGTGATGGTGGCTGCGAGGAGGGCAGCCGTAAGTCCCGTTGCGAGCACCGCGATTTTTGGCAGGCTCATTTTATTGAGATGGAACGTTTTCAAGGGTCCTCCGTGGGAATCCCGGGCCTCGTTTTCGCGGAGCAGGGAAACCCCCGCGCTGCTACTCGCTTGCCAAGTCTTGACTGGACGTGACTAATGACTGCCCGATTCTTCGCCAGTCTCGGAGGTCCTACCATCCGTCGCAAGGTATGCATTGGGTACATATCCGCGCATATACCTTGCGACGCCGGGCGTCTCTCAAGGTCGCACTGGCACTGGCCTGGCCAGGGCCGTCGGTCTCCCACGGACCCTTGAGCCTATCATCGGCGTCGCCTTGCCCGGGCCACGAGCCAGGTTGTCGCCAATCGGTCTTGATCGAGCTCGGGCGCAGAAAGGTCAGGGCCGGGGTTTGTCCCGGACCAGCACGATCTGGTTCTGCCGCTTGACCTCGAACAGCCCGGTCGCCTCAATCAGGTCGCTCAGCTTCCGGTAGCCGTAGTTGCGTGCGTCGAACGACGCCTGGTTGCCGATCTGGGTGCCGACCTGCCCGAGATGCGCCCAGCCATCGTCCCCGTTGACGGCATCGACGGCGTTGTGCAACATCTGAACCAGGCGGGTGTCGGCACGCAGCTTCTTGGGGTCGATGGCCTTGAGCACCGGTTCATCGGGCTTGGCCGACGGTTGTACCAGGCCCTCGACGTAGATGAACTGGGAGCAGGCGTTGACGAAGGGCTCGGGTGTCTTCTTCTCACCGAAGCCGTAGACCTTCATGCCGTCGGTCAGGATGCGCATCACCAGCGGGGTGAAGTCCGCGTCACTGGAGACGATGGCAAACGCATCCACGGTGCGTGCGTAGAGCAGGTCCATCGCATCGATCAACATCGCCATGTCGGAGGCGTTCTTGCCCTTGCTGTAGGCAAACTGCTGGATCGGGCGAATCGCATAGGCGTGCAGCGTCGCCTCCCACGGCTTGAGGTTTGGACTCTTCCAGTCTCCGTAGGCGCGCCTCACGTTGGCTGCGCCATGGCGCGCCACCTCTGCCAGGATCACGTCGATCTTCGACGCCGGTGCATTGTCGGCATCGATCAGCAGCGCGATTCGCTTCTCGCCATCGTTCATTGACCTACCCCCTCGAGTGGGCCGAGCGTACTCCATCCCCGAACGCATACGCCCCGGTTTCTATCCCCGTGAGCGACCTGGGAGAACGGGGCTCCTGCTGCTGAGCGGAGCGATGCCAGGCGCGAACCCTTGGTCGCAACGATGCCGGATACAGCTGACTCGGACCTGAACAGGTGAGGGCGCACCGGCAACCGTCAGATGAGGCCTCCCGGGTCGAGAGGTACGTCGATGGCGTTCTCCTGCAGCGCTTCCAGGGCCACGGCCTGTAAAGCCAGCTCGTGGGTTGCGGCCAGGACCACCGGTGCCGCCGCACCATCCAGGTAGGCCTGCATCCAGCGGCTGGCCACGACACACCAGCGGTCCCCGGGCTGGAGCCCGGGGAAGCCGTACTCCGGGCGCGGTGTCGACAGGTCGTTGCCCACCCTCTGCTGGTGGGCGAGGAACTCAGCCGTGACAACCACGCACACGGTGTGGCTGCCACGGTCCGCCGGCCCTGTGTTGCAGCAGCCATCACGATAGAACCCGGTCACCGGGTCGGTGCCGCACTCCTCCAGCGGGCCACCCATGACATTCCGCGCCGCGTGCTCGGGAAGACTCATGACCCCATCATGTCGGCCCTTCTGATGTCAGCTCAGCCCAGGACTGTTGGCGATGCGTGCGGCGACAGACGCGAACATGATCCCCATCTGACCCAATAGAGCCCGAAGAGCCGATGGCCCTGTGGACCCTGGGACCGGCGTCAGGCGTCGCGCAGGAGCTCCAGGAAGGATGCGATGCGGCCGATTGCATCCTCAAGCTCCTCGACGACCGGGAGGGTGACGAGGCGGAAATGGTCCGGCTCCGGCCAGTTGAAGCCGGTGCCGTGGGTGACCAGGATCTTCTTGGCCCGCAGCAGGTCGATGACGAAC
>JBDTWH010000219.1:0-1873 GCA_040006795.1 Actinomycetota bacterium | reverse complement strand
CGAGGCCACGAGCCTCACATCACGGCGCCGCCCCGCTTAAGAACCAAGAGCCGGCAACCCAAACCCGAGAGCAGCCTCAGGAAGAGCCGGCGGCCAGTGCCGGCCCAGAGGTCGCACCCTTCCCGACAAGCGGGCGCCAGCACGAACGATCCGCGGACTCCTACTCACCCGAGCCCAGCCACGGGATCGGCCGCTAGCCGCAGGTCACGACTGCATAACGAGTCCCCTGGATCTGGTCGCCAACCCAGATTCTCGTCCTTAGGGAGTACTGCACAGGGTCAGCGATGCCCGACGCCAACCAAGAAGGCAACGCCCAGATGTCCACCAGGGCGACCGAACCGCACTTACATAGGTATCCAGCCACATCACGAAGGAGCACACGATGACCCAGCAGAGCCACCCCACCGACCCGCCGCCCGCCGGCGACGAACTGCTCACCATCAGCGAGGTCGCCGCGATCGTCCGCGCCCCGCTTGCCACCCTGCGCTACTGGCGCCACCTCGGCACCGGGCCCCGCAGCTTCCGCCTCGGCCGACGAGTCGTCTACCGAGCCGGCGACCTACGAGCCTGGATAGATGCACAAGCCGACGCCTCTGACGGCGCCGCGGCGGCCAGCGAGCAGGGATAGCCCAGTGGAACACGACAGTGGGCAACGTCACCACCGGGACGTAGCCTGCCTTGGAGGCAGAAAGGTGCTCACACATGGCAAGCATCAGCAAGCGCGACAACGGCTCTTGGCTGGCCCGCTACAGGCCGGTGGTCGGTGGCGCTCAGAAGTATCGGACCTTCTCTCGGAAGGTCGACGCGCAGAGGTGGATTGACGAAGCGACCGCCAGCATCGTCACGGGTCAGTACGTCGACCCCAAGACGGCGAGGACCACGGTCGAGCAGTGGTGTGCGACCTGGCTAGAAGGTTATCGGTCACGCCGGCCAGGGACCGTAAAGATGGCCCGCGTACATATCGCGCACATCAACATGGAGTTTGGCTCCCAGCGAATCGGCGACGTCAGGCCATCGCAGGTTCGGGCATGGACTGCCAGGATGACAACCGAGGGTCGTGCCAAGTCATACGTCTACGCCATCTATCGACGCCTGGCGCAGATCATGGGCGACGTAGTGCAGGACGGGATCATCCCGAGGTCACCTTGCAGCCGCAAGACCTCGCCGGGGGCAGGCTCGCAGCGGCCCTACGTGGCCACCACAGAGCAGGTTTGGGCGCTGCATGACGCGATGCCCGAGCACCTTCGGTCAGCGATCCTCCTGGGTGCGTTCGCTGGCCTGCGAACCTCGGAGACGTGTGCGCTGAGAATCGCCGACGTCGATTTCATGCGCGGCATCGTCTCGCCCTCGATTCAGTGGCCAGCCGACCCGGTGAAGTCAGAGACGTCCCGGACTCCGGTGCCGATCCCACGACTGCTCGCCCTTGAGCTTTCGGCTGCGGTGAAGCGCTGGCAGGGGGTGACGGTGGTTGCAGACGAACTGGGCCGGCCGTGTTCACCCTGGGAGCTACAGAGAGCCATGCGAACGGCACGGGCAAAGGTCGACGGTTTGCCTGAGGGCTTCCGGTATCACGATCTTCGGCACTACTTCGCTTCGCTGCTCATCACTTCGGGAGCTGACGTGAAGGTTGTCCAAAAGCGGCTTCGGCACGCCAGTGCGATGACCACCCTCAACACCTATGGCCACATGTGGCCGGACGCCGACGAGTCCACACGTGTTGCTATTGCCGCGGTGCTGGCTGCCCGGGCGACGGTGAAAGAGTCTGAGGTCCTGAGTACAAACTGAGTACAGAGGAAGCCCGCTGACCGCATCTCTGCAGGTCAGCGGGCCAAGAGCCTCAGATGTCGTAGTACATCTCGAACTCGTGCGGGTG
>JBDTWH010000218.1:0-3421 GCA_040006795.1 Actinomycetota bacterium | reverse complement strand
CACGGCCGCCAGTACGCCACCCACCCCGTCAACCACCACGAAATGGCCGCCTGACAATGATCCGGCAGGAACTGGTAGCCCTCATCGTTCAACCTGGCTCGAACACCCGGCTGAAGAGTGACTCACACTGTCAGGTGTTGAGCGCTGCCGACACGACCTCTCGGGCTTCGGCCTGGACCTGCGCCAGGTGCCCAGGTCCCTTGAAGGACTCGGCGTAGATCTTGTAGACGTCCTCGGTGCCGGAGGGCCGGGCGGCGAACCAGGCGCTCTCCGTGGTCACCTTGAGCCCGCCGATCTGCGCGCCATTGCCGGGCGCGGCTGTCAGGCGGGCAGTTATCGGTTCTCCCGCAAGGCTGTCGGCTTTGACATCCGAAGGGGACAGGGCCGCCAGCTTTGTCTTCTGCTGGCGGGTAGCCGGGGCGTCAACCCGTGCATACGCCGGCTCGCCATAGCGCGCGGTGAGGTCGGTGTAGTGCTGGCTGGGGGACTTGCCCGTGGTGGCCAGGATCTCAGAAGCCAGCAGCGCGAGGATGATCCCGTCCTTGTCCGTGGTCCATACCGAGCCGTCGAAGCGCAGGAACGACGCACCGGCGGACTCCTCACCACCGAAGGCCACCGACCCATCCAGCAACCCCGGCACGAACCACTTGAAGCCCACCGGCACCTCGTCGAGCCGGCGGTTGAGCGCGGTGGCTACCCGGTCGATCATCGACGAGGAGACCAGCGTCTTGCCGATCGCCGTATCGGCTCGCCAGCCAGGCCGACTCCCGCCGTAGAGGTACTGAACAGCCACTGCGAGGTAGTGGTTGGGGTTGATCAGGCCGGCGTCGGGGGTGACGATGCCATGGCGGTCCGAGTCCGCGTCGTTGCCGGTGGCGATGTCGTACTCGGACTTGCGCGAGATCAGGGACGCCATCGCCGATGGCGACGAGCAGTCCATCCTGATCTTTCCGTCCCAGTCCAGGGTCATGAATCGCCAGGTGGCGTCGACCAGCGGGTTGACAACGGTCAGGTCGAGGCGGTGACGGTCGGCGATCTCCGCCCAGTACGCCACGCTGGCCCCGCCGAGCGGATCGGCTCCGATCCGGATGCCCGCATCTCGGATGCGAGCAATGTCAACGACATTCGGCAGATCGTCGACGTAGCTGCCGAGGAAGTCGTAGGGCGTCGCCGCGGCGCGGGCACGGGTGAACGGGATGCGTTGCACTCCGGCCAGCCCGGCCTCGATGTGGGCATTGGCGGCGTTGGCGATGGCCGTCGTGGCGTCGGAGTCCGCGGGTCCGCCGTGGGGCGGGTTGTACTTGATCCCGCCGTCCCCGGGCGGGTTGTGCGATGGGGTGACGACGATGCCGTCGGCCAGCCCGGGACCGTCCAGTGGCTTGCCACGGTTGGCACGCAGGATCGCGTGCGAGACCGCCGGGGTCGGGGTGAAGCCGTCCCTGTCGTCCACCAGAACCGTCACGTTGTTGGCCACGAGCACCTCGAGCGCTGAGACCCAGGCGGGTTCTGAGAGCCCGTGGGTGTCTCGCCCCATGAAGAGCGGGCCGTTGTATCCCCGGGCCCTGCGATAGTCACAGACTGCCTGGGTGATGGCCAGGAGATGCACCTCGTTGAACGCGTTTCGCAGGCTGCTGCCCCGGTGCCCGGAAGTGCCGAAGACGACCCGCTGGTCGGGGTCGGAGGAGTCCGGCGTGTTCGCGTAGTAGGCGGTCACCAGGTGGGCGACATCGACGAGATCCGATGGCGAGGCGACCTGCCCCGCGCGTGGGTCGTTCATCTCATTCCTCCTGTGGGTCCGGTTGGGGGCGTGGGCAGAGAGAGTCCGGGTTCACTGGACTCAGCGGTCTGAGGGGAGCTGGTGGCATCAGCGGAGCCGGTGGCGTTGGTGGCACCAGCGGACTGGGCTGCATCGGTGGCATCGGCAAGTGCTGTGGTCCCTGCGTGTTCGCCCTGTTCGTCCTGTTCGGCCGGCTCGAGCCACACGGCGCCCAGGGGAGGCAGGGTGAGCACCGCAGAATACGGCTGGCCATGCCATGGCACATCCTCGGCCACGACAGACCCGAGGTTTCCCACCCCTGACCCGCCATACTGCTGGGCGTCCGTGTTCAGGATCTCGTTCCAGCGTCCGGGGTGGGGCAGACCGAGGCGAAAGCTGTGGTGCGGCCCGCCACTGAAGTTGACGATGCTCGCCACGGCCGGGCGTCGGCCGTCGGCATCAGCGGACCCAAAACGCAGGAACGAGAAGGTATTGCCGGCCGAGTCGTTGGCGTCGATCCACTGGAAGCCCTCGGCGACGCTGTCCAGCTCCCACATCGCGGGGCGTGTGCGATAGGCGTTGTTGAGGTCTTTGACCAGAGCGTGGATACCGGAGTGCGCCGGCTGGTCCAGCAGCCACCAGTCCAGGCTGCGCGAGTCGGTCCACTCGCTCTCCTGGGCGAACTCCGAACCCATGAAGAGGAGCTGTTTGCCGGGATGGGACCACTGGAACGCCAGAAAGGCCCTCAGGTTGGCCAGCTGCTGCCACCGGTCTCCGGGCATCTTGCGCAGGAGCGAGCCCTTGCCGTGAACCACCTCGTCGTGGCTGATCGGCAGGACGAAGTTCTCGCTCCAGGCGTAGACCATCGAGAAGGTCACCTGGTGGTGGTGGAACTGGCGGTGCACCGGCTCGCGGGACATGTAGTCCAGCGAGTCATGCATCCAGCCCATGTTCCACTTGAGCCCAAAACCCAGGCCGCCCAGGTGAGTTGCTCTGGTGACGCCCGGCCAGGAGGTCGACTCCTCGGCGATGGTGACGACTCCGGGGATGCGTCGGTAGACGGTTGCGTTCGTCTCCTGCAGGAGCTGGACGGCTTCGAGGTGCTCACGTCCGCCGTAGATGTTCGGCAGCCACTCGCCGTCCTCGCGGGAGTAGTCGAGGTAGAGCATCGAGGCCACCGCGTCAATCCGCAGGCCGTCGATGTGGAACTCCTGCAGCCAGTAGATCGCGTTGGCGACCAGGAAGTTGCGCACCTGGGGGCGGCCGAAGTCGAAGACGTGGGTGCCCCAGTCGGGCTGGTCACCCCGTCGGGGGTCCGGGTGCTCGTACAACGCCTGTCCGTCAAAACGGGCGAGGGCGAAGGCATCCTTGGGGAAGTGAGCCGGCACCCAGTCGAGCAGGACGCCGATCCCGTTGCGGTGCATGGTGTCCACGAAGTACCGGAAGTCATCGGGTGAGCCGAAGCGCGAGGTCGGCGCGTAGTAGCCGGTGACCTGATAGCCCCAGGAGGGACCGTAGGGGTGTTCCATCACCGGCATCAGCTCGACATGGGTGAAGCCCAGGTCCTTGACGTAGTTGACGAGGTGCTCGGCCAGGTCGCGGTAGCTCGAGCCCTGGCGCCAGGACCCGAGATGGACCTCGTAGACGCTCATGGGTCCGTTGTGC
>JBDTWH010000217.1:0-9764 GCA_040006795.1 Actinomycetota bacterium | reverse complement strand
GGACCCCGCCCTCACCGGTGACCTGCAGATGCACCATCTCGCCAACACCCACCGCGCCCTTGGGTGCACCCGTGCCGTCACGGGTGTCCAGCAGGCGGGCCGGGGCCAGCGAACCCAACGCCCCCGACGCCGCCGGCGCCCCGGCAAGGAAGTACCCCGACACGTCGGCGATCACCTGCACGCTGCCGCCCGACCCGTTGTAGAGGGCGACTTTGCCGTTGGCCCCGACCGGGGCGATGACCAGGTTCGGCACCGTCTGGCCCTTGGCGAAGTTCAGGTTCGACGCCGTCGGGCGCGTCGTCTCATCCCCGAAGACGGTCAGGAACCCCGCAACGCTCGGGGCGGTCACCGTCACGTTCAACACCACCGCCGACACCCCAGAGTCCGGGACCCCGCCCTCACCGGTGACCTGCAGATGCACCATCTCGCCAACACCCACCGCAGCCTTGGGGGCGCCAGTGCCGTCACGGGTATCCAACAACCGGAACGGGGCCAACGAAGTCAAACCACCAGGGGTGGACACCACCACAGCACCGACCGCAGCCGCCACTGGTGCCTGCGCCGAGGCACTGACCGGGGCCACACCCCCCAGCACCCAGGCCAACCCCATCGCCCAAACGCCCAGGAGTGCCACGAAACGCCTCATCAAGTTCCCCTCAACCCCAAGCAAAGCAGCCTCCCCGGGCCGCTGGACGCTCGGATCATGGCAGGCAACCCGCACCGGCGTCCAACCGAAAACCGAGGTTCACCCGAACGGTGGACACGCCTTCAGGCGGCGTGTGCGTCTGAAGGTGGTGCTTTCCCAGATTCTGAGCGAGCATGCCGATCGAGGGGCACCTTGGTCCCGGCGGGCATCTGCCCACGCAGAAGCCCAGGCAGCCGGCCCCTGAGCAGCGGGCCGGGGCCGCCGCCGTCCTCCAGCTGGCGCCCGGCAGTCTCGCGCAAGAGCCTGAGGAAGTCTATCCTCAAGTATCTTGACATCAAGATACTTGGCCGGCAATCTTGGCCGACACATGCGGCCTCCCTGAACTTGCCCAGTATTGGAGCACTTTCATGCTCGGTGCAGGTCCCGCGAGTATCCAGGCAGGATGCAGACACCGGTCCCGCCCGGACCGCCGCAATGGGGGCCTCGCGGCCCCCATTGCGTGGGTGGGTTTGCTTAGGTGGGTCAAGCGCGCAGTCTCGTGGACGGCTCTGACCTGGGAGCGTGGCTGAGCGCGTAGCCCAGGCCAACGACGGCGATTACCAGGAGAATCCCGAGAGACCAGTATGCCAAGACCTGCCACAGCGGTGTCCCTGCAAGTGTCGGTGTGGACACTGAGGGGACGCGGTCGTAGATCGGGTCGGGCACCTTTGCGTAGGCGGTGGTGGTTGCGGCGAGGCACCAGGCTGCGACGCCGGTGATGACGACGATGAAGCGACGTATGTGACGCATCTGATCTTCTTTCCGTTGTGTTCTGGTGGTGCAGACCCGTTTCTGGTTGCAGATCAAAGGTCGCGCGCAGGGACCCTTAGGTGCATCCGCAGGTACCCCTTAGATTGCTGCACTTCTCGGGGAGTCGGCGTGGTGCGACACTCGTGAGGTGGGTGACGGGACTGTTCCTCCACCGGGGGTCTTTGCCGGGCGCGTCGATGAGGTTGAACGCCTTCTCGGCGTACTGACGAGTGCCGCCGCAGGCCGGTTCGTGATGGCCTTGGTGCGGGGTGAAGCCGGAGTGGGAAAGACCACGCTGACCGGTGTGGTTACCCGGTTGGTGGCTGACCACATGAACGTGGTGTCCGGCGCCTGCTTGCCTCTGACCTCGCTGTCTGTGCCGTTCCTGCCGCTGGTCTCGGCTGTCCGCGGGTGGTCAGCAGCCCATGGGGCGAACGCTCCCGAGCTTCAGTCGCTGCATGGCAACGCCGCCGAGGTCGTCGAGGCATTCGACGCGTGGCTGGATCGCAGGTGCCTCGAGCGGGCCACCGTGCTGGTGGTCGATGACCTTCAGTGGGCGGACCAAAGCACCCTCGACGTGCTGACCTACGTGCTGGCCGGGCCGGCCGAGCGCCGGCTCGGGGTTCTCCTCACGGTCCGCAGCACCGAGCTCCCTTCAGGCCATCGCCTGCACCGCTGGCTGGCAGACGCCGCGCGGATGCCCCGGTTCATCGCGATCACGTTGGAGCCCCTGGACCGACTCGGCACCGCCGAGCAGATCGCGGGGCTCCTCGACGGACCAGCGAGAGAATCGCTGGTCGAGGACGTCTTCACTCACGCCCGGGGCAACGCGTACCTCACCCGGTTGCTCGTCGAGCACCTGCCGCCCGACGCAGCGTCGCTGCCGCACGCCCTGCCGACCACCTTGCGCGACGCGGTCCTCGGTTCCTGGCATGCCATGTCGAGACCGGCGCGTGAGCTCACCCAGCTACTCGCGGCGGGGGGTCCCCACCTTCGGTCCGAGCAGATCGAACACCTGGCCGCGACCGTCTTCGGGTCGAGCACTGTGGTCCATCTGCTGGGTGAGGCGCTCGACGCCGGGTTGCTTGAGCTCCGCCAGGACGGCTCGTACTGGTTCCACCACCCGTTACAGGCCGAGCTGCTCGAGGCTGCGACCCGGCCCGAACAACGTCGCGCCTGGCACGCCGCGTATGCCGCACTCCTCGAGCAGTCCCTGGGTCAGCCGACCCGGCATGGCCACCCGATGGACGACGTCGCGTCCCTGGTCGCTGTCGCGGATCACTACGCCCAGACCAATCACGTCGACCGCGCGTACCGCTGCGCCCTTCGCGCCGCCGACGCGGTCGGGTCGGCCGGTGGGGCCTCCGAACAGCTTCGGCTGCTCCACCGGGCCCTCGAGCTTCTGCCCGGCGCATCCTCGCCCGACGAGACTCGGGTGAGCCTGCTGGGGCGGATTCGGGGCGCGGCCGAGCGTGCGGGCAAGCAAGAGGAGGAGCTCGCCGCCGTCGACCTGCTCCTTTCCGAGACCGAGCCGCCGAACTCGCCGCTGGATGTCGCCGCGCTGCTGGTGCGCCGGATGGATCTGAGACTGTCCACCGGCCGGGAGTTCGCCGGCCTCCATGATGTCCGCGAGGCGGTGCGGCTCTCCGCCGCGACACCGCACAGCTGGCAGCACGCGCTCGCCCTGGCCGAGCTCGCCCACGCGGAGCTCTGGCACCAGGAGCCGGCCGGCGCCGCCCACGCCGAGGCCGCCGTCGCCGCGGCACGGGCGTCCGGTGATCTGAGGGCTCTGTCCTATGCGCTGGCCGCACAGTCGATGGCGATGACCGTCAGCGGCGTTGCCGGCGGCGAGATCCCGGCGGAAGAAGCGGTGGCGGCAGCCGTCGAAGTTGAGGACTACTGGGCCTTCTGCCACGCGACGCTGTGGGCTGCGAACGCCCTCGAGATTGCGTCAAGCCACCTGTACGTCGACAACGTGCGCAAGCGGCGTGAACAGCTGGTATCCCTGGGTGTTTCGCACACGTACATCGGGTGGCTGTGCGCCGTCAACGCCGCCGGCTCGCTCTCGCTCGGTGAGTGGAGGCAGTGCGTCGCGGATCTGCGGGTGGCTCTGGGCGCCTCCCCCGGGCCGATGGGGGAGGTCATCGCCCGGCTGACCGCGGCGCTGCTCGCGGCGCTGCAGGGTCGCCCGCTGGAGGCACAAGCCCACCTGCGCCGAGCCGAGGAGATGTTCGCGGAGACGTCGGGCTACCTTGCTTTTGAGTTCGACGCCGTCCGCGCGGAGGTCGCCCTGGCAGCCGGCGAACCCGAACGGGCACTTGATGCCGCGCTCAGGGGCGCTCGAGGTGACGGCCTACCGCCCACACGCTGCGAGCGTCTGATCCCCCTCGCATCCCGAGCGCTGGCAGACCTGGCCGTGCGGTGTCGTGAGGAGCGCCGATCGGATTCCGAGCCACTGCGGGAGCTTGATGCCTTGAGGCGTGAGTTTCCCCGTGTCATTGTCGACATCGGGCCTCCGACCCCCGTCTATGGCCTCCAGCTGACGGCGATGCAGGCCCTGTACGACGCCGAAGCCCTTCGGGCCAACGCCGACCCCTACAGCGGGAAGGCATGGGTCCTGGCAGGTGACGCGTGTGCACGCGGCGACCTGCCCTGGGAAGAGGCCTACGCGCTGTGGCGTGCCGCGGAAGCTGTCGTGCCGAGCCGCGGCCGCCGGACCGAAGGGGGCGAGCTTCTGCGCCGGGCATACCGGCTCGCCGCCGAGCTCGAGTCGGTGCCACTCCTGCACCATCTCGACGGGCTCGCTCGCAGTGCCCGCATCAGGATCGACCCTCCGACGCGGTCCGAGTCCGCCCCTTACGACGGTGTGGGCGTGGAGGCGTCTGACACCTCGGAGCGGAGCGGGAGCGGCCACACCATCGCCGGGCTCACCCCCCGCGAGCGTGAGGTGCTGGCCCTCGTTGCCACTGGCCGCACCTACGCCGAAATCGCCCGAGCGCTCTACATCAGCGAAAAAACCGTGAGCGTGCACATCTCCAACCTGCTACGCAAGACAGGCACCGCCAACCGGATCGAGCTCGCACGGCTGGCTCAGCGAAGTGAGTCGACCTAAACACCTCCTCCTGGCACCTGACAACTTCTCATCCAGAGCGCCGGGCCGGAAGCACCGCCGCAGGGCGGTCGTCAAATAGGAACAGAACGTGCAAAATCCCCCCTGGTTGCCCGGGGGGATCAGCGTTGCTACGGCGAACGCAAGTTCGCGTAGTGGGGTACCCACACAAGGGTCTGACCTGTGAGGACGCGGGGCTAAGAACGGAGTTGTCCCGCGCTAAGGAGCCACCCGTCCCGTTTCTCTTGACGTCAAGATAAACGAACAGCCGAGCATCAGATCGGTGCCGCTCAGAGCCCCAGGGTGCCGATCGGCACGACATGCACGCCGTCTCGCCGCCGGTAGGCCAGACCAGTGCCGGTGACGACGGCGAGAACCCCGGGTTGACCACACGTGGCGGTGTCAACCTTGTCGGCCAACGAGAGCAGGTTTGCCGCGGCCGCCTCGACCCTGGACGAGCCGAGCTTCACCTCGAACGCACCCCACCTGCCGTCGTCGCAGGAGACAATGGCATCGACCTCGAGGCCCTTGTTGTCTCGGTAATGGAACACGGTGCCGTCCAACGGCTGGGACAGCACGCGCAGGTCGCGGACCACCAGGGACTCGAACAGGGTGCCCATCATTTTCAGGTCCGCCAGCAGCTTGGCTGGGGAGCCGCGTAGCGCGGCGACCGCCAGTGACGGGTCGACCAGGTGCCTCTTCGGTGATGACCGCAGCTGGGCACGGGACCGCATCGCCGGCGCCCACGCCGGCTGGTTCTCCACGACCATGAGCCGTTCGAGGGCCGCGAGGTAGGCGCTTGCGGTGTCTCGGTCCATTCGCTGGCCGGCCACGTCCTCGGCCAGCGTCGTGATCGCCGCCTCTGTGCCCGTGTTGCGGGCCAGCGATCGCAACAACGCCTCGATCTTGGCCGGGTCCCGGCGCTGCCCGGAGATGGCCAAGACATCGACGTGACTGATCTGAGTCAGGCAGTCGCGAAGGCCGCGCGCAACCGCGGCCGGGGGTCGGCCCTGCCAAGCCGGCCAGCCGCCGACCGTCAGCGCGTCGGCCAGGTCGGGGACCGTCAGTCCCGGGTCTGGGGCGCTCTGGGTGGCGCCGTCGAGCAAGGCGTCCAGGGATACGGTCGCCAGGCTCCGGCCGGATTCGGCGAGGCACATGGGGCGCATGCGCATGACCGAGAACCGGCCGGCGCCGGAGTGCCTGTTGACGTCGTCGTCGGGTGTGGCCGACCCGGTGAGGATGAACTGGCCAGGTGACTGGCGGTCGTCGACGGCCCGGCGGACCCGGTTCCACAGCGACGGCACCATCTGCCATTCGTCGATAAGCAACGGGGCGGGGCGGTTCAGCACCAAGTCGGGTGCAACCTCAGCTGCTTCCCGCTCTGCGTCGTCGAGGTCCAGGCGGATCTCGGAGGCGGCCTGCCGCCTGGCCGTCTCGGTCTTCCCGCACGCTTTCGGACCCTCGATGAGGACCGCGCCGGCGGAGGAGAGGCGCGCGCCGAGCTCGCCGTCCGCGACGCGTGGCAGGTAAGCCATAACCGAGTTCTCCGTCCCGTGGCACAGACTGGTCATGGTCCGCCCGCACAGCGTGTGCGCAACTGACCTTCCGCAGATCGTACCCTCTTACGGCCGCAGATCGTACCTATTTGCTTCCGCAGATCGTACCATCTTGCTTCCGCAGATCGTACCCGTCCCGCCAGCCACGGGCCACGGGCCTGGTACGACTCGTTCATCCGTCGCCGAGCCCGCCGGCGCCAGGGCGCCCTAACCGGCCGCCACCCCGATCACCAGGCCCGGACCGCCGGGCAACACACCAATCACGGTCCCAGGGCGCTTCTTCCTGCCCGCGAACACCACCCAAGGCCCCCGAGCAACGCGCCCGGGGGCCTTTTCGTGCGCCCGGGGGACCTCCAGCCGCTACCGTGACCACTGCTGGCGTCCGGAAACGGGCCCGGACATGGTGAAAGCCAGGTTCCGGAGCGGGAACCTGGCCTTCTGTGGGTAAGCCACCCAACTTCTGTGGGTACCCCGAAGTAGCGGGGGCAGGATTTGAACCTGCGAACTCCGGGTTATGAGCAAGGCGAACCCCGTCCAGGACCGTCCTGCTATGTCTCCGCTGTCCCGATTCGTCGCACTGCCTGCGGCGCTGGCGTGTCATCCGTCCCAACCCGTACCGCTCCCTCCCGTGGAGTCTCGGTCACGGATCTGGTCACGGCCGAATGGAGGGTCTAGGCCACTCCCGTTGTCGACCATCTTCGAAACAACCGCACTCCGGGTCGTCACACGAGACTCGTCCTCAAGTGGGCGACTCTCCGAACACCACGTACAGCAGCGCGAGGTAGGCCACGAGATCCGGGCCGCCCAGAGGCGCCCCCGGCACGGGAAGCTGGCGCAGCAGCAGATCCACCGGCAGCTCCGCCTGGACAGGCAACGCCAGGACAGGCGCCCCAGTCCAGAAATCGCCTTCAGCCAGGGTCAGATCAGCCAGCGCCATCATCGCGCCCACCCGCGGACCTTCGGCCGTAACCGCAGCCCCCACCGCAAGATGTGCCGTATCGCCGCCCCTGAGCTCGCGAAGCCTGTTCAGCAGTGTCTCGCGGGTGCGCCCGCGCCACAGCAGGATGGTGAAGGGGTCGTCGTCGAACCTCTCCGCCAGGAGGTAGAACGTGGCCGCGAGGTGCTTACACGGGACCTCCCAGTCCGGGCAGGAACAGCTCAGCGCCAGGTCCTGAGCCCTCTGCGGAAATAACGGTGCGCCAGCTGCCAGGAAAACCTTCTCGAGGTCGTGAGGCATCTCCCCTGCCAGCAGCCGAGCACTGTGGATCGCCTGCTCGGCAAGAGTTACCTCGACCTTGGCCCAGACCAGCTCGCTGAAGGCTGGCAAGGAAATCGACACCTTGTATGGCGTCCGACGGGAGCCCTGCACCCTCGCAGTGACCACGCCCGGCGCCACATCCAGGGACAGCACCTGACCCCGCCTCGCATAGTTCTTGCCGCGGGTCAGCCGGGAGCCGAGCGCGAAGGACTCCAGCACCTCCAGGAAGCGGCGTGACCACCAATGCTCACCGATGGCACCTCGCGCGCTGCGGGCCACGAGTCCGCCCTCCACAGCGCGAGGCTTGGAAGCCGGTGGGAAGCCCCCTGACCAGCTCGAGCGACCGCGATCGAGCGGTCCGAGTCCGCCACCGACGCGACCTGACGGGCTCATTCCACCACCGACCCGGCCTCGAGGGTGAACAGCTCACGCAGGGCGGAGGTAGAGAGCTCGGTGAGCCAGCCCTCACCGGTACCAACGACGCTGGCCGCCAGGCCGCGCTTGTCCTTGATCATCAGGGCGATCTTCTCCTCCAACGTGCCCGCGCACACCAGCTTGCGCACCTGGACCGAGCGGGTCTGCCCGATCCGGAAGGCACGGTCGGTGGCCTGGTCCTCCACAGCGGGGTTCCACCAGCGATCGACGTGTATGACGTGGTTGGCCGCGGTCAGGGTGAGTCCCGTACCCCCTGCCTTCAACGACAGGACGAACAGGGACGGCCCGTCCCCGGCAGGGTCCTGGAACCGGGCCACGAGACCGTCCCGCTGACCCTTGCTCAGCCCCCCGTGCAGGTACCCGACCTCGCGACCGAACCGGGAACCCAGGTGTGTGCGCAGCAGCTCGCCGAACTCGGCATACTGGGTGAACAGCAGCACCTTCTCCCCCGAAGCGAGCACCTCCTCGAGGGTCTCCTCGATGCGCGCCAGCTTGCCCGAACGTCCGGCAACTCTGCTGCCATCCTTCAGGAACTGGGCCGGGTGGTTGCAGACCTGCTTGAGCTTGGTCATCGTCGCCAGGACCAGCCCCCGGCGCTCAATCCCGTCGGTGCTCTCGATCCGCTGCATCATGTCCGCCACGACCGCCTCGTAGAGCGAGGCCTGCTCGTGGGTCAGCGTGCACACCACCTCCATCTCGATCTTGGCCGGCAGATCGGTAATGATCGAGGTGTCGGTCTTCAACCGGCGCAGCACGAACGGTTGAGTCAGCGATCTGAGCCGGGTCGCCGCCCCGGCATCGCCTCGGCGCTCGATCGGGGTGGCAAAGCGCTCCTTGAAGGACTTGGGCTGACCGAGCAGTCCGGGGTTGGCGAACTCCATCAGCGACCAGAGGTCGCCCAGCCGGTTCTCCACCGGGGTCCCGGTCACCGCGAACCGGCGGGCCGACGGCAACGACCGCACCGCAACCGCCGCCCGGGTCGCCGCGTTCTTCACCGCCTGGGCCTCGTCCAGGACGACTCGACGCCAGCTCATCTCACGCAGCGCGTCGATGTCGCGGATCACCAGCCCGTAGGTCGTCACGACCAGATCCGACGATGCCACGACCAGCTGGAAGGCCTTGCCCTTGGGTCGCTCGGCCCCATGGTGAACGTGCACCCGCAGCCCGGGGGCGAAGCGTTCAGCCTCACGCTGCCAGTTGCCGACCAGCGACATCGGGCAGACCAGCAGGGTCGGGCCCTCCTTGGCAGGAAGCTCGCCACACATCAGGGCGAGCAGTTGCACCGTTTTGCCCAGCCCCATATCGTCGGCGAGCACGCCGCCCAGACCGACCGACTCCAGGAACGACAGCCAGGCCAAACCACGCTCTTGGTAGGGGCGCAGCTCACCCTTGAAACCCTCTGGGGCGGTCATCGGCGCGATCCGGTGGTCGACCTCGCCGGACAGGAGGTCCGCCAGCCAGCCCTGAGCCTCGACATCGACGACGGGCAGGCCACCTGGTCCGTCCTCCAGAGCGCCGAGGGTCGCGAGCACCTCCCCGACGCTCATCCGCCCCAAGCCGTGCGACCGCTTGGCCAGGAACGCCCGGGCCCGGGCCAGGCGGTCGGCGTCGACATACATCCACTGACCGCGCACCCGCACCAGCGGCTGCTGGGCCTCGACGAGATCGGTGACCTCCTGCTCGGTCAGGGTGTGCTCCCCGACAGCCAGCTCCCAGCGGAAGTCCACGAGCCCCTCACGACCGATCACCGCCTTGGCCTCGGCCGAGCCGGGCTGCGCGGGGGTCGACACGGAGAGCTTCGCGCCCATCCGCATCGATGGGTTGGTCCACCACCCCGGGAGCAGCACGCCGAAGCCAGCGGCCAGCAGGACCGGCGCAGCCTCCGACAGGAACAGGTGCGCGCCCTCGACGTCCAAGGTCAGCGACGACGGCTTGGCCGTGTGCAAGGCACCCTCGATGCCCGGGTAGAGC
>JBDTWH010000216.1:0-14835 GCA_040006795.1 Actinomycetota bacterium | reverse complement strand
CCCAATGCATACAGCGCGAACTTCGGCATAGTCGCGGTATCGGCATAGATCGACCTATGCGGATGTCCGCATAGGTCGATGACATTGGCCTGTTGCCGGTATCCCAGGACGCGGCCGAGGGCCTGTACCGCCTTGTCGACGCCGCGTACGAGAAACGCTCCGTCGCCCTGTCGTCCAACCTCCACCCAGCCGCGTTCGACGAGCTGATGCCTAAAACCCTGGCGACCGCGACCGTCGACCGGCTCCTGCACCACGCCCACGTCTGTCAGACCACCGGCGACAGCGTGCGCCTATCCCAGGCCATGAGCGGTCAAGGGGTGAGTCCGTTGAACTGAGAAACGAAGGCCGGTGATGGTCAGCACTGGGCAGATCCCATGGCCATCACCGGGCAGTTCTCGTGACCGTCACCGGGCAGGTTTCGCGACCGCCTCCGGGCAGAAACTCATGGCCCTTGACAATCTTGATCAACCTGGGTGGGCGTTCTTGTCCGGTGATGGATGGCGATCCTCCACCGGTGATCGTCATGTCTGGCGAGCGTCGTCGAAACCGTCGGCCGTGCGTCGCACGGCGTTCGGCGGATTCCGTTGCGGAACACCTCCTCGCGCCGTTTCAGGCCGGGCATGGAAGGTCGAGAACAGTCACGAGCCGGCCTCGGTGTAGCGACACGACCACGGTGACCAGCACGCTCACGGCGACGAACGACAGCCGGCCGCTGGCTGATGCCGCAGCGAGCGTGGCGGAGCAGACAACGAGTCCGTAGATCGCCGAAGCGACTCCCCGCTCGTCCGGCGTAGCCAGGGGGTCGGGGCCGGGTCGCCGTTCTTGATCGTCCACTCGGCTGAACCTACTCATCGAATCGGCGAGTGAGTGCGAGCCGTCGCCCCGGCCATACCGAGGCAGTGGGCGCCGCCGGCGATGACATCCCGGCGCGAGTTGCTCGTCCAGGCCCTGGTCGGAAAGTGGTACCCAAATCCCCGGCCTATGCCGAGCTAGCGGGCCTGCCAGCGGTCACTGGCGTGTGTACGGCTCGATCCTGTGCCAGGTTGGGTATGCCATCTTCGGCCCTCCAAGATCTTGGTGGCACGTTCCCTGATAGGTCCGTGCCTGGACCACCGTCCCGGCGGCCCTAGGGAACAGCGGGACGGTGGCCCCGGCCCGGCTCAGTCGCCGAATACCTCACGCAGCTTGGCTTCCTGCTCGTTTGACAGGTTCGTCTTGACCAGCTCCATTGTGGTGCCCTCGAAAGCTTCGTGAACCTTGTCCACCACCCCGGAAGATGTAAGAACGAACAGGGCAGACGTCCCGGGAGTGATCTCCTCACGCACCGTGCGGATGAAGTCGTCGTCGATCCCCACGTCGGACATCGAGCCGACCAGGGCACCCATCGCGGCACCCACGGCCATCCCGAGGAAGGGCACGAAGAAGAGGATGCCGAAGAGCAAACCCCAGAACGAGCCGCCCAGGGCGCCAGCTGCCTTCAGACTGTTCGCCTGCTGCGTCTTCGGTTTCTTTGCTCCCTCTGGCCAATAGACGATCGCCGCGTCCTCCACCCGGATCAACTCCTGCTTCTGAAGCCGCTCGAGCGTATTCTCGGCCTCCGCCGCACCAGTAGTCGTAGGGAACTTCCACACCGTCAAGGTCGCCATCACTGCCTCCCAATTGCTGAGTGCCACCCCGACGGGCAGCGTCATGCCATCACCTTTCGGCGTTTCAGTTGCTGGCGGCTCATCCCCCGAGGATGAGGGCCTCGTCCCGCAGATGCCACAGCCCGTGATCTCAAGTGCGTTGGACCGCGCGACCAACGCCGCGAACGATCAGTGGAGCTCTCCAGCTCGGCAACGACGCGCATCAGGTGGCGGGTCCGGTAGGACTGTGCGTCTGCTCGCCCATTGGTATCGCTGCGGACGGGGCATACGGGAACTGGTCCTGCCCAAGGGTGCGCGTGCCGCGGGACGATCGGCAGACGTTCGTCTCACGCGACGTGCCTCTGCGGCGCGGTGTCGCGCGTGGGTCGATCAGGGGCGACCGTAGGTCACGGCGGAGGACCAGATGGCTCGCAGGGCAACGGCCGAGCCGGTCTTGGGCGAGTCCCACATCATGCCGTTCCCTGCGTAGATGCCGTTGTGGTAAGCCGGTGTGCCGAAGAACACCAGGTCACCCGGACGTGGGTTGGTCACTGGCGTTGTGGCTTGACGCTGCTGCTCGGCCGTGCGGGGCAGGCTGATTCCAACCTTGTTGAAGACGTACTGGGTGAACCCGGAGCAGTCGAACCCGGCAGTCGTCGTGCCGCCGTAGATGTAGTAGATGCCGGCCAGGCTTGCCGCGATGCCAAGAACACCACTCGCATTCGAAGATTGCGCCGCGACGGGTGCCTCCTGCCTCGGGGCCGACGTCGCCGAGATCGGCGAGCGAGTGGTCGAGCGACTGACGGGCACAACCGCGCGCTTGACAATGACAGGCTTCGGTTTGGGCTTGACCACACCGGTGAAGCCGATGTTCCCGAAAGTCTGGGGGGCCAAGGGTGCCTGGGCCGCCGAGGGAGCTGTGACCGCGACTGCAATCGGCGCGGTGGTCGTGGCCTTGGGTGTGGCTGCGGAGGCCGGCAGCGCAAGGGAGGCCACCATCGCACCGGAGATGACGATCACGGCGGAGGCCTTGCTCGCGGGCTTAACTGAATGCGAAATCGCTGACGAGAAGGAGGTTGAGGCAGAATTCAAGGGGCTAGGTGCGCGATGGCGACCAGAAATTTGGCTCGACACAGTGAAGAAACCTCTCCAGGCGCCTACGAGGTCAGCTGTCGGGTTCGGGTAGGAGATTGCACCCGGCCTTCACGCCAGCAGATCGACTGGAGTCGTCCGCCACCGAGAGGGCTTCACCCCAAGGAGCGTCTCTCGACGCCCCAGATTTGGGTCCCCCGCTCCTGCCAAGCGGATGTTGAGAGTCCCGATGCGGTGACAGGACTAGGCGAACCGCATCAAGTGCTCCATCGAAGCGATGGAGTCCGACGACCATACACGGATTCTTGCAAGGTCACATTCCGGCATCGGCTCAGCTTCCCATCCGTTCAGAATCGCTCATACTCCTACCCGCGCTTCCCGCGACGGTAGTTCGAGGCTCGGGCCTCAGGGAATCTCGATGGTTCGGCCTGCCCAATCGTCATGAGTCCAAGTGGAGTCTGGTCGACGTAAGGGAAAGAGCGTGGAAGGGGTGGTCTTGATATTCGCTGGCGCGTGGTGGGGGCAGTTGGGGTGTGGGCGGATGGTCTTGATGGGCTTCTTCTGGGTGAGTTTCCTTGGGGCTCGTGTTTCGGGCCGTGAGCAGGCTGTTCGCACCGGCCCTGGTGGCTGACAGCGGTCTCAACGGGGACAAACGTGAAGTGCCGAGCATGACCCCGGAGAGGAGTCGGCCGTTGATGACGCCGACGACCTGGATGTGCGGTTGGCCCGTGGGTGGGCAACTCGTCTCGGAGTACCTAACTCTGCGCGAGGACTCCATCCCATCCGAGCGGCACTGAGACAGCAGAGCTCAGCTTTGGCTGGCAGCGATCCCGCTGTCCTTGTGCGGCTTCCTCACGGCGTCTGTTCCAGACCACTCGATGTCCGCCGGTCCGGGGGCCATGAGCGTCGATCTTGACGGAATCTTCATGGATTCTAGGTCAGAACCACATGATCGTGACGTTACCTAGAGATACCCCAACGGGGTATCTTCACTCGGTGTTGAGCGTGACCGCTTTTGGTTGCGGGGCACCAGGGGAGTCGGATCGGGGTCGAGAGGTTTCACGATGACAGCAGCCGGCTACGTGGCTCGGGATGACCCGCGGCTACGGCGCGGCGCCTGAACCGTTGAGAACTCTGGCTTCGATCTCACCGCCGACGCCGAAGGAGCGCCGACCCGATCGCCATCGCTCGTCAAGACGTATCCAACTGGTAAGGACAGATCATGACCTCTACCGAACCGCTCTCACTGTCGACTGCCACGCAGGAGCTGGCAGTCGGGGAGTCCGTTCCCGCAGTGCCTGGTCGAGTGCGCCTGCTGTGGGGCTCAATGACCGGCGTCGTGGGCGGCATCGTCGGCATCGCGCCACATCTGCTGCACCACATCGGCCTGCTCGCCGGGACAGCCGTGATCGCCGGTGCGGGCGGGACCGCCCTGTTCGGCGCCGTCGGGCTGCTCGCATCCGTCCCGATGTTGCTGCGCTTGCGGCGCCGGTTCGGGACCTGGCGGGCTCCGGTGATTGCACTTGGGGTGTTTACCGCAATGTTCGCGCTGTCGGCGTTCGTCATCGGCCCTGCGATCAGCGGATCCAGCACCAGCACCGGCACCGGCACCAATGCACCTTCACCAGCTGTGGACCACGACAGCCATCACCGGAATTGAGCGAGCAGGAGTGGGTGACGAGTATCAGCGGCCTCGCCCAACTGGTTGCCCAAGTCGTTGCTCAGCGATCCGAAGCGCCCAGAGAGGGGACGATGACCATGAGCACCCTGCGGGGCACCTCGATCACCGTTGGGTCACCACGACGGCCGTTTTCTGAGTGCGGCCGACCCGCCCGACAGCGGTTGGTGACGGCATGAGCCAGGACTACGGGCTCTGGCCGCTGGTGGCGCTCGACAGGGAACATGAGGTCGAGGTCTTGCTCGGCTCACAGTGGAGCGCGTATGCGAATCATGTGCACCGCTACCTGCCACACCGTCCACCCGACCAACGACCCGCCCCACCGGCTGGGGAGAGCCCGCCGGGCCTCTCAGGGAGGAGCCCATCATGCGAGTCCGTAGCTGATCGGCCCTCGTCGTGATGGCCATGAATAACAAGAACACATGAACGAGGGACGGTCTCTGATCCTGCGACCGTTTGCCGGTGCCTGGCAGCGCCCAGCGTTCCGTCACTGGGCCGGGGCACAGCCTCTAGACCCTGGCGCTGGCGTAGCTACCCGTGCTTACCAAAGCGGCGCTGATGGACCACTTCGACGAGATCAGCACCCGCCGGCCGGGCCGTAGAGCGGTCGTGCTGCACAAGACCGGCACGATCACCAAGGGCACCCCGCAGAAAGCCCGACGAATGAGACAGTTTTGTAGCCGGCACATCATTCGCACCATGCCGTGCACGGCGACGAACTCGAATTGCACCCTGCGGCGAACCGTAGACGTCGTTGGTGTTCCTATCATCGCTCGGATCGTCGCGGTCAAGGCGACCAACTTGGCCATGGCAGGACAGCTGGGCTGGGCTCTTCAACGCGGCCTGCGGACCACCCATCCCAGCAACGACCTGACGACCGCGCCCCAACAGAGCCAACCAAGGACCCCAGTGGAAGAACCGGACAGACCGGCAGCTTCCTCACGGCATCATCGAGAACGCCAGCACAGAAACCTACTCACCCACCCGCGAATACCTCATCGGTGGATCGAGGCTCAGGCGTCGCACCTGTCCAGGTGTTGGCCGAGCGGATGGGAGTGAACGTGTCGCCGGACCAGACATGAGCGCGGGGCGGCACGAACGCGAATTGCTCGCTGAAGACTTGATGGGATCTTTATGGTTTCAACATCGGGACGCAATGATCGCGGCGGTACGGTGTACATACCCCGGTGGGGTATCTGGCCCAGTGTTGAGCGTGACCGTTCCCGGTGACGGGCGCTGTGTCAGTTAGAGCGCGTCGAGAGGTTCACGATGAGTACAGCGATGTACGTGGTCGAGGGGCTGGCCTGCGATTCCTGCATGTCGGTAGTGCTTGAAAGTGTCCATTCGCTGCCGGGTGTGAGCGTAGTGACCATGGACCTTGTCACCGGGGGTGGGTCGCCGCTGTTGGTGTCCAGCGGGACCAAACTGGGTACTGAGGCGGTGCGCGACGCCGTCGAGAAGGCCGGCTTCGAGCTCACTTCCGCCCGGGGACCGGAGGCGCGCGGCCGCGGGGACGTTCCCCCTGCCCGGGAAGGCGGTTCCTATCCTGATCGTTTGAGAGTGGTGTCTCTTGTGGAAGGTGTGAGCTGATGAGTGTCAGCGTGGTTGGGGTTCTTGGGGGTGCAGTGCTGTTGACGGCGCTGTTGGCCTGGTACTTCTTCGGGCCGAAGAAGTCGCGGCAGGCCGAGCTGGCCGATGGTGTGCAGGTCGTCAAGGTTACTGTCAAGGGTGGCTATAGCCCGGAGGTGATCCAGGTCGCTTCGGGGGTGCCGGTGCGGTTGCTTTTCGACCGGCAGGAGTCTGGGGACTGTTCCTCGCGGGTGGTTTTCCCGGATTTCAAGGTGAACCAGACTCTTCCTGCGTTTGAGACCACGACGGTTGAGTTCCTGCCAGAGACGCCGGGCGAGTATGGGTTCGCGTGTGGGATGAGCATGCTTCATGGCAGGTTGCGGGTGGTGGGTGAGGCGGCCTCGGTGGACTCTCACGAAGGTCGTTCGGCGGTTGAACTGGCGGCACCGCCGGAGGCTGGTGAGCATTCCTGCCCCGAGGACGCCGCAGCTCCTGGGCAGCCGGTGGCCCGGGCGACGGTGACTGGCGGCGTGCAGGTTGTCGACATCACGGTCAGGGGCGGCTACAGCCCGGACGTGTTGCGGGTAGCCCCCGGTATTCCGGTGCGGCTGGTCTTTGACCGGCAGGAGGACTCGGAGTGTTCCGGGCGCCTGCTGGTGCCCGACCTGGGTGTGGACGTGGCGCTGGCGGAGTTCGAGGCGACGGCTGTGGCGCTTCCTGCCATGGGCGAGGGCGACACGCACGAGTTCACGTGTGGGATGGGTATGCTCCGCGGCACCATCTTGGTCGGGGAGTCCGCCAGGGTCCCCGACCCTGACGTCGGCACTGACTTCCAGGTTGCTACGGCCGTGGTGGCCGGTACCGGCCACTCGTTGGGTGCCGGCGCTGCGGTCGATTCCGCGGACGGCGAGGACCGCGAGCGGAATGCGGAGATCTCGGACCTGACCCGAAGGGTGATCTTCGGCGCAGTGCTGACCGCGCCGGTGCTGTTCGCGGTGATGCTTACGGAGATCTTCGGGGTGAGCTGGATGCCGGGGCTGTTGATGAACCGTTGGTTCCAGCTTGCGTTGATCACCCCGGTGATGTTCTACACGGGGTGGCCGATCCACAGGACCGGGTGGCTTGCGTTGTTGCATCGCAGTGCGGACATGAACTCCCTGGTCACATTGGGCACGATCGCCGCCTACGGGTACAGCCTGGTGGTGACCTTCTTCCCAGGGGTGCTGCCTGCGGACGTGCAGGCGGTCTACTTCGAGGCGGTCGGGGTGATCGTCACTCTGATCCTGCTCGGGCGACTGTTGGAGACCAAGGCCAAGGCGGGCACTGGTGAGGCGATCCGCACGCTCATCGGGTTGCAGCCCCGCACCGCCCGAGTCGTCCGCGACGGCGTCGAGTCTGATGTGGACATCGAGGACGTGGTTCTGGGAGACATGGTCGTGGTCCGTCCGGGTGAGAAGCTCCCGGTGGACGGGCAAGTCGTCCAGGGCAGCTCGGCGGTGGATGAGTCGATGGTCACCGGTGAGCCGATCCCGGTGACCAAGGGCGAAGGGGACACGGTTATCGGGGCGACGATCAACCAGACCGGGTCGTTCACGTATGTGGCGACCAAGGTCGGCTCGGATACCATGCTCGCCCAGATCATCAAGCTGGTCCGCCAGGCCCAGGGGTCCAAGGCTCCGATCCAGCGGGTAGCCGACCAGGTCTCCGGCTACTTCGTGCCGGCGGTGATCGCGATCGCGATCTGGACCTTCGCTGTGTGGGCGCTGGTCGGGCCGCCGCCGGCGTTCATCTTCGCTCTGGTCGCGGCGGTCTCTGTGCTGGTCATCGCCTGCCCCTGCGCACTGGGCCTGGCAACCCCGCTGTCGATCACGGTCGGCACGGGCAAGGGTGCCGCCGCCGGCATTCTGATTCGCTCAGCAGACGCCCTGGAGACGGCGCACAAGCTCGACACGGTCGTGCTGGACAAGACCGGCACGATCACCAAGGGCACCCCCGCCCTGACCGACGTCCTGCCCGCGCCCGGGTTCACCGCCGAGGAGGTCCTGGCTCTGGTCGCGGCGGTGGAGGTTTCCTCCGAGCACCCACTGGCCACGGCGATCGTCGCCGGCGCCCGGGAACGCGGTCTGGTCCTGGCGGAGGCCACCGCCTTCGACTCGATCACCGGGCAGGGCGTGCGTGCCCTGGTGGGTGGCCGGGAGGTCCTGGTCGGCAACCGACGCCTGCTGGCCGGTGCGGACATCGACCCCGGTCCCCTGGAGTCGGACTCACAGCGACTGGCGGTCGACGGTAAGAGCCCCATGCTCGTGGCCGTCGACGGGGACCCCGCCGCGGTCGTGGGCGTGGCAGACACCATCAAGGACGGTTCGGCCGCTGCGGTAGCCGCGCTGCAGGCGCGCGGCATCGAGGTGGTGATGATGACCGGCGACAACCGGGCCACCGCAGCCGCGATCGCCCGCCAGGTCGGCATCAGGCGCGTCCTGGCGGAGGTCATGCCCGAGCACAAGGCCGCCGAGGTCCGCCGACTCCAGGGCGAGGGGCGGGTCGTGGGCATGGTCGGCGACGGCATCAACGACGCCCCCGCTCTGGCCCAGGCCGACGTCGGCTCCGCCATCGGCACCGGCACCGACGTGGCCATCGAGTCCTCGGACATCACCTTGATCTCCGGAGCCCTCTCCGGGCTGGTCACCGCGATTGACCTGTCCCGGGCCACGATGCGCAACATCCGGCAGAACCTGGTGTTCGCTTTCGTCTACAACGGGATCGGTATCCCGATCGCCGCCGGCGTGCTCTACCCGGCGTTCGGTCTGTGGCTGAGCCCGATGATCGCCGCAGGCGCGATGGCGGCCTCGTCGCTGTCCGTGGTGACCAACGCCAACCGGCTCCGCGGCTTCAAACCCGCCGCCATCCCCGACAACGTCCGAGTACCAGCCACCGACCCGGTGGTGGAGGTCGGACGCGATCAAGAAATGGAGTACGACATGTCCGAAGAATCCGCCAAGTCGATCGATCCGGTATGCGGTATGAGCGTGGACCCAGCCACGGCCGCCGCGACCGTTGAGCACGAGGGCCACACGTACTACTTCTGCGGAAAGGGATGCGCCAAGAGCTTCAGTGCCGACCCAGGCAAATACGCCGACGCCACGGCGTCCTAGCGACCTCGCCCGGGGTGGAGACGCCCCCGGCGGGATCCACCCCACGAACACCGCGACAACCTCAGAATGGGACGAACGTGACCGGTGAGGCCACACCCTCCAACGACCTGCTCAACCGGCTGGCCGGATCGACGGTCAGGTCCGCGAGATCGCTCGGAATGATCGATCAGACAAGTACTGCATCGATGGCCTCACCCAGGTCTCGGTGGTGTCCCAGGCAATGCAGTCCGTGGCGCCTTGCCCGCTCGACGGCCATCTGAACTTCTGCGTCCTGGACGCCGCGCGAGACGGCGGACCCGCGCAGGAGGCAAACCCCATCCGTGCCCTGACCGGCTCCATCACCCATGGTGCCACCTGGCCTACCAAGGCTACAACGAAGCCATCGTCGTGCCCGAGTCCATCAGCGGGCCGGGCGACGAAGACCGGAGGGAATCTGAACATGAATATTCGCACCACGGTCCTGCAGGTGGGGGGGTTGAACTGGGCGACGTCGGCTTCCATTGTGGAGCAGACATTGCTGCGTCGCCCGGGGGTGCTTGCGGTCGAGGCGAACGCGGTCTCGCAGACCGCGAACGTCACCTTCGATCCGGACCGCACCGGCATCGCCCAGTTGTCCGGGTGGATCCGCGACTGCGGCCACCACCGTGCTGGGCAGTCGGTGCCTGAGCACGTGTGCGACCCGATGACCGAGCCCGCCGCGACCACTGCGGAGGGGCACGAGCAGTACGAGGGGCACGAGGGGCACGACGCCCTGCTACTCAAACAGCTCAAGCTCCCGACACTCGCGCCGACGGCACCGGCCGGAGCCGACGGCGCGAGTGCGCCGGCACCGGCCGGTTACCAGCGGCGGCCATGACCGCCACCATCACCGCGCCCGGCTCCCTGGCCGCGAGCACAACCGGGGAGCAACGGCGCCCCAGGCCCCTGCGGATGCTGTGGATCACGGCCGCCTACGGCGGGTGCTTCGTCGGCATCCGGATCGGTCTGCGGGACGCGCCCGTCCTGTGGTTCGCGGCTGCGCGCCATCACGGCCGGGGTGGCCTTGTTGGCCCTGGCGGGCGTGCAGCGCCGCCCGGCTCCCTCCGGCGGGCGCGCGTGGGGACTGATCACCGTGCTTGGTCTGGTGAACGTCACGGTCGCGTTCGCAGCCATGTTCGGCGGGGTCGCCGGGCTGGCGACCGGCACGGCCGCGGTGCTCTCGAACGCCCAGCCGTTGCTGATCCTGCTACCCGCGTGGTGGCTCTACGGCGAGGCCGTCTCTGCGCGCACGGCCGGGGCCCTGATGGTCGGGTTCACCGGCCTGATGCTGGTCGCGCTGCCCGGGGGAGGCGGCAGCGGTGCGGCCCTGTCCTTGCTGGCCGCGGTGGCCATCACCGCTGGCACCCTGCTGGCACGCCGGTTGGGAGGGATCGACGCGGTGGTTGCCGCGGGATGGCACTTCGTCATAGGTGGTGCGGGGCTGGTGGTCTTGGCCGCGGCCGTGGAGGGGGCGCCGGTGATCGCCTGGACGCCCCGCTTCGTCGCGGCGCTGGCCTTCCTCGCTCTGGTCGGGACCGCGGCGACCACTGTGGTCTGGTTCATCGAGGCTGGCCGGTCGCGGCTCGACATCCTCAGTGCGTGGACGTTCCTGACCCCGGTGTTCGGGATCGCCTTGTCGGCGGTGGTGCTCGGCGAGGTCCCTGCCGGTTGGACCGCCGTCGGTCTGGTGGCGGTGTTGGTGGCCATCTGGGTGGTGCTGCGACCGGTTTCGGCGTGGAGGTCCGCTCGCCGTGTCGGCGGTCTGGCACGTGGGGCGGGCAGCCAACCCGTTGGCCTGTCGAAGGTGGAGGAAGAATGATGACGCGCACCGCACCTCGTGGCAATACCGAGGCCGATGTCCCGACCAGGGCCGCAGCGTTGCAGGACGCAGTGATCTTCGATATGGACGGTGTTGTCACCGCCGCGGGGAGTCGACCTACTGCTGGGGGCGGAGAGCGACCCGGCCGGGTCCGGGACGGTGCACGGCCTGCGGCGGCTCTGGTCACGGCGAGTCGCAATGCGGCGTCAAATGCTGGCCTCGACCTGGTGGGGCTTTTCGACGTCATGGGACACACGTGCTCGCGCGCGGCGGCTCGGAACTGCCCCCACTGGCGTCGGGCGACACCTTACCGACGACTCGCAGCGCGGGCAGACCTCGGCTTGTGGGACGCTGCTCGCGGTGGTGGAGCGTCCCGACGCCATCGACGCGCTCGAGCAGATCCATCCCACGATCACGATCAACGCTGCCGGGCGGCGCATCGCGTTTCGGCCCGACTACCCGTTCGCCACCTTCGGCTACCGGAGGTTGCGCGCTATCCTCGTTGACCGGCGCTACGACGTTGAAAGCGCCGCCGCCCCGTTCGGCGGCCGCGAGCCCGACGGCACGCTCCTACTCGGCGCCCGGCGGGTGCGGACCTCCATCGTCGTGGATACGACGGGGTGGCGAGCCGTCATGGCCCGCCAATCCGGCGGCCAACTTGTTGTACTTCCTTCACCCGACCCTGATGCCGCCACTCAACACCGCGATCGTCAATGGCTATGACGCCCTGACCGGGTCCCGGGTCCCGGGTCAAGCTCGGCAAGTGGGACGAGTACCTGTCCATGCGCGGGCACTGATCAACTCAGTCCGCCAAGCGGCACGCGCGGCGCCCATGTCGTCCCCGGGCAGCGGCGGGCCGTGGACCGCCCGCTGCCGATGTCGAACATCAGCCCGACCATTGCTCCCAAGTCGTTGGACAATTGATCCCGGACGGCGTCGTTGATGGCCAGGATCCCCTCGCGGCTGTGGACCTCGCTGCAGTCCCAGGTCTCCGGCGGGCTGGCCGCTGACGCCATTGGATTGATCTCCGTGCTCTGGCTCGAAGTGGGCGGACACATCCGCGCTGCTCGGAGGTGAGCACACCTCCTCGATCTATCCGGGCATCGTGAGGATGCTCGACCTAGCCCTGTCCGGAGAGCCTGGCATCGCCCGAGGCCTGTACTTGGTGGCGCCGGACTCGCGTGAGGAAGATCGGGCGCAACTTCGCCGACCCGCCTTCAGTTGGGTCTGCGACCTGCACGTCCGGTACCTGTTATATGGGGAGCTGCACCGGCATCGAGAGGCGATTGCCCGGTTCGGACACGGACTGCCGATTGAACAGCTCTCACGTGACTTGACCTGACCGCCGCCGCGCCGTCGAGGTGACGTCCTGGCGCCTCGGGCCTGCGCGTCGCCGAGGGACTCACAGTACGGCGGTAGGTCAGAGCGACGACGACGCTGAGGAACACGAGCCAGGCCACACCGACGAGCAGTGGCAGCGTCTGGTCGAAGCCACTGGTGAACGCTCCGTCGATCAGCACCTGGGACGCGCCGTATCCGGGCAGCCACATAGCCAGCGTCGTTGGGGTGGGGTGGAGCATCGGGTTCTGGACGATGCCAATGTCAAGGAAGGGCAACAAAAACGCGATGAACACGCCGCCAACTCGACCGAAGATCTTGGCGAGCCCCGCGCCGACGAGGGCGTAGGTGATGGCGATGAGGATATTGGCTGCGACATAGGTGGGCCACCGAGCGGCTTGGAAGACCAGAGCGGTGGTGGCCATGGACGCCGCGGTCGCCGCGAGCGCGGTCAGAGCGAGCACGCCCAGGCGGGCGCCGAGCAGTGCGTTCGGACTCAGACCGGCGAGGGCGACGCGGTGATCGCTGTCGCGGCCGTCGAACAGGACGAAGAGCCCGATCAGGGCGGCGAGCGAGGCGACGGCCAGGGGAGCCATGGTGGCGGCGTGAACATCGGGCATCGGGAGCGATCGCACGATTCGACGGCCATGTTCTTCGAGGTTGAGGATGATGGGTTTGTTTGGCGTGATGACCTCGGAGCCGAGGACGAACACGACCGGCACGAGGGCGAAAAGCGCCCACTGGGCTGGGTTGCGGCGGGCGTCGCGCCAGGCCATTTGGGTTGCGGCACCGAGCTGCCCGGTTCGTGCCCGGGTACGCCCGTGGACGCGTCCGCGGGCTCGGTGGGTTCGAGTGACGACGATCGTCCATGAGGTGAGCACGGCGGTGAGCGTCCAGGCCAGGGCCCAGCCCAGATCTGCGAGATGGCTGCTGTGGCCCGAGGGCAGGTCGACCATCCACAGGGTGAGGAAGTGGCTCGGAAGGACGCGCGTGGCAACCCGGTCGGCTGCGCCGATGGCGGGGCCGAAGAAGACATCGAGGATCCAGACGAACAGGACGATGACGGTGCCGTTGATGGGGTTGCGGGCCAGCACGCCGACGGTGGCGCCGATCGCGATGTAGATGACTGCGGACATCAAGGTCCCGCCGATGACCGCGACTGGGTTGTCAATGCCGGTGCGTACGGCGAGCGCGACCAGCGCGGTTGTGCTGGCGAGTACCGCCAGGATAAGGCCGGTGAGGAGCCGGGCAAGCACAAGGCTGGGAGCCGGGAGTCCGGCGATGACCACACGCCGGTCGGTATCGCGAGTCGTGGCCGTCTGGAAGTACATCGCGATACCTGCCACAAATGCCGCCGCCCAAGCGGCAGTCACAGTCGCCACGGCGGGGCCTGCGCCGCCTAGCAGCTTCGCAAAATCGGACAGGCTGCCGGCCACGACGACCACGAAGACGACCGGGACCACGGCGAGCACCAACAGGTTGACCGGGTTGCGGGCGTAGTCGCTGAGGAATCGGCGGACGAACACCAGCGTGGTCACCGTGACACCGCCCTCCCGTCTTTGAGATCGACGATGCGGTCGAACCGGTCTTCGTCGGCGAGGAAGTGGCTGACGATCAGGACGCTTCGACCGGCGCGGCGACGGTCGGCGACCAAGCCCCAGAACTTCTGGTAGGTGTCCCAGTCGAACCCGGCATACGGCTCGTCCAGGAGGAGCAGGTCGGGGTCCGCGAGCAGTGCGAGGCCGAGGTTGAGCTTCGCCAGGGTGCCCCCCGACAGCTGGTCGGCCCGGGTGTTCGCATAACGGGCAAAACCGAGCGATTCGTAGATGCCCCGGCGGGACGTGCGGGCTTCTTCGTCGGTCATCCGGTAGGCGTGTGCGAAGAGCTCAAAGTGCTCGTCGGGGGTGAGCCGGGGGTAGACAAGGGGTTGTTGCGGGCAGTACCCGAAGTGATCGGTGCGGCTCACCGTCCCGGCATCGGCCGCCTCTGCACCGACGATGATCTTCATCAGAGTGCTCTTGCCGGCCCCGTTCTCCCCGACCAAGCCCACCACCTCACCGGGAAACAGGCTGAAGGTGGCGTTACGCAGCACCTCCTGACGGTGCCGCAGCGGCCACAGCCCGCTCCGGTACGACTTCTCGATGTCGGTTGCGACCAGCAGCGCCGCGGGCGACTGGGCGAGGGGCACCTGAGCTGTCACGGCAACCGCAGTGACATTGGCTGAAGTCATCTTGAACCCTCCTGTCTGCTGGTCCGAACTGCCACCGGTGACGCGAAACCGGGAACGACCAGGTTCAGACCATACCCCTGGGGGGTATGGTCTGGCAAGCGGAAAGCACGAGTCTTATCTGTCTGTCGGCACATCTGGGATAGAGACGGCCTACAGTTATCCACTGATCTCGGTGAGTGCTGCGGCCATCTGTTCGGGGCTTTGGCCGCCGGTCTTGGTGATGCGGAGGATGCCGGCCTTGTCGATGAAGAAGTGGGCTGGGATCCCGTAGACCCGGTAGGCCGAGGCGATGCGGGTGTCCGGGTCGGCGATCT